>NZ_CP037953.1:3352366-3657126 GCF_009756665.1 Permianibacter aggregans
CCGCCATACAAGCCGCGACCGAACGCGCTGAGCAATTGATCAGCGAGCTAAAAAAACACCCACAACAATTCGAATCACTCGCACAACAACATTCCGCCTGCACCTCGAAACAACAAGGCGGCCACCTCGGCCAACTAAGTAAAGGCAGCACCGTCGCCGAATTCGAAACGGTGTTGTTTCAAGCCGAAGCCGGTTTAATCGAAAAACCGATAGTGAGCCGCTACGGCGTACACATCGTCGAAGTCCTGCACAGCGAACCGGCAAAGCAATTGCCGTATGAAATCGTCAAAGAAAAAATCAGCGCCTACCTGCAACAAAATGCCCGCCAACAGGCAATCTCGCATTACCTGCACTGGCTGCTGGCACAACAGGAAATCAAAGGATTTGAATGGCAATAGGTTTTTTGTAGGGTAATGGTATGGACTCCTCCTCTCTACGGCATCAAAGTGCCAGACTGAAGTTTGCGAAAACAATCGGTCAACAAGAAGAGGAGTCCGAGATGAAGATTAACCGCATGGGCATTGATTTGGCAAAGAGCGTTTTTCAGTTGCATGGTGTCGATGAGAATGAACAGGTCGTGGTGCGTCGCCAGCTGAAAAGAAGCCAGATGCAAGGCTATTTTCATCGTCAGCAACCTATGCTGATTGGCATGGAGGCTTGTGGTTCAGCGCATTACTGGGCACGCACGCTGACAGCGATGGGCCATACGGTGAAGCTCATTGCGCCCCAGCACGTAAAGCCGTATGTCAAATCCAATAAGAATGACCGCAATGATGCCGAAGCGATTTGTGAAGCCGTATCAAGACCGACGATGCGATTTGTTGCGGTAAAGACAATCGAACAACAGGATATGCAGTCGATTCATCGCGTTCGCGAGCGACTGGTAAAAGCCCGCAATGCCCTGACCAATGAAGTGCGAGGTTTGTTGGCAGAGTATGGCATCGTCATCTCGGCACTTGGCGTAAGTGCGGTCAGCAAGGCATTGCCGACAATTGTCAGCGATGCAGAGAACGGTCTGAGCAGAAAGATGCGGGAGTTGTTGCATGGCATGTACGAAGAACTTGATGCGCTGAAAAAGCGAATAAAACAGTTTGACCAACAAATCCAACAGCACAGTCAGGAAGATGAGCGCGTGCATCGATTGATGCAAATCGATGGTGTAGGCCCCATCACCGCGTCAGCCATCGTGACCGCTGTTGGCGACGCCAAGCAGTTTCGCAGTGGCCGGGAGATGGCCGCCTGGTTAGGTATTGTGCCGAAGCAACACTCAAGCGGTGGGAGGGAAAGACTCGGCGGTATCAGCAAGCGCGGCGACAAGCGATTGCGAACTTTGGTGATACACGGCGCGCGATCTGTCATCAAGATGAGCGAGAAGAAGGATGACAGACGCAGTCAGTGGGTAAACGCCTTGGCCAAAAGGCGGAACAAGAACATCGCAACGGTGGCGCTTGGCAACAAGAATGTTCGCATCATGTACGCGATGCTGACACGCAATGTTGAATACCAACGAGCCGCTTAACGACTAACCCGTGCATGCAAGAAGCTAGTAAGTAGTAAGCAAACAAGTAACACCAAGGAAAGATTGCGAAGCAAACGTCGTTGATGAAATCAGGTAAGACCGTCGCTCCGTGAACCCCGCTTGACCCATAGGCTCACTGCGAGGCAAAGCCGCTAGGGTGATAGGAACGGAGCGAGCGAACCACCATCATGGTCAGAGCAATTTAAAGCTCATCAAAAGACCGAATATATGGTTGCAGTCATATCACTGATTTATCGAGGCGGTTGTTTGCAAAATGGGAGGAGTCCATATATGGGTCATGACCCACCATTTCTTTAACGAACCAAACGGTGCGTGATGACGCACCCTACGGAAAATATTCTTGTCGTTGCTCCATATTACGCAGAAAAACCAGATATACGCTGACCCAGTTCTCCCCCCCGTGGGGGACAAATTGGCGGGAATCGCAATTTGCACGGCGAAGCCGCCCATAGGGAGAGCGCCATGGATGGCGCGAATGAATGCTAGGGAGAGGGGCCCCGGAAGATCGACGTTACTTTTAGGCTGAATAAACTCCACGGAATGTCATGTCCCAGAACTCGCTACACGTGTTCGGTGTTTTGTTTCTTAGGCGCTGTTCGTTGGCCATTTCATATTTATATACGCAATTGCTCGATCCGATAGAGCTAACGGTTGAGGGCCGCCACCAGAAATAAAGTCGCAGGTGCGTCCAACTGGCTCATACTCCGACACGCCATTTACAAACTCAATTCCATTTTCGTCCCCGCGATAGTCATGCCAGAAGTAAGCGATCAGTTGCCCATCTTGATAAATGCCATAACGGTAGTCCCCAAACGATTCCCGAGTTTTTTCAATGTGCTTTATTGTGAGTGCCATATCTTAAGGTCTCAAGCTTGGCGCTTTGAACTCTGGTGGAGCGCATGTTAACCGCCTGGGTTCGGAGGGTTTGCACTCTTCCAACGTCTGACAGCCTGAAGGATGGATTCCGAATATTCCCTTGTCACGCATCTATTTTTGTACGGCGAAAGACTTTCTCTCATTATTGGTGCGGAAAAATTTACTTTTTCAGCTAGCTCATTCAGATACAGATGGCCTCTAGATTGGTATTGACGAACTTCTTCGTCATCTAAGAACATGGCGAATTCATAGCCAATGAAGCTGCTTGTGCAGTTTATGTCAAAAAGAAGTTTTCCATCGGCCTCTAATAGAAACCAAAATTGAGGTTCATGATCTACAACGGTCATTGGCTTATCGTCTGGCACTTGGTTCATTTTTCATGGCTTGTCATTGTGCTTGCAAGGTAAGGTGCGTCGGAAGTCGTTATACTGGTCCCGACTAGATATTCTCATCTACTTTCGCTCTAGCCGCATAATGTATTTCAAGAAATTTAGCCTCCCCGAAAACATCCTTTATATGTTGCTGCAGTTTATTGCTTCGGAGAAAGCGAGAGATGTGCACATCGTTGCCCCCAAATGACTCCGGAGTTCCACTGTCCTTCGTGAGGCGGACCAGATTGCCTTGTAGGGTAACGGTGTAATTCTCTCCACCATTAACAGAACGCCAAAATTTCATTGGTGTACCTAATGCTTTAGATTAACGGCACTGAAACCTTGTAGGTCCGAACCCGCAAAGCGGTGTCGGACCCAAAAAAACTAGTACAAAGTATATTGCTATTTTCCGTTTGGACGCGTCGCAAGTTTGCGCCGAATTAACTCCGTTTCATAGATACGTACAACAAAGTCCGCATGCTGTTTCAATCGAGAAGAAAAGCCTCTTCCCTTTGACTCTGGCGGTGTACCGTTGATGAACTCAATCACACCAACATGCTTCCCGTGGCTTTTCATATACTGGATAGATGGGATGCTATCAGCGTCTCCAGACGCTACCATCGCTATGTCATAATTCTCTGACTGAGCGAGCATGTCCACTGCGAGCGAGGTGTCAAGGCCCTTTTCCTCAACATACTTCTTAATGAAGTTTACCTTCCAATGGCCGCACTCAATCATTTCAATCAAATCTGTCCCCATACGAACTCCTTGATGAAAGCTTTTCATACCATCAAGAATATTGCATTTTCCATCATACCAAGACTTAAAGTCAGTAAAGCACTCTGTCCACGCCTTGTTTATGAGAGCATCCCCTTTAAGTGTCGGATCCGTTTTTCCCACAGTTGCCAACCATTGGTTCTTCACCTCTCGGTCCTGATCGAAACCTCTACGAAGTGCAGTTTGAGACTGCGGTAGAGAAAGGTCCCATTGATCTATTGCCCCAACTACGTACCAGTATACACGTCGAAGTTGGGTCGGGACTCCCTCAGCTACATGAGTGGAAGATCGCCATGTTTCAACGCTCTCTTTATACACATACTCATACAAAGCCTCATAGTTCTCTACTTCGAGATTCATGGACTTAAGCGAGCCAAACAAATTTGACCCGTCTACAAAAAAAGCAACTCTCTGCATATTCATCTCCGGAGGGTGAACGAAAGCGAAGTGATTAGGCTGGTAGCGAAATAGGGCAGATCTGGCTACGCGGATGCAGAACCAGCTGGACTAAGGCCCAATAAGTTGAGTAAGTAGCTGAATCGCAGGGCTTGCCAACTCCTTAGCGTTCCGAGCAAATGAGACGACTTTATTGAACTGATCAATAAGATTGAAGATTTTTTTCATCGCTTCTTTTTCTTCCTCGGTTGTTGCGGAGGATTTCACTGCTTCGGAGTTGAGCATGAATGAGCCGACAATAGTCTCTAAACCTTCCTGTAAACCATCAAGGCCACGAACTCTGTATGCGAGTAAAGCGTGACGAAGTCGCTCTAGGTGGCGGAGCATGAATATCTTTATTTCTGGCACCAAACTCGATTCCGCCACAAAGCCAATCAATGCATCAAGTTGGCTGCGGAGATTTGCTAGTTCGTCATTAGGGATGCTTGTGGTGCCACTTAGTCGTGAGAGTTTGTCAGCGCTGAACTGAAGCCCTAATAATGTAGAGTCATCAATTTGATTCTTCCAATGCTCCCAGCTAGCGTCTAAGTTGAACGTTGATAGCGCGCTTTCTATTCTTTTGAATGGCTTTAAATGAAGATTCTGATCAACGTCATCTAGCTTTTGGATGGCTGCCTTTGTCTCATGCACCAAATCGATAAGATCAGCTAGCATTTTTAGAAGCGTGCCAGTGTCTTCAGGTGTAATGTCAAATATGCTGGCCCAAACTTTACGCGCTGGCTCTTTTGGAGGGTGTTGACGGGCAGCGCTAAGGATATCGTGCAAGCGACCTGCCGGGTTATTCTGCACCTGCATTGATTTCTCCCAAAACACGTTTATTTCTTAAGCCAAAGTGACCAAGGAACGCTAACTCTGCTATAGATGACGGCACAACGAGAGTGATTGACTAGCCTATAAACCATTCTATCTGTCTCCGAACATTGCTATCTCGGGGCTGCGAAAAGCCAATAAAAATGGTTTCATCCTTTTAAAAAATCACCATAAAATACACCACAGTCCGACTGGCATGACTTCTAAACGATGCCCACATCGCTTCGTCCTGCCTGATACTGCTAAAGCTTCATCTTGGGTTGAACCATTGCCCTTACTTTATTTCTTGGGAGCAATCAATGCAATATTCGGGAATATAGCGCCAACATTTAAGTCTTGGTGTCTTCTTCTGTATTGGCACTCAACGTCCTTGACGCTTAAATGCGTGGTTGCACTGCAACAGGTACACTTCCTGTATAGGATGAAAAGCCTTTTCCTAGATTCACATCACGTTTGCAGATAGTTATTGACGCACTCAGCTGGTTCCTAAAGAAGCCTAAAATCCCCTGAAGTTATAATGGTATTTGAGAGTCAGCAAGATTTTACTTTTGGCGTTCACCGAGATTACGGATGGTGACTGATAGACGTAAAAGAATGGCGGGAACACCCCGACATTCTCCTAAGCCATAATCTATACAATGACTAGCCAAGTCATCCGTTCTGTACGGTCTTTGAAGTCAGTCACTCCCTCACCGGCACCACCAACCTCGACTGCCTCGACCCACTATACGGAACCGTAAGCTGATAAAACCCCAATGTAGGCGGGCTGTACTGCGGGTCGGCGGTGTCGATGGCTAGGGCCAGGCGGTGACCCGCCGGTAGGTCGTAGGCGGTGGCTATCAACTCAATTTGCACCTGCCGGTCTTGGCCGGGTACGGCGTCGAGCACGGTGACCGGGCCGTGGGTGATCAAGGTGCCGAAACCCCAGTTATCCAAGTCATACAAATAGGCGATGGTCTGAAAGCGTTCGTTGCTGGGCCGTAACCATAACGACAGAGTAGGTGCACCACGGATGCGCTGTGTCTCGTTAAAGCGATTGGATTCGTACACCAGGGCCAGTGTGCGATTGATGCCGGGAATGAAGCTGACAATCGGTGCCTGCAAATGCGCTTCGAACGTCGAGCTGATTACCGGAATGCCGGCGGTGGCACCGGAAAGCAAACCTGAGTTGAAGGTGTTGTTGCCGTAATCGTTGTTTGGCGAGGTGCGTAAATCGCCGTTGCTGAACCAGCCACGTGGGCTTAAGTAAAACGCTTTATTTTGCACTTCCGCGCTGGGCCAACTTAAAAACTCATCGCGTTGTTGGTCGAGCTTTACGGCCATACTCACGGGCTTTTCATCAAGAATGCCGGTGTCTTGACCGCGCAGCCATTGATCAAACCAGCGCTGCACATTGCTCCAAACATGATTGCGCAAACCGAACAGGCCACCGAGTTCTGCGGTCGCGTGATTGCCCAAGTTCAAATCCAGTTTTTTCGGGCCGGTTAATTCGCTGAAAAAGCGCATGCTGGCATTGGGTTCGAACAATTCATCGCGAAAGTTATGGCTGATGTAAATCGGCACACCGCGAGCATTCAGTGCATCAATCACGGTTTGCGGTGAGCGTTGCCCAGCCCAGGCCAAGGTTTCCGGTATGTTTTGGTGGCGTAACAAATTGCCGTACATCGTGGCGATGATTGGGTCCATCCGGCCAGTTAAGTAACCCGCGCCAACCAGAATGCCTCCGAACACCATATCGGGTGTGTTGCCACCATATAGCGACGCCGATAAATCCGCCCAACCGCTCATGGCCACTACGGCACTCAAGCGTTCGTCATTCGCTGCGGCTAATAGCGAAATACCACCACCGTAAGAAATACCAGCGATACCAATGCGCGACGGATCAGTCGGCGTGTTCGCTAACAACCAATCCACCACGGCGCGCGCGTCCTTGATGTCATCCGGCCCGGCGACATTCACCAGACCGCCCGAAACGCCAAACCCGCGTGTGGCGTAGCTCAGCACCACATAACCTTTGTCGGCGAGCTTCGCTGCCTGCAACAAGTACTCGTGATGCTCCAACGCCCAGCTATTAATGAACACCACGGCCGGTGCCGGGTTACCGAAATTCGCGTCGTTAGGGGTAAACACACTGGCCGCTAGACGAACACCATCATGGCTGTTGATGCGCAAACCATCTTGATATTGGTAGCCCGCCATCGCGTTGCCAGTGACGATCAATGCCAGGAAAATAAAACCGCGAATAAAAAAAAGCGATGCGCTCTGCGAGCGCCTAAGAAGCGTCGACATAATGAGATTCCTCGAAAAGTGCTGTGAACGTTTTCGTTGTGAAAAACCGCCGAGCGGCAACACCAAAGACGACGAGCAAAGGCGAACCGAAGAAACAGGGCTCAGATGGTGACCAGCAGAACACGCACGACGTAGGCGAATGAGCGGACCCATATCACGATTTGGTCAGACCTCATTCCAGTGAAGGTATAGCAGGGGCTGGCGTACCAGCCAAGTCAAAAGGGGGATTTAAACGGGAGTTTTTATGCTGCGGTGCGCAATAGTGTTTTGGATTGGTAGGTCCGAAACCGCGTAGCGGCTTCGGACGGAAGAGTCTCTATGTCCAATACGATGGAGTGCGCGAATTAGTGAGCAAGAATATAGATGGAGATAAATAGCAAGGGACCGTTTTGATTTTTGTGTAACTGGCTTCATCATATCCTCAATAGGAGAGCATTATGAAGCCAGAAAAACCTGTCAGCACCCATACCACACTTGATGAATTATTAGACCGTTGCAAATCAACCGAAGACTTCCAGGCACTAACCAAAGTGTTGTTCAAGCAGGTCGCGGAGCGGGCGCTGAAGGCCGAAATGGAACAGCATCTGGGTTATGACAAACACGCCGTCAAAGGTCGCAACTCCGGTAATTCACGTAACGGCCGATCGACCAAGCAAGTGCAAACCGAGCATGGCCCACTGGATATCGAAGTCCCACGTGACCGGAATGCCGAGTTTGAACCTCGGTTTATCGGCAAGCATCAACGACGCGTTGGCAGCATAACGGACGCCATCGTGCGACTCTACTCTTACGGCATGAGTCAGCGTGACATTCACGACTACCTGCAAGAAACCTACGGCAACGCGGTGTCACCGGCGCTGATAAGCCAGGTGACCGAACAGGTTATGGATGAAGTACAACAATGGCAGAAGCGACCACTCGATTCGACTTATGCGATTGTCTATCTCGATGCCTTGGTGACGAAGTCGCGGCAGGATGGCATGGTCGGCAATCGCTCCGTGTATGTAGCGCTGGGCATCAACATGCGCGGTGAGAAAGAGATTTTAGGGTTATGGTTGGCCAGCAGTGAAGGCGCCAAGTTCTGGTTAAGCGTTATCAATGAACTGAAAAATCGCGGCGTCAATGACGTATTGATTGCTTGTGTCGATGGCCTTAAAGGCTTCTCGGAAGCGATTAATGCGGTCTACCCGCAGACCCATGTGCAGCAATGCATCGTCCATCAAGTGCGTCACTCGCTGCACTTCGTCCCTTGGAAAGAGCGTAAGGCCGTGGCGGCCGATTTACGGTTGATTTATCGAGCGGCAACGGAAAGCGAAGCACAGCGGGCGCTGGCTGAATTTGAACAGAACTGGGGCGGGAAGTATCCGCATATTGGGCCGAGCTGGCGTAACAACTGGACACGGTTGACGGTGTTCTTTGATTATCCGCCGGAAATACGGAAAATCATCTACACGACCAACGCGATTGAATCACTCAACGCCAGCTTGCAGAAAGTGTTGAAGCCCAAGAAAGCCTTCCCGAATGACGAGGCAATCTTGAAGGTGTTGTACTTAACCTTGCATCGGATCGCGGAAAAGTGGACGATGCCGGTACACGATTGGAAAGCCGCACTGAATCAGTTGTTGATCGTGTTCGGCGAAGACCGCGTGAAGGTGTAAATCCGCCAGTTACACAAAATTCTGGACAGTCTCAATAGCAATCACCGATGATCATTTTTTAGTTACGGTTTTTGGCCACATTTAGCTGCGAGACTCTTTAATACAGATTCAAACGCAAACTCGCTTTTCCCCTCCTTTTTCCCTTCTTTTTCCCGTTTTTTGATTTCACTCTCATATTTACATTTTGTCAGGTTAATCAGGGCATCGGCAGATTCCTCCGCTAAACGTCGGTCTTTGGATTGGAGGTTCCTCAAGATTTGTTCAATGAAGCGAGCCTTTATTTCAGGAGATACCCGATCTAAATACAAAAAATACTCTCCATCTTCTGTAGAAATGTATCTGCTACCAAATATTTCAGTGAAGGATCTTGCAGTTATCGGATTAGCTAAGGCTTCAAAGAACAAATCTAGGTTTGAGTCGATGATCTTAGGATCTGATTCAGAGCCATTGTCAGTAAAGTAGCTTGACAGCCTAGATGCGGCCTTTCGTTGAACCGACGGGTCTCCAGAACGAAGATTATTTATGCTTTGATCTACCCAGGTCGGTGCCGCACTTACAGAAAAACACATAGCGAACAAAAAATATTGAATAAGTTTCAACTTATATTCCTCAAAATGTTATTGCGCCTAGGTGTCACGCCAACGGTTCAGGCTGAATGCCGAACAAGAGCGCAGTAGTTGCGCAGTCCACGGAAACGATTTTCATGGTGTAACTACGAACGCTCATTACGTGCTTGCGGGTACGTATCTTTTGATACTCAGCTCCTGACCTATAATGGACATGACCCCACACTTGGAACAAATAACAACCACTGATGACGCATTCAGAATGTTGTCCAAAAACGAATTGAATTCTTGAGGTGATTCAAAAGCAGGAACATCGGTGAGGTCTTCCGGAACCAGTAGCTGTAGATTGTTCCCTTCATAGAGATTTATTCGAATTAGCTCGCCACAGCTACAAAGTATTTTGCTAGCCATTAGTATCTCCCTGATTCCAAAATAATGCCGAGCACTTAAAGCTGAGGTAGCCTGTCGCGGTGTTATGTGTCATTGGATTTTTCGAACTTCGCCAGAATAGTGCTTAAAAGGCCACCGATAAAAGCGAGAAAAATTAATGACCAATGTAACAAGCCTGGGTTAAAGGGAATGCCCATCAAGCGCTCGCCGACCACTAACAGAAATACAGGTGCCATTAGTGCCAAAAATGCATAACTTCTCCAGTGGAGCTTAATAATTCCGTTGCAGTGAGGGCAAACCATTACGTATTTTGTGAAGCCATACCATTTCGGCTTTTGTGTAGAAAGCCGCTTACCGGCATTTGCGGGCAGAAACGTATTTTTGCACCAAGGGCAGGGTTTAGTTAAAAGCATAAATTTACAGAATACCTAGTCGGCCGGTCGATGGCCGGTGATCGGGTTTACGCGAATATGCGCGAAGGGCTGCGTAAAAGCAAGCACGACTTGGTGATCGCGGCTAACCGATGTGTTGGAGCAATTACGGATTTTTTTTAATCTTAAACATGCAACAGAAAGCAATATATCCAACATAGAAAGATGCTATCGGCCAGAAAAGGTAGAAAACCAGCTTATATCTTTCAACGAACTCGTGAGCAAGCCAGATAATCAATATTGACAAGAGCCATATAAAGAAACCAATAAGTAGTCCGATCTTAAAGCTGGACTCAAAATTTGAACTTAATGACGCTGTACATGTTGGGCATGAGAT
This sequence comes from Permianibacter aggregans, assembly GCF_009756665.1. Lineage (GTDB taxonomy): Bacteria > Pseudomonadota > Gammaproteobacteria > Enterobacterales > Permianibacteraceae > Permianibacter > Permianibacter aggregans. The sequence goes on from NZ_CP037953.1 coordinate 3,362,868, forward strand.
GATCTGCTTGCTTCTCAGATACTCAAGAGCAATATGATTGCTGCACGCCGGGCAAAGATATTTTTCCTTAATTGGCAGCGACTGTGGAAAATCCATCTTTGCTCCAGCATTAAATACACAACACACTGTGCTTTTATATTACTAGTTCCCAGCCCAGGAGAGAATCCCAGAAACCAAGTGAAAATCGTGGAAGGATATCAACAATTTAGGCAGTTTATAAAGAAATATGCAGGACGGATCCTGGTGCTTTAAAAGTAAGGGCGGGTCAAACCCGCCCTGTGTGTTCAATTAGAAGCGATACCCCAAACCCACGCCAACCAATAGCGGGTCGACATGCAGTTCGGCGATCTTAGTACCGGCCAGGAATACATCGGTGGCGATGGCGATTTTCTTGATGTCGGCGTTCAGTACCCAGTTGCTGCCGAGTTTCCAGTCGAAGCCGGCGCCGTAGGCAAAACCGATGCTGTCGTTTTCCAGTGTGACGGGTGCGCCGCCTACGTCCATGTCTTCATCCATCAACAAGGTGTAGTTGATACCGGCCCGGACATAGGGGCGGAAGTCGCCGCCAGTGTTGAAGTGGTAACCAGCGGTCAGTGTCGGTGGCAGGTGTTTGAAGGTGCCGATTTTGGCGCCGCCGACGGTGACGTCGTGTTCTTGCGGAATGGTCAGCACCAATTCCAGCGATACGCTGTCGGTGAAGAAGTAGTTGATGTTGATGTCCGGAATGGTTTTGTCGCTGACATCGATGATGTCGGCGGGCAGCACTTCGGCGCTGGAGGAGGTATCTGGCGACAGGTCCGCGACGCGGAAACGAATCAGCCATGGTGACTCTTCAGCGCAGGCGAGTGAGCTGGATAATGCGGCGACGACGGCCAATAGCAACTTGGATTTGTTGTTCATGAAGCACTCCTAATGACATTACTTAAAGTGAGGTTATTAAGCTGGCGGCAGTATCGCGATTTGGTGAGGGAGTGAATTTGCTTTAGGTCAAATTGGCTCGAGGAAAACCATAAAGAAAGTAAGTGATATTTGGGTAACGGGTGAGGAGCAGGAAGCAGGTGGCGAATCGACTAAATGACAGTCAGTTAAGAGAGCTTCTCCTACCAAACAACATCTTTGTCATTCCCGCGGTCGTACGAGTTCCATACTCGTCACGACACTTCCTACATCCTTTTAGGTCGAATGCGGGAAAACAGAAGCTTTGGACAGATTGACTGGACTCCCGCCTTCGCGGGAGTGACAGAGAAAATGCTTAATCGATCGGCATCAGATTATTTGCCGCCTGTTTTATCTTTGAGCAATGTAACCGAGTTAGCCCGGTTTACGATCGGCGCGTGGTTGCATTAGCCACGGGAAAAATTTCACCAAGTAAATCGCGAAGGCAATGGTCAGCAGCAAGCCGGAAAGGCTGGTCAGCAAGCGATACCATTCTGGCCAGATCATTGGTAGCAGCACGCGAATCATGGCGGCGGCCATGGTTAGTATGTACGCCGTGACTTCTGCTTTGCTGGCTTGCAGCGGCCTGCCGGTGTGGCCGCGTGCGGTGCGAGTCATCATGCCGATGCAAAGACCAGCGATTAGGCCCACTGTTAGTGCGTGCGTTGCCAGCAAACTTGCCATTGGTGACCAGCTTCCCGGAATGGCGTAAAGCAGAAATCCAATCGGCATCCACAGATAACTGCCATGCAGAATCCAGACGATGGGTTTGCGTAAGGTCCAATGCGGTGCCCAGCCCCACCAGCGGAAAAGATGAATTAATGCAGCTGCCACCGCGATCCATTTGCTGATCGTTTCTGGCAGAAATATTAGAGAAAGCCCCATTGCCAGTGTGGCGACAACGGCGCTGCGATCAAGCCACGAGCGTTTGTGAACCGGTGCGCCTTGAATGGCATTAGCGGTGAACATCGGCATGATGCGGCCGGTGATGACGGTGATGATCAGCAACACCACGGTCAGCATCAGGAATTCGATTTGCCTTGCAGTAAACCAGACGACATCCGTTAATAAACTGTAGTGGTGTGCGGCGCTAAGCAAAGCGAAAATCAGCAGTAAACCAACAAAGAAATAATTGCGACGATTGCCTGAGCGGAACAACGGCTGGGCAATGCCGATTGCTGCCGCGACGAAGAATAGCGTTTCCACCAGCGCGCCGATTTCGCTCCACGGCGTGAGCAGCAGAATTCTTGCGGCCAACCAGAGCGAAGCAATAAAAAGTAATGGCCAGCCACGCGGGGTCGGGCGGTTGGTCCAGTTGCTGACGGCGGTAAACAGAAAGCCGACGATAACGGCGCTGGTGAACCCCCAGAGCATTTCATGGGCATGCCAGATGGGGCCAAGCAAATGGCTTTCCGAAATCAAACCATGACCGTAAATCAGCAACCACATGGGCATCGCGAACACGAGCCAAGCGGCCGCCAACAAGTAAAATGGCCGAAAACCGAGCGCCAACACAGGCGGGTAGGGCGGTTTGCCGTTTGCGACCATTTCCAGTGGAATGAAGATGGGTTGGGCCATGGTGTTCTCTCCGAAAATATAAACGCGGCGAAGTTTTCGCTTTTGCGCATAGTTCTTCCCCCTCTCCCCAACCTTCTCCCTCCAGGGGCGAGGGAGTAAAACACGCTTCGCCCAGCGGAATCGGCTTCGGAACAGTACCCGAGGATTGACTGCTTTGATCAGGATTTTCGCACGTGAGAGATGCCGTGAAGATGACTTCGATCAAAACCATCCAGCAAGGCGATGCGATAGTCTCTACGCGCTTAGACCTTGGTGAATGGCGCAGTGAATCTCGACGTGTTACGGCAACAAATCGACCAGCTTGATCAGCAAATCATTGTTTTGCTGGCAGAGCGCTTGGCGATCGTTAAGGCCATTGCCGACTGCAAAGCGCGAGTTGAGGATATTCAGGCTTATGAGCGGCTGTTGCCAATGCTGGCCGCACGCAAAGTGATGGCGGAAGCGCATCAGTTGGATGGCGACTTTGTCGCGCGCTTGTTTGAACAGATTGCGCAACACGCGATGACCTTGCAACGAGAGCGGATGGCTGCTGGTGGCAAACAACCACAGCCATCCGAAAAGCCAACCGTTTACAGTTGCTCAGGTTGTTCCAGCGCTGCCCAGCTTGCCAATGATGTGGCGGTGTCGCTGGACCGTGAAGGCATGGCGACGATGTCTTGCATTGCCGGTGTCGGTGGTGATGTCAAATCACTGGTGCGCAAAGCCACAGCGGGCAAGCCTATTTTGGCGATAGATGGTTGCGCGTTGGCCTGCGTGCGCAAAAGCCTGCAACGACATGGCGTGAAACCGGATGCGCACGTGGTGCTGAGTGAATTGGGGGTTGGCAAACGTCAACACCAAAGCTACACCAGCGAAGAATCGCTACGGGTTCGAGCACAACTGATACCTGTGGTTCAACAGCTTGCCTCTACCCACGGCACTTGATTTTTGAATATGGGAGCACACTGAATGAGTGCGATGCTTATACCCCAATCACTACTGCCATGGCTGAGCCGATTAGGTGTCGCCACGCCGCCGGTGCTGGTGGCGCCGCTTATGGAGTGGATGCTGAATCAATGGTTTCATGGCGCGTTGCGCGAAGGGGAATTGGCGTTGCTGCAAGGGAAGTGGCTGGCGATTGTTTGTGATGAGTTGCCGTATGCGTTGCGCATTAGCCGTCGGCATAACCAGTTTATCGTCAGCATTCAACGCGGGACGATTGATGCCAGCATTCACGGCAAGTTGGAGCACTTCGCGCAATTGATCAATCGGCAAATTGATCCGGACACTTTGTTCTTTCAGCGCAAGCTGCTGATGCAGGGCGATACCGAGTTGGCGCTGTCGGTAAAAAACTTTCTGGATCGGGTGGATTTGAGTCACGCGCCGTGGTGGTGGCAGAAGCTGTCGAATCTTCCTCACACCGCCAAGGTGTTTTCCATGCCGGCAGCGCCAAACCAATAACCGTTGCAGTGTTCGAGCGGTGGCGTGATGGCCGTGTCGCCACTGACAAGCGAATTGGCGAAAGCGTTAATCATCTCCGCCATGCCTTCGCTTTGCGGACTGAAGCGCATCGCGTCGATGCCTAAGGCTTGCATCGCTGACCATTGCGCGCGTAAATCCACTTTTTTACCGGACTGGGTCTGAATACCGTTGATGGTAAATACCCGTTCGCCTTCCTGACTGAACACGGCGATGCCATCCGCATCGTCCTGACAGCGGAACTGACAATCATCTTTCGGCAAGTCGTGATGGCGGGCCGTAAAGCAACGGGCTGAATGCGCCAGTGGCATATAACCGTAGGCAAACACCTCGGTTTCCGGCATGTTGATGTTCAGTTGCTGCGCTTCATGGCGTATCGCGGCGAACTGCGCGGCCGACATTTCCACTGGCAACACCCAGCGCTGCATTCCTTGTTTGCTAAGAACTGCCATGGCTCGGGCACTGTAGATATTGATATGCGGGCCGGCAACAAACGGCAGTTGTCGCTCGGTGCAAAGCGATATGGCCGCCATGTCATTGGCTTCGATTAACCAGTCGCCATTGTCGCAATAGCGCTGCAGCATCGAGAGTTCCGATTGCGCTTCGAGTAGTGTCATCGTTGACAGCACAACCTGTTTACCAAAATCGGCCAAGTCTTGCGCCAGCTGCAGCCAATCCTGATAGCGCAGGCTGCGCCGTTTGCTGCAGACCACTTCGCCAAGATAAACCCGTTGCAACGGCCAGTTCGCCACTTGCTGATAGAACTCCATCAGGTTTTCTTTTGACCAGAAGTACAGCACGGGGCCTAGACTGATTTGCATGAACGTTTCTTCCTAACTATTGCCAGGCGCGTTGATAGGCACCGAACGTCGTTTGTTTACCTTCGGAAAGTTGCGCGAGCGCTTGCTGCCAATCTGGCCGGCTTGAAAAGTTTTCTGGTGCATGGGTTGCCGCGTCGATCGCTGCCCGCCAAACCTTGGTGACTTGCGCCACATAGGATGGGCTGCGCTGACGGCCTTCAATCTTGATGGCGCGAATACCGTTGTGTATCAGCTCCGGCAATAACTCCAGCGTGTTCAAGCTAACCGGTTCCTCCAGTGCATGGGTACGTTTACCGTCAACGATAAAGCGGCCTTTGCACAGCGTTGGGTAACCGGCGTTTTCCTGTTCAGCAAAACGGTCAATCAATACGCCATTCAGACGTGATTCCAGCATCCGGTTTTTTTCTTCCCAGCGCACGAAGCGGGCGGGTGAGCAGGCACCGCAGGTGTTCGGGGATTCGCCTGTAAGGTAGGAGGAAAGTTGGCAGCGGCCCTCGGCCATGATGCACAGCGAGCCAAAGCCGAACACTTCGATTTCGCAGGGCGCTTCTTTGCTGACGGCGGCGAGTTGTTGCAAAGACAGTACGCGCGGCAGCACGGCGCGACGAATCGCAAAACTACGTTGATAAAAGCGCAGCGCTTCCTGGGTGGTGGCCGAGGCTTGCACCGATAAGTGCAGTGGCAGTTGCGGGTAACGATTGGCGGCGTAATCGAGTACGGCCAAATCGGCGACGATCAAGGCATCCACGCCGAGCTCAGCCGCTCGGTCGACGGCGCGTTGCCAACGCGGCCATTGCCCGGCTTGGGCAAAGGTGTTGATGGCCAGGAACAGTTTGCGCTGACGTGTGCGCACCAAGCGAATGGCTTGTTCGTATTCGGCGTCGGAAAAATTCAGACCGGCAAAATGACGGGCGTTGGTGTCGTCGCGAAAGCCGGTGTAGATGGCGTCGGCACCGTTTTCGATGGCGAGTTTCAGGGCTTGCAGGTTGCCGGCTGGGCAGACTAATTCCATATTTATTCCAAGAAGAATATTTCAGTTTATGTGTCATTCCCGCGGTCACACGAGTTCCATACTCGTTGCGACACTTCCTACATCCTTGTAGGTCGCAGGCGGGAATCCAGTGACCTTTCAAAAGACTGGATACCCGCCTACGCGGGTATGACATGAAAGTAAGCTTTCCTATGGCATCCCAAACATCAAATGCCAGCAAGCGTATGACCCTGGCCGCCGAAGCGCGCCAGATTCTCTCCAATCGCATTCATCACCGGCCATTTGTGTGCACACCAATCCGGCGCTAGCAGCAACTGGTTTTGTGCCGTCGCGGTAACGCGGTGAAACAACACGCTTTTCGGTGTGCGCCGGATCATCTCTGATGCCAGATTGACGTACTCGATAAAACTCATTGGTTGGTATTCGCCGCGTCGCCATTCGTTGGCGAGTTGTGAGCCCTTGACGACATGCAACGGATGCAGCTTCAAGCCATCGACACCGGCATCAATCACGCGATTGACGGTGCACAGACTGTGCTCGGCCTGTTCACCGGGCAGGCCGACGATCAAATGCGTGCAGACAGGAATTTTTCGGCTTCGTGCTCGTCGCACGGCATCGAGATATTCGGCATAACCATGACCACGGTTGACTCGCCTCAGTGTGCTGTCGAATGCCGATTGCAAACCGAGCTCCAACCAGACATCGAAACCTTGGTCTTGATATCGGGCGAGCAAATCCAACACCGCATCGGGTACACAATCGGGCCGGGTACCGATAGCAAGGCCAATGATATCTTGATGCTGCAACGCGCTGCGATACAACGCATCCAGCGTTTCGACATCGGCGTAGGTGTTGGTGTAGGCCTGAAAATAGGCGAGATATCGGGTGGCGCCTTGTTGCTGCATATGAGCGCGGCCCGACGACAATTGCTCTGAAAGACTGGGCGCTTGTCGTGCGTGCGGAGTGAATGAGGCGTTGTTGCAAAACGTGCAACCGCCGCGCCCTTTGCTGCCGTCGCGATTCGGACAACTGAAACCGACATTCAAGGCCAGTTTTTGCACGCGGCCACCATGACGCGCGCGCAAGTATTGACCAAAACTGTTCAGGTGATGATGCAGTTGCATGCGGTTATGGCTTGCTGCCGCAAATCGCCTGCCATTGTTCGATGGCATCGGCAAAACCATTGCGGCTGCGGATATACAGGTTCAGCAACGATACTTCACGGCATTGCCGATCTGCTGTTGGTGTGCATGGTATTTCCAGCAGTGTGATGCCTTCTGCCTGGCTGACCGCTAGCGAAAAGTCTTGCTTGAACTCCGCTACTGTTGTGCAGCGTTTGCTTTGCCCGCCATAAGCTTTGATCAGTGCATGGACATCAAAGCCAGTATCCGAGCAGTGATAAATGGGGCCTTCGCCGCAACGGCCGAGATCAAAAACATTGTTGCGCATATAAACAATCGTGACCGGCAATTTTTCTTTCTGGAAATGAATCAGTTCATTCAGTTGAAAATGAAAACCGCCATCGCCGGTGATGACCACCACCCGGTCATTCAGTCCGCGCTTGTTGATGTGTTCGCAGGCAACGCGGGCATAGGGCAGGCTGGTGCCCATCGCCGCATACCAGGGGTTGGCGAGCCAGCTGCGGCCGAGCGCGCTGCGCCGAGTTTTCAGGCTGAAACTGGCGAAATAGGAGTTGCCTACTTCTGGCACGTACACATAGGCATGGTTGTCGTGCTGTTGTAGTGCATTCAGTGTATCGGCCAACACATTGAAATCCATTGGCTGACTGTCATCGACCGGCTGCTTGTTGCTGGTAACAGGATAAGCGTAAGGCTTGACCAGCAAGTCCTGTTGCATCAGCGTGTCGATGAGCACGCGTAAATCCTGTTCGTGCGGCAGTGTGCTTTTCACGACGGTTTTGTTCTCCATCGTAGCGATGCGATGGGTGCAGGTCTGGAATGCCTGGCCTGTGTCTTGCTCGAAAATGCTGCTACCGATATCGAGCACGTAGTCCACTTCGTTGTCGATGTACTGGCGAGCGGAAGCATCCGTGAATACGCCGTTATAACTACCGAGACAAAGTGGAGAAAAATCGTCGAACAAGCCCTTGGCAAACCAGCTAGTCGCGTAGGGGATATGGTATTGCTCGCAAAAGGCCAGCAAGCGGTGCTGCAAAGCCCGATTCAATTTGAGTTGTTCACCGATATACACCAAGGGCGCCTTGGCTTTACTGATTTTGTCGGCAATAACGTTGGCGATATCTTTGACGCCGTCGAAAACCAGCTCCTGTGTTTCCCGTAATTCCGGCAGGATGGGTAAGGCCAAAGCCTGGGTATTTTGTTGCACCAAATCACGGGGTATTTCGATGAACACCGGTTCGCGATGCAGCCAGGCGTGTTTAACCAACTGATAAAACTGATAACCGGCAATGTTCGGTTGCGACGGATGACGTGCACCTTGCAGGCGTTCGGCTCGAATACCGAGACCGGCAAAGGCGCGTAACGCGGCATCGTATTCGACACGCCAGGCGTTGCTTGGATGTACGGTATGATGAATGGCGTGTTGATGCACTTCCGATTCGCCGGGGGCACCAGAAATAAAGATCACCGGCAGGCTTTCGGTTTTCGCCAGCGCCGCAGCACTGACGCATGGCAGACTACCAACCGTGTAAGTGGTTAAGCAAAACCCAATACCACCAATTTCGGCATCGGCACAGGCCGCAAAACCGGCATGCATTTCATTGCTGGCCGGTAACACCTGCAGGTGCGGGTCGAGCGCGGCGATTAACCCGGCAGCAAAGTCACCCCCAACACCAAATACCCGCTGGCCGCCGAAATGGCGAATGATGGAGACCAAGGCATCGCCGAGTGTCGGCGATTTGCCGAGGTAAGGGTCGCCAAAGTTTCTTCGGATATTGTGGGCGAGCATAATCAATGCATCTGGAATACAAGTATTAGGATTTTGCCGGTTCTGTGAAGTGAGTAGCTTGACCCGAATCAAGCCAATGGGGTTTATGCGCGCAACGCCAATTGCTCAAAATGTGGCGCAATCGCCTCGGCAATAAACCGCCGATCGTCGTCTGTCCAATGGTTGTCGGGCAACTCACGCGCGTAGCCTTCACTAGTGCGGCAGATTTGCACGGCAAGATTGTTCACGCCACGTTTAGCGAGCAAGTCCGCCATGAACTGAAGTTGCGCGCGTGACAGCAAATGCCAGTGCACGGTGATACGCACCTCATGATTGACGCCGCTTTCAATGATGTGTTCGAGGCTTTGCCAGGCACGCACGCCGGCCGTTCTGGTGGCGGTCAGCGAGTCATATTGTTCCGGCGTGGTTTTCAAGTCGAAACCGACCCAATCGCAGAGCGGTAGTAGAGATGATAAACGGGAGGGATAAGCACCGCCGGTATGTAAACCCAGTTTGAACCCCATCGCTTTGATGGCTTCTGCCGTCGATTGAATCGCTGTTTGCGCCGTTGGTTCACCACCGCTCAAGACCACCGCATCCAGCAGTCCACGTCGCTTTTGCAAATGCGCCTGCACCTGCAGCCAGCTGACACCACTGTCGGTGTCGGCGGGCAACAAATGCGGGTTATGGCAATAGGCACAACGCCATGGGCAACCCTGACAGAAAATCACCGCCGCCAACTCACCGGGGTAGTCGATGGTGGTCAGCGGCGTGTAGCCACCGATACGCAGGGATTCGGTTGTCATGGTTGGAGTGCTCACACCGAATTAGTTTGAAACCGCCGTAGTTCAGTCATACCCGCCTTCGCGGGTATGACTGGGAATTTTTACTGTTCAACTAGTTCAGTCAAACTGACGGCAACGCTGTTCGACAAAGTGCTTGCGTTCCTGATGCTCACTTTTTTTGCCGACGTTGAACTCAGCAACAGGACGGTGATAGCCCATGACGCGAGTCCAGACTTCACAGCGGGTACGTTCTTCATTTTTCAGTGTGGTCATTGTTTGCTCCTTGGTGGTGGTTTAATTGCAGCACGCCGATACCGCCCGTTTCTTCTGCAGCAATTCCTCATCGCATTTCGGACAGAATTCGTGCTCGCCGCTCAGGTAGCCATGAGTCGGACAAATCGAGAATGTCGGCGTTATCGTGATATACGGCAAACGGAAGTTCTCCAGCGAACGTCGCACGAGTTTCTTGCAGGCCTCCGCCGACGAAACCTTTTCACTCATGTACAAGTGCAGCACCGTGCCGCCGGTGTATTTGCATTGCAACGCGTCCTGGCGTACCAGTGCTTCGAATGCATCATCGGTATAGCCGACCGGTAGTTGCGAGGAGTTGGTGTAGTAGGGCGATTGTTTTGTGCCAGCCTGCAGAATATCCGGGAAGCGCTTTTGATCTTCCTTGGCGAAGCGGTAAGTCGTGCCTTCGGCCGGTGTCGCTTCCAGGTTGTAGAGGTTGCCGGTTTGCTCCTGGAACGCCGTCATTCGGGCACGGACATGATCAAGCAGCCGCAACGCCAATTGCATGCCTTCGTCGCTGGTGATGTCGTAGGCGTCTTCACTGAAGTTGCGGATCATCTCGTTGATACCATTGACGCCTATCGTTGAGAAATGATTACGCAGCGTGCCGAGATAACGCTTGGTGTAGGGGTATAGCCCCATATCGATAAACTGCTGAATGACCTTGCGCTTGATTTCCAGTGATTCACGGGCGAGGTCCATCAGTTCATCGAGGCGTTTCAGTAATCCTGCTTCATCACCTTTGTGCAGATAGCCGAGTCGCGCGCAGTTGATGGTGACCACGCCAAGCGAGCCGGTTTGTTCGGCTGAACCGAACAGGCCGTTGCCGCGCTTCAACAATTCACGCAAATCCAATTGTAGCCGGCAGCACATCGAACGGATCTGGTTCGGCTTCATGTCTGAGTTGATGAAGTTCTGGAAATACGGCAAACCGTATTTCGCGGTCATCTCAAACAGGCGTGTGGCGTTTTCTGAATCCCAATCGAAATCCGGCGTGATGTTGTAGGTCGGAATCGGAAACGTGAATACCCGGCCTTTGGCATCGCCAGCGGTCATCACCTCGATATAGGCGCGGTTGATCAAATCCATTTCTGGTTTTAAGTCACCGTAGGTAAATGGCATTTCGACGCCGCCAATCAACGGCACTTGATCGCGCAAGTCTTCCGGACAGGTCCAATCGAACGTCAGGTTGGTGAACGGTGTTTGCGTGCCCCAGCGTGACGGCACATTCAGGTTGTAGATCAATTCCTGAATGCATTGTTTGATCTCTTCGTAGCGCATCTGATCTTTGCGAACGAATGGCGCCATATAGGTATCGAACGAGGAAAACGCTTGCGCGCCGGCCCATTCGTTTTGCAGCGTGCCGAGAAAATTGACGATCTGGCCGACAGCGCTGGACATGTGTTTCGGCGGCGCCGCCTCGACTTTACCGGGCACGCCGTTCAAACCTTCTTGCAACAGCGTACGCAGCGACCAGCCGGCGCAGTAACCGGACAGCATATCCAAGTCATGCACATGCAAATCCGCTTCGCGATGCGCAACGCCGATTTCCGGCGGGTAGACATGATTGAGCCAGTAATTGGCGATGACTTTGCCGGCCGTGTTCAGAATCAAACCGCCAAGCGAATAACCCTGATTGGCGTTGGCGTTGACACGCCAGTCATTTCGGGTCAGGTATTCGTTGATGGATTTTTCCACTTCAACGACGGTGCGCCGATCAGCACGCAGTCGTGCCCGTTGTTCGCGGTAAACGATATAAGCACGGGCGGTTGCCAGGTGATCGCTGCCAATCAGCGCTTGCTCAACGATGTCCTGCACCTGTTCAACGGTCGGGATATCGCCGCTTTGGTAGCGATGGGCAATGACCTTGACGGCCTTGCTATTAAGCTGAGCTGCTTCGCGTTCATCGTATTCGCCGGTCGCGCGTCCGGCCTTGGCCAGCGCCCGCTCAATCAGGCGGCGATCGAAGTCGACCAAGCGGCCGTCACGCTTGCGGATCATCCGCGGCAATACCGAATCGGGCGTCATCGGCTTACTCCCTATTGTGGTTTTTGATGTAGCTTGGCACTAAATATTGTGGAGAGCTTACGCCGCTGAGCGGGGAGAGACTTGATCCGGGTCAAGTTGGGGGACGGTGAGTGAAGGAAGATGTGGAGCAGAGCGACGATGTATTTGATCCCCCTCCTGGCAAGGAGGGGCTAGGGGTGGTTAAGTCCGCAGAAAGTGAGAGTTTCCGAAAAAATGTGAGTTAGACAGAGGGGTTTTACCACCCCCTAACCCCCTCCTGGATCAGGAGGGGGAACTCAGGCCGTGCCGGATTCCAAATGACTTACCAGCCCTCAACTCCCTGCATATCCGGCAATTCATGGGCGATGCCTTTATGGCAGTCAATACAGGTTTTCTCGCCGCTGGCCAACGCCGTTGAGTGCATCGCCTGAGCGCGCGGGCTTTGCCGGGTGAAGTCCATGAAGTCGAAGTTGTGACAATTGCGACATTCCAGTGAGTCGTTGGCTTTCAAACGTGCCCATTCGCGTTCGGCCATCGTGCGGCGATGTGCTTCGAATTTTTCGCGGGTGTTGATGGTGCCGAAAATCTTGCCCCAGACTTCTTTTGAGGCTTGCATTTTGCGCGCCATTTTGTCAGTCCACTTGTGAGGCACATGACAGTCGGGGCAGGTGGCGCGTACGCCTGAACGATTGCTGTAGTGAATGGTCGGTTGCAATTCCTGAAACACGTTGTTGTGCATCTCGTGGCAGCCGGTGCAAAACTCCTCAGTGTTGGTCGCTTCCAGCGCGGTATTGAACGCACCCCAGAAAATGACGCCGGCGATAAAGCCACCAACACTGAGAAAGCCCAGGCTGAAATGCTTGCTCGGCGTCGACATCGTTTGCCATTGTTTTTTGAACCAGCTAATCATGATGACTCCCGCACGGAAAATGGAACGTTCATTGACTGTCGCGTCACGAGTTATTTCTTGTCGCCCTTGGCGGCATTGCGTTTGATGATCTCGTCGACATCTTCGAAGGTATTTTCCACCAGCGGCTTGGCATCGGCTTGCGGCACGTGACATTGCTCGCAGAAGTAACGGCGCGGGGAAATTTCGGCAAGGAAATTGCCATCGCGATCCTGGTAGTGCGTAACGCTGACCATCGGCGCCTGCGAGTCGCCTGTACGCACACGGCTATGGCAGCTCAGGCATTTATTGGCCTTCATATCAACTTGGTAGTTGTCGATTTTGTGCGGAATCGTTGGCGGCTGCATCGAGTAGGCGCGAGGACGTTTCAGGTCCTTGTTCTCGACCGGATACATCGGTGCCGGTTTGCTTTCCTGATCCAGCGGCGTGGTGCCACGGCGGGCGTTCTCTAGGTTGTCGGCCGTGAATGCCAGGGCGCTGACGACAATCAGGCTGAAGCTAAGCAAAAAGCGCATGATGGATCTCCTCAAGCCTTGACGATATTGACGGCGCATTTTTTGAAATCGGTTTCTTTCGACAGCGGATCGGTGGCATCCAGCGTTACTTTATTAATCAGCTGCGAGGCATCGAACCACGGCACGAACACCAGACCTTTCGGTGGCTTGTTGCGGCCTCGGGTTTCGACCCGGGTGCGCATTTCACCGCGACGGGAAATGACGCGTACCTCATCACCGCGACGCACATTCAAGGCTTTGGCATCTTCCGGATGCATGTAGCAAACGGCGTTTGGCACCGCGCGATAGAGTTCCGGTACGCGGCCAGTCATCGAACCGGAATGCCAGTGTTCGAGCACACGTCCGGTCGACAGCCAAAACGGATATTCTTTATCGGGCGATTCGGCCGCCGGTTCGTAAGGCAACGCGATGATATTGGCCTTGCCATCCTTATGGCCGTAGAAATGGAACTTCTCACCGTTGGTCACGTACGAATCGTATTCGGCGTTGAAGCGCCAGCGTGTTTCCTTACCATTGACAACCGGCCAACGCAGACCGCGCACCTGGTGGTAAGTATCGAACTCAGCCAAATCGTGGGCCTTGTTCAAACCAAATTCGCGATATTCCTCGAACAGGCCTTTTTGCAGATAGAAGCCAAAATGCTTGGCCTCGTCGTTGGCATAGCCTTCTTCGATATCGCTATTGGCAAACTTGTCGATCTTGCCGTTGCGAAACAGCGCTTCATAAAGGGTTTTGCCGCGGAACGATGGATTGGCGTCGAGAATCTCTTTCGGCCAGACCTCATCAGTCTTGAAGCGCTTGGAAAATTCGACCACTTGCCACAGATCGGACTTTGCATCGCCAGGAGCGTTAACGAGTTGATGCCAGAATTGCGTGCGGCGTTCAGCGTTGCCATAGGCGCCTTCTTTTTCCACCCACATTGCCGTTGGCAAAATCAAGTCAGCGGCTTGCGCAGTCACGGTCGGATAGGCATCGGAAACGATGATGAAGTTATCGGGGTTGCGGTAGCCGGGATAACCTTCCTGCAGCATGTTGGCGGCGGCCTGCATGTTGTTGTTGACCTGTACCCAATAGACATTGAGTTTGCCGTCTTTCAGCATGCGGTTTTGCAGCACGGCGTGATAGCCCGGTTTTTCCTGAATGATACCGGCAGGAACTTTCCAGATTTTTTCGGTTTTGGCGCGATGCTCCGGATTGGTCACGACCATGTCAGCAGGTAAGCGGTGGGCAAAGGTGCCGACTTCGCGTGCCGTACCGCAGGCGGAGGGTTGGCCGGTCAACGAGAAAGGCGAGTTGCCCGGCGTCGAGATTTTGCCGGTCAGCAAGTGAATGTTGTAAACAAGATTGTTGGCCCAAACGCCACGCGTGTGCTGGTTGAAGCCCATGGTCCAGAACGACACGACTTTGACTTTCGGGTCGGCGTACATTTCTGCCAATTGCTTTAGCTTGTCGACCGAAACACCAGAAAGTTTCGAGACATATTCGGCGGTGTAGGGCTTTACGAAAGCTTTGAATTCGTCAAAGCTCATTGGCTCCATCTTGTTCGGGTCGCTGGCGTTTTTTGCCGCTTGCTCCAGCGGATGCTCCGGACGCAGACCATAACCGATGTCGGTTACGCCACGTTTGAAATTGGTGTGCTTGTCGACAAAGGACTTATTGACCTTGCCGTTTTCAATGATGTAGTTGGCGATGTAATTGAGAATGGCCAAATCGGTTTGCGGCGTGAAAATCATGCCGTTGTCGGCCAACTCAAAACTGCGATGTTCGAACGTCGAGAGTACGGCGACTTTGACATGCGGCGCTGACAAGCGCCGATCGGTGATGCGAGTCCAGAGAATCGGGTGCATCTCGGCCATGTTGGAGCCCCAAAGCACAAACGCATCAGCGGCTTCGATATCGTCGTAGCAACCCATTGGCTCATCAATGCCGAATGTGCGCATAAAGCCGACGACGGCCGAGGCCATGCAATGACGGGCATTCGGATCGAGATTGTTCGAGCGGAAGCCGGCCTTGAACAATTTATTCGCGGCGTAACCTTCCCAGACGGTCCATTGACCAGAGCCGAACATGCCGACCGATGTTGGTCCTTTGTCTTTCAGCGCTTTCTTGAACTTTTCTTCCATGATGTCGAAGGCTTGTGTCCAGCTAATGGGCGTGAATTCACCATTCTTGTCGAACTTGCCGTTTTTCATACGCAAGAGCGGCGTCGTCAGCCGGTCTTTGCCGTACATGATTTTCGACAGGAAATAGCCTTTGACACAGTTCAACCCGCGATTGACTTCCGACAACGTGTCACCGTGGGTGCCGACGACTTTGCCGTCTTTGACCGCGACCATGATCGAGCAACCGGTACCGCAGAAACGGCAGGCGGCTTTGTCCCATTTCAGTCGGGTGTATTCCGAATCAGTGATCACATTGGCGGCCTGCACCGGCATCCTGATGCCGGCCGCAGTCGCGGCCGCTGCCGCGGCATTCATTTTGATAAAGTCACGACGGGTGGTTTTCATGCGATCTCCTTGGCGAGCTCGGTTTCGTTTTCGCTCTGGTGATAAACAAAATTTACGGCGGCCACACCCGGTAATTGGTGCGCCAAATCAAGAAAGCGCGCGACGCCGGCATCGCTATCGGTTTCCAGCACGACGATCAGTTTGCCTGTGGTATCGGTCTGGGCGATTTCCACGCCACTCATCGCCAATAGTTCAGCACTCGCTGCGGCGATATGCTCTGGTTTCAGGTAAATGACAAAGCTGGCGATATGCACGGCGTCACTTCTGTTGTTGCTCATGCCGTTACCTCGTTGTGATGAAGTTGAATGGCTTCGGCCGGACAAACCGACAAGCAGGCACCGCAGCCATTACAGGTATCGGTATCGATTTGGGGCAATTCCATACGCGATGCACCAAACTGAAAACGAATCGCGCGAACTTCGCAGACATCACCACAACTTCGACAGGCGATGCCATGCCGCGGAAAGCAGCGCGCGTCGACCTCAGCGTGATGAAAGAAGGCTGGCTCCGAACGGCGGCGAAAGATGGGTTGCTGGCAAACATCAACGCATAGGCTGCAGAAAGTGCATTCGTTTTGTTGGAAGTCGAGCGCAGGGAAGCCGCCGCGACCTTTAATGACGATATGTTCAGGGCAAGCCTCAATGCAGGCGCCACAGCGATTGCAACCGTCGGTAAATGCCTGTTCGTCCAGCGACCACGGCAAGCGTATCGGTTGCTGACGTCGTAACCATTGGCGTTTGTTGGCATCAAAACTGCTCATGATCATTGCTCGAGGTGATTAGCCTGGGCCGGGTGGGCCAGCGAAAATCTGGTACATCCAAACGAAAAAGCCGTAGCCGGCAACGATGATGATGGACAGCAGAGGCACAAATACGGCGGTCAGAAACAGGAACACGTTACGTTCGTGCCGTTTTTCGTCTTGGTCGGTCATGGCAGAAAGCTCCTGACGGCAATACTTGATGTATGTAGGTCAGTATGGCGAGCGAGGCGGTGGGTTTTTATGATTTAAATCAAATCTGTCTTCGGTTTGATCCAGATAAAACGAGAGCTCAATGAGTTAACCTACTATAGTGACAGCACTCCGAGCGCATCGGGCTAAGGCGGAAACGCTATGTCAGTTGCGCCGTGTATCGACGGCTTGTGTCGCGGTGCACCAGGGCCATACGCGAAAGCGGTGATGCCTCCCGTGTTTGGAAAGGAGAAAGAAGATGTTGCAAGACCGCCAGGGGCGTAGCTTCCCTTACCTTCGACTGTCGATTACCGACGTCTGTAATTTCCAATGCAGTTATTGCCTGCCCGATGGTTATCAGGGCAAACCGGATGCGGCCTTTTTGTCTGTGGCGGAAATTCGCCGCTTGGTCGCCGCGTTTGCCGCGCTTGGCATGTGGAAAATCCGCATTACCGGCGGCGAGCCGTCGGTGCGCCGCGATTTGCCGGAAATCATCGCGACGATTGCGACAACGCCCGGTATTGAGCGCGTGGCGATGACCACCAATGGTTGGCATCTTCCACAATTTGTTGAACGCTGGAAAAAAGCCGGATTGAATGCGCTGAATGTCAGTGTCGATAGTCTTGATCCTCGACAATTTCATGCGATTACCGGGCAAGATCGCTTGCGTGAAGTGCTGGCGGGTATCGACAAGGCGCTGGATATTGGCATTGAGAAAGTCAAAGTCAATGCGGTGCTGCTGCGTGATTTGAATGATCGTCAGCTCGATGCCTTTCTTGCCTGGATTAAAGACAAACCCATTTCCCTGCGCTTTATCGAGCTGATGCAAACCGGCGATAACCTGGCTTATTTCAAGGCTCACCATTTGCGTGCTGAGCATGTCATCGAGCAACTGAAAGAAAAAGGCTGGCAGGAATTGCCTCGCATGCCCGGCGCTGGCCCGGCGCGCGAATTCAGTCATGATTCCTCGCTTGGCCGCATCGGTATCATCGCGCCGTATTCGAAAGACTTCTGCACAACCTGCAATCGCTTACGGGTCACCAGTACCGGCGATTTGCGCTTGTGCCTGTTTGGTGATGCCGGCGCTTCGTTGCGTGATTTATTGCAGGAGGATGAGCAGCAGTCGGCGTTGCAGGCGCGTATCGTCGAGCAGCTTGGCTTCAAGAAAGATCATCACTTTTTGCACGATGGCAACCCCGGCGCCACGCGTCATCTGGCATCCTGTGGGGGCTGAACGATGGCGACGATGATTTCATTTTCCGAAGCGCAGCGTTTGTTGCAACAGCATGCCGAACGTTTGGTCAGTGAATCCGTGCCGGTTGCGTCAGCGCTCTACCGGGTGTTGGCCGAACCGGTGCTAGCCCAAGAAACCATTCCGCCGTTTGCCAATTCGGCGATGGATGGTTTCGCTGTGCGTCATCAGGATGTGCAATCGGCCAGTAACACGGCGCCCATCCGTTTGCGTATTGCTGGCAGTAGCGCCGCTGGCGAGGCGCCAGCAAAACCGACCTCAATCGAAAAAACGGCTTGGCGAATCATGACTGGCGCCGCAGTGCCAGCTGGTTACGATGCCATCTATCCGATCGAAAACGTCAGCGTTGATGGTGAGCTGATCAGCATCGACAGCGCTTGCGAAGCGGGCGCGCATATTCGCAAGGCAGGTGAAGATTTCGCAAAAGGCGAAACGTTTGCCAAAGCGGGCAGACGGGTGACGCCAGCAATGATTGCGGCATTGGCCAGTACCGGTATCGATACCGTCAACGTTGTCGAACAACCGCGGGTGCTGCATTTCGCTACCGGCTCGGAACTGGTCGAAAGCGCGCAAACGCCGCTGCAACCGGGGCAGATCCGCAATTCCAATTCACCATTCCTGCAAGCCGCGCTCGCCAGCATGCAGGTGCGCGCGATCTATGGCGGTCAGGTGCGCGATGAGCCAAATGAATTTATCACTGCTTTGCAGTCGGCGATGGCGATGCACAAGCCTCACATCGTGCTGACCACCGGTGCCGTTTCCGCTGGTGATTTCGATTTTATTCCTCGAGTTATTGCTGAACTTGGCGGCGAGATTATTTTCCATAAATGCACGATAAAACCGGGTAAGCCGATTTTATTTGCCCGCTTGCCGAGTAACGTGTTCTTTTTTGGTTTGCCCGGCAATCCGGTATCGACGGCCGTTGGCCTGCGCTTCTTTGTGACGCCATTTCTGCGTCGCTTGCAGGGTTTGCCAGAGGCGAACTTGGCAACTGCAGTGCTGCGCGGATATTTGCACAAACCGAAAGCCGATTGGCGCTTTTTCTTGAAAGCGCACTCTGAATCGGACGACAGCGGTCGAACGATTATTGAAGTGCAGGGTGGTCAGGAGTCTCACAAAATTAAACCGCTGATCGATAGCAATGCCTGGCTGGTGCTTGATGAAGGCCGCACCCATTTTGCCAATGGTGATCTGGTGCATTACTGCTCATTACTTGATGCGGGAATGGAGTGATGATGCGTATCGGCGTCGTGTTGGCCGGTGGCAAAAGTTCGCGGATGAGGCGCGACAAGGCTCTGCTGGATTTTCACGGCCAACCACTGCTGCAGCATGCGCAGCAGATAGTGCAGCGCTGCTGTGACGAGGTGTGGGTTAGCGGCCGTGACGGTGGTTTGAGATCTGTGCCGGATCGGTTCGTCGATCGTGGCCCGGTCGGCGCCCTGCATGCCGTTTGCGCCCATCTGCTTGCGCTGAAAACCAAGGCTTCGGTGTTGTTCGTGCCGGTCGATATGCCTTTGCTGCGAATCAACACGCTGCAAAAACTATTCGCCGTGAATGCGCCGGCCGTGCATTTCGCCGAGCGGCCATTGCCGGCGGTGATCAATGATTTGCCAACAATTGTCGAACACGCCGAAGTTTTGCTTCGCGATCCATCTGCATCGGTTTCGGTGCGAGAATTGTGGCGTTTGGTCGGTGCGCACGCAATGGATTTGTCTACCGAACTGCGTGACCAGTTTGTCAATGCCAATACCCCCCAACAATGGCAGCAGATGCTGCAACAATCTTTGCTGAGCGAGGAGTCCTGATGAGTCGCGCCGACAAGAATAAACCGTTTCAAGCGTTGAATATCGCGCTGATGTCGGTATCCGACCGACACACATTGGACACCGATGATGGCGCTTTATGGCTCGCCAACGCCATTGCTGAGGCGGGGCATCGCTGCTTGCATCGTGAGCTGCTGCGACCAAACAAATACCTGTTGCGTGCCCGCATTGCTGGTTGGATTGCTGATCAGCAAATTCAGGTGATTATCGTCACGGGCGGCACCGGTTTGGGCGATACCGATATCAGCGAAGACGCGATTTCAGTGCTGTTCGACCGACCCGTTGAAGGGTTTGGCGAAGAGTTTCGGCGGCTGTCATTTGCTGATATTGGTTCCAGCGCCATGCAATCGCGCGCGTTTGCCGGCATCAGCAATAGCACCGTGATTTTCGTGCTGCCGAGCTCGCCAGCTGCCATCAGGCTAGGTTGGCAACAGCTGATTCAGGCCCAGCTTGATGCCCGAACCGGACCTTGCAATATGGTGGGGCACTTGGGCGGAGCGACCTGCAACCACTCGACCGTGACCGAAGCAGACCTGCCAAACCGTTGATTGGCAACGAAAATTGATGGCCGAAATTTGGTAATTGTGCACTTGCTTTTTTTGTCGCCATGCGAAAAAGAGCTTGACGTGCCGTTCAAGCTTGATATGTTGTGCCGAATAGTGACCGTAAGCCATGGAAGCGAGCGGCGTTGGTTCGTCGGATCATCCGTCGCGCATGAAGCGTGGTATCCGATGTTCACGGGGGAGGTAGTCCACGTGTCAATCCTGAAGTACCTGACCACGTTGGTGGTCGGCTTGTCACTGTTGGCGACGCCAATTCAAGCCAATACCAGTTATAAGCTTGCGAACGGCACCGAAGTGCACCTGAATGGTGTCGGTGAAGCGCTTGAACTTAACGGCAGCCTCTATATGGGCGCGCTCTACCTCGAACACCGCAGTGCTACCGACGATGTGGTCGCCACCTCGCTCTGGAGCAAGCGCATGGACATCCGGGTCACTGTCGACAAACTCTACGGCCGTCGCTTTGCCCAACATTTCCGTGAACGCATGGCGATCAACTACGATCGTAAAGTGCTCGGTTCGATGGGCAAGGAAATCCAGGATTTCGTCGGTACCTTCTCGGAAACGCTTGAGAAGGGCGACCAGGTAACCTTGGACTTTCTGCCGGATGTGGGATTGGTTATCGGCATCAATGGCAAGGAAATCAAACGTATCCCCAGCCGCGCAGCCTTTTATGAAGCGCTGATCAGCACCTGGGTAGGTCAACGGCCTCCGACTGCGCAGTTCAAGGATGGTGTGCTGGGCAAAGCCAACGCCGAAACCGCCATCGACCTGCAAAAGCGTTTCTTTGCGTTGGAACCGAGCAAAACCCGTGTGGCGGAAACCAACCGTTGGGCGGTCAAATAATCCGATTTCGAATAGCCAAGAAAAACGACTAGCAACATCATTGAAAGGGCCCATTGGGCCCTTTTCTTTTTCCTCTATCAAATCAGCCCAACGGCCTCGATGGCAATGTTACCGGGCAGGATCCCACGCCCCGGGCAAACATTATTTGCCATAATGGATACCAACTTGAACAGGGGAACACGATGGCAAGGATTCTGGTGTTGGGAGCTGGTTTCGTCGCTGGTCCATTAGTCAGCGTATTGATGCGCGATCCGAAAAACGAGCTGACATTGGCCAGCCAATTTCTGCGAGAGGCCGAAAAACTGGCCGCAGGCAGGTCACGTGTCAACGCCGCTGAAGTCAATGTTCAGGACGCTTCGCAGCTTGGGCAATTGGTCGCCGATCACGATGTTGTTGTGTCACTGGTGCCGTATCAGTTTCACGTGCTGGTGGCCAGGCAGTGCATTGCCCATCGTCGTCATCTGGTCACTGCCAGCTATGAAAATGCCGAGATCAAGGCGCTAAATGCTGAAGCGAAATCGGTCGGCATCACGATACTCAATGAAATCGGTCTCGATCCGGGTATCGATCATCTGTCGGCAATGAAAATCATCGACGAGGTGCATGCTGAACACGGCAAGGTGCTGGCGTTTGAATCCTGGTGTGGAGGATTGCCTTCGCCGACCAGCAACAACAATCCGTTCGGATACAAATTTTCCTGGGCGCCGCGCTCGGTATTGCAGGCATTGCTGAATTCCGCAACCTATCTGAAGGATGGCGAGCTGATTCATATTCCGGCAGAAAATTTGTTGCGCAATCCCGTGGCGTTACAAGTCGATGAACATTTGCAGTTGGAAGGCTACCCGAATCGTGATTCGGTCGGTTATCGGGAAGTCTATGGTCTACGTGAAGTTCAGACGATGTTGCGCGGCACGCTGCGTTATCCCGGATTCTGTGCAATGCTGGACGAATGCAAAGCTGTTGGTCTGCTGGACGTCACGCCAAATGCCATGCTGCAGCCGGGACAACCACCGGTTTCGTGGAATGATTGGTTGGCAGCGGCGATGACGGTAAACAACATCAAGGTGCTGAGTCTGGAAACGGAGCAGGCGCTCGCTTGGCTCGGCATGAGAGGCGAGCAACCGATGCCACAGGTTGGTACCGTGATTGATGCATTTTGCCAGGAACTGCTGGCCAAGCTGCGTTACGCACCGGGAGAAACCGATATGGTGGTATTGCAACACCGATTCCTGATCCAGCGCAGCAATGGCGAACGCGAGTGGCGGTATTCAACGTTGATCTGTGAAGGCGAGCCGAACGGCCCGACTGCGATGGCGAAAACCGTCGGTATTCCTTGCGCGCTGGCTGTGCAGCTGCTGCTCGACGGTGGCATTGCGCGTCGCGGCAGCATTCTGCCGGTGACACCTGAAATTTATCAGCCTATTCTGGCGCAGTTGGGCAATGAGGGTATTCGATGCGAAGAATCCGTCCTGATGGCGTAGAAAGGGCAGTTAACATGCCACTCGACACTGGGAGTGGTCATGGCGCGTAATGGTGTTGAACAACACTCCTTGCTATCGATACTCAGCCTGATCCTGCTGGCTGGCGCCATACTCTGGATTGAGCTGGAAGCGGCGCCATGGCTGTTCAAGGCATTAGCCAGCCTGTTGCTGGCGGCGGCGCTTTTACTGTTCTGGCGGGCCATCAAACGATTCAAGTTTTCCCGTTCCCTGGATTCTCGCGTGGCGCATTGGCAGGCCAGTGCCGGCCAAGGGTCTGCGGTGCTGGTCGATGTCAAAGGTCAGGTACTCGCGGTCAACGGTGATTTTGCTCGGTTGTGTGGCATTCATCCCGATGCGCTGAAACAGAAAACCATCGATATCAGTTTGTTGCTTACGGTACCTCATGCCTGGGCCGAATTGCGCCAGCGCTGTTTGATTGGTAAAAGCTGGCACGGCGCATTGGAAATTGGCAAGAAACGTCTGGATTTGACCGCTTATCCGGTCATTGGCATAGAAGAATCTTCAGCGCCACTGATGGCGTTGGAAATCTCAGAGTTCATGTTGTCCAGCAACGAAGATTTGCCATCACTCGTGATGTCTCGGGTGCCGCTCGGCATCATGGTGCTGCATGGCCGGCGTGTGACACGAGTCAATGAAGGGTTTTGCTTTTTATTAGCGAAAACCCGCACCCAGGTTGAAAATTCGCTGATCAGCGACGTGTTCGGCGTTGGCAGCAGCTTTGAGCAAGCACTCAGTGAAGCACTGATGCCATTGTTGACCAACGCCAAGGTGACCTCGGCAACGGCATTGCAGCGCTCGGATGGCAAATCGATTTGGTGTGAACTGGTGTTCAGTTGTTTGGACCCGAATAAACCGCAAGCCGGATTATTGGTTACGCTCAGCGATGCCAGCGAATCTCGCAAGCGCGAGGAGATTCTGCGCCAAGCTGCTGTAGTATTTGAGGCGGCGTCCGATGCGATTCTGGTGCTCGACGCCGAGAAACGCATTCGCATGACCAATAAAGCGTTTACCCGCATTAGCGGTTACGAGCCCAATGATGTGCTGGGCAAGCCGCCCAAATTATTGTTTTCCAATAAGCAACCGGCCGAACTCTACGATCATATTTTCAATCAGATCGAGCAGGAAAATGTGTGGCAAGGTGAGATCTGGAGTCGTCGTCGCGACGGTGCCATCTACCCGCAATGGGCGACGATCAGCGCGGTGCGCAATGAGCAAAATGAAGTCATTGAATACGTGTTCATGGCATCCGACATCACCGAGCGCAAGCGCGCAGAGGAGCGGCTGAATTACCAAGCTAACTACGATGGCCTGACGCAATTGCCAAATCGAACCTTGTTTGTCGACCGTCTTGGTCAGGCCATGGCGCGTGCCAAGCGCGAAGGCACCACGCTGGCACTGCTGTTTATTGATTTGGACCGGTTCAAAAACGTTAATGACAGTATGGGCCATTCAGCCGGCGACAAGTTGCTGATTAACGTCGCCAATACGCTGAACGGCTGCATTCGCGAGAGCGATACCATCGCCCGCTTTGGTGGCGATGAATTCGCGATGATTTTGTCGCCAATATACGGCGCAAAAAACGCCGGCACGGTGGCGCAAACCGTGTTGAAGGTGTTGTCACGACCTTTCAATATCGATGGTTATGACTGCATCGTTGGCGGCTCCATCGGCATCAGCATTTTCCCCGGCGATGGCGAAACCTCGGAAGAGTTGATCCGCAACGCCGACGCGGCGATGTACCGCGCCAAGGATAGCGGGCGCAACACCTACGAATTTTTTACTGCGGAAATGCAGCAAATGGCGATGGCTCGTTTGGGGCTGGAGCGCGATTTGCGATTTGCCATTGAACGTCAGGAGTTCATTCTGCATTTTCAACCGCAGATGTCGTTGGCCACCAATCAAGTCGTGGGCCTGGAAGTGTTGGTGCGCTGGGAGTCTGGTACGCGTGGTTTGGTGTCACCGGCGGAATTTATCGGACTTGCGGAAGAGAACGGACAAATTCTCGCGCTCGGCGATTGGGTGTTGAAGCGCGCTTGTCAGCAATACGTCGAATGGTTCAACGAAGGCATTGCGCCAGGTTATATCGCCGTCAACGTTTCCGGCCGACAGTTCCGCAGCGCCAAGTTCACCTCGCGTTTACGCGAGATACTCACGGAAACGAAGATGCCGGCGCGTGGTCTCGAAATTGAACTGACCGAAAGTTTTTTGATGGAAGATCAAGAGGCGGTCATGCGTACGCTGAATGAATTGCGGGAAATGGGCGTGACCTTGTCGGTTGATGATTTTGGTACCGGTTACTCGTCGCTGAGTTACTTGAAACGATTCCCGATTTCGACACTAAAAATCGATAAAAGCTTTGTTCAGGATGTGCCGGGTGACGATGAAGATGTGGCGATCGTGTCAGCGATTATCCGTATGGCGCATGCGCTGAAGCTGGATGTGGTCGCCGAAGGGGTTGAAACGGCCGAGCAGCAACAGTTTCTGCATAAGCAGGGTTGCCAGATCGTCCAGGGTTTCTTGTTCTCACGACCGCTGAACGCCGATGAATGCGGTAAATTTTTGCGCAAGCGTTTGGAAGAGTCTTCCTCATCAAGCCAGATTGCCTGAGCTAATAATTTCGCCATTCTCTTTCTGCTGCAAAGCAGCAATTTACGGAATTTTCTGATATTTGCTGATAGTTTAACCGGCCAGACCTCTGGCCGCTTGCGGCCCTCAAAACCTGTTGTTAGTATCGGCCATCGTGTAAATGCTCGTCTGTGGTCTGCTCAGTTGAGCGCAGGCGACGATCGCACATTTCCAACTCATCGTGGGGACGGTCGACAATGACAAAAACAGGGTTTTTCAATCAGGGGGCGCGTCGTACGCCAGTTATGAGCGCAGTGGCGGCGGCCGTAGTCGCTGCGGTTTTCACTGCCCCAGGCGCGCAAGCCGTGGAAATTTCCACAGAGAAGTGGTCAGGCAGCTTTGACTCCACATTCACCGCTGGCGCCAGCTGGCGTGTTGAAGATCGCGATGCCAGCAAAGTGGGCAAGTCAACCAATAATCCACAGTACATCAATCCATCGAACCGCTTTTTCTTCCCAGCCGGCACTCCGGTGGCCGGCGGTGTACCCGCTGCCGAAAACATGGTCGGTGCCTGGAGTACCAACAACGATGACGGCAACCTTAACTTCGATCAGGGTGAAACCTTTTCGCGCGTGATCAAGGGCCTGCACGAACTCGACCTGAAACACGAAGATGGTTACGGTCTGTTCCTGCGTGGAACCTGGCTGTATGACGCCGAGTTGATGGACGAAACCCGTCCGTTCCGGCAATTGAGCCAGCCGGCCCTTGATCGACACGGCAAAGATGCGCGCTTCCTTGACGCCTATGTATTCTGGAGCACCGATATTGGTGAGTCACCGTTCCAAATGCGCCTCGGTGAACAGGTCGTCAACTGGGGTGAAAGCACACTGATTCAGCACAGTATTTCTGAGGCCAACGCGCTTGATGCATCGAAGCTGCGGGTACCGGGTTCTGAGCTGAAAGAAGCATTCATTCCGACCAAAATGCTCTGGGGCTCGCTGCAGCTGACCGAATCGATTGGTATGGAAGCTTACTACCAGTTCGAGTTCGAAAAATTCATTATCGACTCACCCGGAACCTATTTTGGTACCCAGGATTTCATTGGCGACAACCGCGTTGAAGACCCGAGTTCCCCGTGCTTTGGCACGTTAGGTTTTATTCACCTGGGTTTCGGTCAGTTCACGGAAAACAATCCGACCACTCAGGCATGTCGACTTGCCGACCGTACGGCCTCTGACGATGGTCAATTCGGTTTGCGTTTCAACTACCTGACTGAAGATTTCACTGAGCTGTCGTTCTATTACCTGAACTACCACAACAAGCGCCCGATTATTTCGGCGTTTGCGCATAACGGTAGCCGTGTCGAGGGCTTTATTGAGTATTTGGAAGATATTTCCCTGTACGGCATGTCGTTCAACATGGCCACCGATGGCGGCTGGTCGATTGCCGGTGAAGTCAGCTATCGCCAGGACGAACCATTGCAGATCGATGACGTTGAAATCCTGTTCAAAACGCTGGAGCCGGTCGGCGCCATCATCGCTGGTCCTTACGGCAGCCAGATCCCAGGTGCACCGGGATTGGGTGAAGAGATTTCAGGCTATCGTCTGTTCGATACCTATCAGGCGCAGATGACGTTCACGAAGTTGTTCACCAACTTTATGGGCGCTGATCAATTCCTGCTGTTGGCGGAAGTTGGTGCCAACTATATTCCGGATCTTCCGAGCGAAGACGAGTTGCGTTTTGAAGTCGCGGGCACCGTGCGTTCCGGCAATCCGCTGCGTCACAACGGTACTCAGCCTGATGGCTGGAACGTACCGGTCAATCCGGCCACGGGTGCCTGTTTCTCACCAAGCGTTAATTTAAGCGCCATTTCGCCTGGCCTGTTCGGTGGCTGTGAAGGTGTCGAAACCAATAAGTTCGCGACGGATTTTTCTGCCGGTTACCGCTTGGTCGCCCGTTGGGAATTCTTTGACGCATTTGCTGGTGTCAACGTCACGCCGCGTTTCGTATTTTCGCATGACGTAACCGGTTATACACCGGCACCGATCTCGAACTTTATGGAAGATCGGATGGGTACCACATTGGGTGTCAGTTTTGACTACCTGAACCGCTGGCGCTTTGATGTGTCCTATGTGTCGTACTTTGGCAATGATGAGCAGGATCCACTGTCGGATCGTGACTTCATTTCTGCCTTTGTTAGCTATTCCATTTAAAGACGGGAGCGAATACTTATATGTACAAGCTGAAGCAAAAAACGCTCGTCGTCAGTGCGCTGCTGGTCGCGCTGTCTGGCGGTGTCTCGGCGAAAGTCAGCCAGGAACAGGCAGCACGTTTGGGTAATGAACTGACGCCAGTCGGCGCTGAAAAAGCGGGTAATAAAGCCGGCACCATTCCGGCATGGGATGGTGGTCTTACCAAGCCACCGGCCAATTACAAGCCGGGTGAACATCACCCAAGCCCGTTTCCGGATGACAAAGTCCTGACCACGATTACGGCCAAGAATGTTGATTCTTACAAAGATCAGCTGTCGCCAGGTTTGGTCGCGATGTTCAAGCAGTATCCGGACACGTTCAAAATGAACGTCTACCAGACTCGCCGTACTTATGCAGCGCCGAAATACATTTATGAGGCGACCAAAGTTAATGCCACCCGCGCTGAACTGCGCGATGGTGGTAACGGCATCAAAGGTGCTGCAGTCGGTGTGCCATTCCCGATTCCCCAAAATGGTGTCGAGGTAATTTGGAACCACATCACTCGCTTCCGTGGTGTCACGGTAGGCCGTGATACCGGTCAGGCCGCGGTATTGCCGAACGGCAATTACTCAATGGTCAAATTCCGTGATGAGTTGGATCAGAACTACACCCGTCCGGGTCAAACGCCGGAGCAGCTGGAGCAGGACAACTTGTTGTTCTACTTCAAGCAGTGGGTAACGTCGCCTTCACGTCTGGCCGGTACCGCGTTGCTGGTTCATGAAACCATGGATCAGATCGCCAAACCACGTCAGGCTTGGACCTACAACACCGGTCAGCAGCGTGTGCGTCGTGCCCCGAACGTTGCCTATGATGCACCGGGTACCGCTTCGGATAACCTGCGTACCACAGACGATTTCGACATGTTCAACGGCGCGCCGGATCGCTACAACTGGAAATTGATCGGCAAGAAAGAGATGTACATTCCGTACAACTCTTATCAGTTGCACTCCGATGAACTGAAGTACGATCAGATTCTGAAGCCGCACCACATCAATCCGGAGTTTGTGCGTTGGGAATTGCATCGCGTGTGGGTCGTCGAAGCGACATTGAAGGACGGCATGCGGCATTCGTATGCCAAGCGTGTGTTCTTTGTTGACGAAGACAGCTGGCAGGTCGGTGTTACCGATATCTACGATTCGCGTAACGAGTTGTGGCGCGTCGGTCATGCCTATGCGATCAACTATTATGAAATCCCGGTTCTGTGGTCCACGCTGGAAGTGTTCCACGATCTGCAGTCGCGCCGTTACCTGGCCATTGGCCTGGATAACGAGGACGAAGTCTATGATTTCGACCTGAAACGCACGGCCCAGGATTTCACGCCGGACGCCTTGCGCCGTCAGGGTCGACGCTAATATTCACGACTGTGAAAAAACGGCCGGATTTCCGGCCGTTTCTATTTATACTGGTCAGACTACCGGTTACACTTGGGCCAAACATAACAACCCAAGCCCCAATCGCATTACCCGGAGACTCTCAGTGAAACCCCTCTATTCCTGGCTGCTGGGCAGCTTATTAATCGGCCATGCCTGCGGCGTCGCGGCACTCGATTCGGTGATCGCACCACGTGCCGATAAATCGCTGGCGCTCGATATTGTCGCCACCGGACCGGAGCAACATGTTGCGGTGGGTGAACGTGGTCATGTGTTGGTCAGTTCCGATGACGGACAAAGCTGGCAACAGGTGCAAGTCCCGACACGAGCAACGCTGACTTCGATTGCCGCCAGTAACGGTCAAATCATTGTCGGTGGCCATGATGGTGTGTTGCTGCTGAGTAACGATGGTGGCCAGGTTTGGAAAATGGTGCGCAATGAACCGGAGCAGGAAAAGCCGGTGCTGGATATCGTGTTTCTTGACCAGAAAACGGCATTTGCCGTTGGCGCCTACGGCCTGTATTTGAAAACCACCGACGGCGGTTATCGCTGGGTGGAGGAAGAACACCCGGAACTGGAAATTCCCGAATTCGGATTCCCGCATTTCTATCAGCTGTTGCCGTTGCAGGACGGTTCATTGTTGCTGGTCGGTGAAGCCGGTTTTGTTGCCCGCTCCGAAGACAATGGCGATAGCTGGACCACGTTGCCATTGCCCTATGAAGGTTCATTGTTCGCGGTAGGACAAACCGAGAGCGGCGCGCTGATCGTCGCCGGTATGCGTGGCAATATTTTGCGTTCCGACGATCTCGGCCAGAACTGGCAAACGATAGATATCGATATTCGTTCCGGTCTGAACAACATCGTTGTTGATGGCAAGGAAGTCGTGATCACTGGCATGGATGGCATCATCCTGCGCAGTATTGATGATGGTCGCACGTTCACCGTCAAACAACGCCCGAATCGCAAAGCCATTGCCGCCGCTACACTCGAACAAGAAAAGTTGTTGGTGGCTGCCGAAGATGGTCTGCATGTCCTTGAACTGCCTGCTACAGCGCAATAATCCGTCGGAGTTCCCATGAAAAAAGGTTTCTTTGCCCGCGTTGCCGATGGTTTGATTTCGGCGCGCGTTGCCGTGGTGATTATCTTCGCGCTGATTACCG
This sequence comes from Permianibacter aggregans, assembly GCF_009756665.1. Taxonomy (GTDB): domain Bacteria; phylum Pseudomonadota; class Gammaproteobacteria; order Enterobacterales; family Permianibacteraceae; genus Permianibacter; species Permianibacter aggregans. Next base: position 3,392,850 of record NZ_CP037953.1, read on the forward strand.
CTTACATGCTGACCTCAGCATTGCAGATCCGTGTTGATGCCGGTTTTGCGAAAAACGTGCCGCAAGAGCACGAATACATGAAAACGTATTTCGAACACCAGCAGGAGTTCGGTGGTGCCAATCGGGTGTTGATCGCCTTGCAGGATACGTCCGGCGATATTTTCAACCCGGTGTTTTTTGAACGCCTGGAAGCCGTGACCAAGGCCGTGCAATCGATTCCCGGTGTCGATCAATCGCAGGTCTCGTCCCTGTTCACACCGAACACTCGCTTCACCGAAATCACCGAAGAAGGTTTTGAAGGCGGCCCGGTCGTGCCGGCCGATTTCCGTGCCGAGCCGGATGATCTGGAGCGGGTCCGTGAAAACGTACTGAAAGCCGGCATTGTCGGCCGTTTGGTTGCCAACGATTTCTCGGCTGCAATGATCACGGCGCAATTGCTCGACATCAATCCGCAGACCGGTGAGCCGCTCGATTACATCAAGTTTGCCCAGGATCTGGAACAGCAAATCCGCGGCCAGTATCAGAATGACCAGGTGAAAGTGCACATCATCGGCTTCGCCAAGATGATTGGCGATGTCGCCGAAGGTGCCCGCGGTGTGTTGATGTTCTTCGCGATTGCCATCGCGATTACCGCCGTCTTGCTGTATTTGTTTACTCATTCGGCGCGCTTGACCTTTTTGCCAATCACCTGTTCGTTGATCGCCGTGGTTTGGCAGCTGGGTTCGCTGAATTTGATGGGCTTCGGTATCGACCCGATGTCGATCCTGGTGCCGTTCCTGGTGTTCGCGATTGGCGTCAGTCACTCGGTGCAATTGGTCAACGCGTTCGCGACCGAACTATCGACCGGCCTGACGCCGTTTGAGGCGATCAAGAACGCCTGCGGCCGTGTCTGGGGCCCTGGCATTTCCGGTTTGTTGTCAGACGTTGTCGGCTTTCTGACACTGCTGTTGATCAAAATTGAAATCATTCAGGAATTGGCGGTAACGGCAGCGCTCGGCGTTGGCATGTTGTTGTTCACCAATCTGATTCTGTTGCCATGCTTGCTGAGCTGGGTGAAGCCTTCCGAGCGCTTCAATCAACGTATCGCCAAACAACACGCGATGCAGGCGAAATGGTGGGACAAGATTTCGGCGCTGTCGCTGCGCAAATTTGCCTGGATTCCGATTGTCATCGGTATCGGTTTGTTCGTTGTCGGTTATATCGGTGGTCAGAAGCTGTTTGTCGGTGATTCCCAGGCAGGCGCTCCGCAGTTGCGTCCGAATTCGGTCTACAACCAGGACACCCGCTTTATCACCGAACATTTCTCGATTGGCGTTGATCTGATTACCGTCATTGTCGAGTCGGAAGAGGAAAGCTGTTCGAACTATGAGCGTCTGAATGCCATTGATGAATTCGGCTGGCATATCAGTAACGTGCCGGGCGTGCAGTCGGTGGTCAGCCTTGCCGACATCGCCAAAGTGGTGAATTCGGCAACCTTCGAAGGCAATATGAACTGGCGCGTGCTGTCGCGTGATCAGGCGGTGCTGGCCCAGGCCACCCGTTTGGTGCCGACCAGCAGCGGTTTGTTGAATGCGGCCTGCACCGTGGTGCCGGTCATGATCTTCACCGAAGACCATAAAGCCGACACCATTGAGCGCGTCGTCAAAGCAGTCAAAGACTACCGTGATCAGAATCCGCAAGAAGGCATGGAATTCCGTTTGGCCACCGGACCGGTCGGCGTCATGGCGGCGACCAATGAAGCGGTTGCGGCGGCCAAGTGGCCAATGCTCGGTGGTGTCTATGCGGCCGTTATCCTGCTTTGTCTGCTGAGCTTCCGAAGCATCCGCGGCACCATTGCCGTTGTGCTGCCGCTGATGCTGGTGTCGGTACTGGCTGAAGCCGTAATGGCTGGTATGGGCATCGGACTGACCGTTTACACCTTGCCTGTGGTAGCGCTCGGTGTTGGCGTCGGCGTCGATTACGGCATCTACATTTTCTCGCAGATGCGTCGTTATCTGCGCGAAGGTCACAGTGTCCAATGGTCGTATCGCGAAACCTTGCATGTCACCGGCAGCGCGGTACTGTTCACCGGTTTGACGCTGGCCATCGGCGTTGCCACCTGGATGCTGTCGGCACTGCAATTCCAGGCTGATATGGGCAGCTTGCTGACGTTCATGTTCCTGTTGAACATGCTCGGCGCGGTGCTGTTGTTACCCGCGCTGGCCTCGTACTTGTACCCGAAACATCATTGATTGTTTAAAAGTTAATCTTCAGCCGCCCCATTCTGGGGCGGCTTCATATTTATGCGCACCCCTGTGGTGCGATCAGTTGCGTTGATCCGTGAATTTCCGCGATTAATACCCTAAAATAGCCTGCAATTTCCAACCCCCGCACCCACGGTTTCCCTCTTACCGTATCGAATCGATCACAAGGATAGACTTCATGTCTGAATCACTGGCTGCAAATAACTCTGCTCTCGTTGATGGCATTGTCGCGTTATTGCAATCGAAACTACCAAGCAAACAAGCGGAAATTGCCTGCGAATTTGCCCGACTGTTTTACAGCAGCGTGTCGCCGGAAGATATCGCGACCCACACCGCACATGATTCGTATGTGTCAGTGCTGAATCTCTGGAAGTTCATGCAGGATTACCAGGGCGGCACACCAAAAATCCGTGTGACCAATCCGGATGTGAAAACTCACGGCTGGCATTCCAAACGCACCGTCATTGAAATTCTGCACGACGACATGCCGTTCCTGGTGGACTCGGTGCGCATGGAATTGGCGCGCATGGGCCTCGCCATCCATCTTTACATTCATCGGCCGTTACGCATTGCCCGCGATCGCAACGGTAAAGTCGAAAAAGTCGAAGCCTTGATGTCAGCGTCGGGGCCGAATTGCGAAACCCCGATGTACATCGAAATCGATCGGATTCCGGATGTCGCCGGTCATCGCCATCTGGAAGAAAACCTGCACAAAGTGTTGGAAGACGTGCGGCTGACCGTTGGTGATTTCCGCCCGATGCTGAGCAAGATGCAATCGATCATCAGCGAATTCGAAAATCAGCCGCCGCGTATCGACAGCAACATCCTGAGCGAATCCAAGGATTTCATGCGCTGGTTGCTCGACGAACACTTTATTTTCCTTGGCTATCGTGAATACACCGTCGAAAAAGTCAAAAGCGATTATCGCTTGAATCCGGTTCGTGGCAGCAGCCTCGGACTGCACAAGAAAGCCGACAAAACCGCGCAACCGGTGATGCTGTCGAGTCTTTCTGTTGATGCCCAGCAAGTCGCACTCAATAACGCCGAGCCACTGGTACTGACCAAAACCCGCACGCTGGCTACGGTGCATCGTCCAAGCCAAATCGATTACATCGGCATTAAACGTTACGACCAGAAAGGTCAGGTCATTGGTGAACATCGTTTCTTCGGCTTGTACACGTCAACCGTGTACAACCGTAACCCGCGTAATATTCCGGTTATTCGCCACAAGATTCAGGCCGTGATCGAACGCTCCGGTCTGGTACCAGGCAGTCACGACTTCAAAGCGCTACGCGCTATTATCGAGTCGATGCCGCGTGATGAACTGTTCCAGATTTCGGTCGAGGAATTACTGCAACTTGGCATGGGCGTGCTCTACATCAAAGAACGTCCGATGATTCGTCTGTTCATTCGCCGCGATCCGTATGGCCGTTTCTTCTCGGTGTTCCTGTACGTGCCTCGTGAGCAGCACACGACCAAACTGCGCTTGAAAATGCAGGAGATTCTGGCGCGTTATCTGGGTGGCAAGGCTGGCGATATCCGCTTCTCGACCTGGTTCTCGGAGTCGATTCTGGCGCGCGTGCATTTCATTGTGCCGGTAGAGAACGCCGGCAAGATCAATTACGACGTCAAGATCATCGAGAAAGACATGCGCGAAGCTGCGCGCAGCTGGGATGAGCAACTGAAAGAAGCACTGCATGAGGCGCATGGCGAAGTCGAAGGCAAGCGCCTGGCGCTGCGTTATTACGATGCTTTTTCGCCCGGTTATCAGGACGTCAATTCGGTAGAGACCGCAGTCGTCGATATCGAGCAGATTGAAACCGTGAAATCCGATCGTGATCTGGCCATGCTGTTGTTCCAGCCGGAAGCAGAAGGCGCCGATCTGCATTTCAAACTCTATCGCCGCAATTCACCGGCCTCATTGTCGGAAGTACTGCCGCTGCTGGAGAACATGGGCCTGACAGTCATCGGTGAAGCGCCAAGCGAAGTCGATTGCCGTGATGAGTCGGTTTACTGGGTCATGGATTTCTCGCTGGCCGTGCGTGGTGAGCTGCAACTCAATATCGAAAACGTTCGTGGCAAGTTTCAGGAAGCCGTGGCGGCGGTCTGGCGCGGCGAAGCTGAAAACGATGGCTTCAACCGTCTGGTGTTGGCTGCCGACATGACCTGGCGTCAGGTCAGCGTGCTGCGTGCTTACGCCAAATACCTCTGGCAAATCGGTTTTACCTTCAGCCAGAGCTCGATTGAACAAACGTTGTCGGATTATCCGGCCATTGCCCGTAGCCTGGTCGACTGGTTTGATGCTCGATTTAACCCGGAAACGGCCAGTGAAGATAAAGCCGCTGCACTGCTGAAAGAAATCAAGGCAGCGCGCGCCAATGTCGCGACACTGGATCAGGACCGCGCCATCAGCCGTTTTATCGATGTTATGCAGGCAACCCTGCGCACCAACTTCTACATGCTCGATGAGCATGGTCAGCACAAACGCTATACGTCGTTCAAGATTCGTCCGGCAACCATCGCCGATATTCCGCGCCCGGTGCCGATGTTTGAAATTTTCGTTTACAGCCCGCGCGTCGAAGGTGTGCATCTGCGCTTCGGTAAAGTCGCCCGTGGTGGTTTGCGCTGGTCAGATCGTCGCGAAGATTTCCGCACCGAAGTCTTGGGTCTGGTCAAAGCGCAACAAGTCAAGAATACCGTTATCGTGCCGAGCGGCGCCAAAGGCGGTTTCGTCTGCAAACAAATGCCGAAGAACGCCGATCGCAGCACGATGCAGGCCGAAGGCATTGCCTGTTATCAATTGTTTATTCGCGGTCTGCTGGATATCACCGACAACATCATCGGCGACAAAATCACGGCACCGAAACGCGTTGTTCGTCACGACGAGGAAGATCCGTATCTGGTCGTTGCGGCCGACAAGGGCACCGCGACGTTCTCCGATATCGCCAACAATATTTCATTGCAATACCAACACTGGCTCGGTGATGCGTTTGCCTCTGGTGGCTCAAATGGTTACGACCACAAGAAAATGGGCATCACCGCGCGTGGTGCCTGGGAGTGCGTCAAGCGCCATTTCCGCGAAATGGGCAAGGATATCCAGTCCGAAGATTTCACCGTCATTGGTGTCGGCGACATGTCCGGCGATGTGTTCGGTAACGGCATGTTGTTGTCGAAACACATTCGTCTGCAAGCGGCGTTCGATCACCGCCATATTTTCCTCGACCCGAATCCGGATTCGGCAAAGAGTTACGTCGAGCGCGAGCGTTTGTTCAATCTGCCGAGCTCCAGCTGGGATGATTACAACAAGAAACTGATTTCCAAAGGCGGCGGCATTTATCCCCGTTCGGCGAAATCGATTCCGCTCAGCGATGAAGTGAAAGCGATGCTTGGCGTCAGTCAGGACGAAATGAGTCCGCCGGAACTGATGAAGACCATCCTGAAAATGGACGTTGAACTGTTCTGGAACGGCGGCATCGGCACCTACGTCAAAGCCAGCAACCAGCACAACAATGAAGTCGGCGATCGCGCCAACGATGCCATCCGCGTCAACGGCAAGGAGCTGCGTGCGAAAGTGGTCGGCGAGGGCGGTAACCTCGGCATGACCCAGCTTGGCCGTATTGAGTATATGCTCAATGGTGGTCGCGGCAATACCGACTTCATCGACAATGCCGGTGGCGTCAATACTTCCGACAACGAAGTCAACATCAAGATCCTGCTGAACAAATTGGTGCAGGAAGGCGAGCTGACCGAGAAACAGCGCAACAAGATCCTCGCTGACATGACCGAGGAAGTCGCTGAAAGTGTCTTGAAGGACAATTACCGTCAAAGTCAGAGCATTTCGATTACCGAATCGCGCGCGCACAGCATGGTGAAAGAACATATTCGTTTTGTTCATCAGTTGGAGCGTGAAGGCCGGCTCGATCGACATCTCGAATACCTGCCGACCGATGAGGAAATGCAGGAGCGGATGATCAAAGGCAAGGGGCTGACCCGCGCCGAGCTGGCGATTCTGACCGCTTACGGCAAAATGAGTTTGAAAGAGCTGTTGAACGTGCCGGAAGTGGTCAATGACGCGTTCTATCATGATCTGCTGCGCAACTATTTCCCGCGCCTGATGCAGCAAAAATTCCAGCAGGAACTTGGCAGTCACCGTCTGCGCAATGAAATGGTGGCGATGATGCTGGCCAACGATATGGTCAACTTTGGTGGCGCCAACCTGGCGCACCGGATGGCCGATGAAACCGGTGCCAGCATCGCCGAAGTCTCGGCCTGCTTCACGATTGCCCGCCATGTGTTCTCGGTCGATGCCTATTGGGAGGCGTTGGAAGCACTCGACAACAAAGTGCCGGCCGCATTGCAGCTGGAAATGATGCATGAGTCGCAGCGTTTGCTACGTCGGGCGACACGCTGGTTCCTGCGTCAGCGCCGTAAAGATGCCAAGTTGTCGGATGAAATTGCTCGCTTCAAACCAGCGGTCGATACGCTGCAGAAGCATTTGAGCAAGGTGCTCGATGCCACCGAGATGACCGAGTTGAACCGTGATCGTCAGGCATTGATTGATCGCGGTTTGCCGGCGCAACTGGCTGAGCAATCTGCCTACATGAGCACGGTGTTCTCGGCCTTGGATATCGCTGAAGTGGCGGCTGAACTGAAGCATCCAGTCGAGCTCGTTGCCGAGACTTACTTCAAACTCGGTATGCAACTCGACCTGCACTGGTTCCTGGCACAAATCGTCAAGCAACCGGTCGACAACCATTGGCAGGCGTTTGCCCGCGCCGCGTTCCGCGAAGAACTCGATTGGCAACAACGCCAATTGACCAGCACGGTGTTGAAACTGACTGGCGAAGCCGACACGGCTGAAGAGAAAATCGCGCTATGGTCGGAAGACAATCCGCAGGTCAAGCGCTGGTTGCAATTGCTGATTGATTTCCGCTCCAGCAGCGTGCATGAGTTTGCCAAGTTCTCCGTGGCCTTGCGTGAACTCGGCATTCTTCTGCAAAGCGGCCAACGTCAAATTGCCGCAGGTTCACGCTTGAAAGCACCGGTCAAAGCTGTCGTCAAACAAGCTGCAGCGAGCAAGCAAAAAGCGGTAAAACCCAAGGCGGTGGCAAAGATGGCGAAACCTGCACCAAAGGCAACACCGACGGTCGCCAAGGATGTGAAAAAGCCAACGCCACGCAAGGCAGGTAGTACCGGTAAAACCCGGAAAGTCGCTAGCAAGTCGAAGTAGTAAATGCCGGTAACGGCATCAACAAAAAGCCATCCGATTCGGATGGCTTTTTTACTTCTGGAGATAAATCAATTTCGCGCGGCGTTTATGCGCGATTCATCGCCCATTGCCAGATTTGTTTCCAGCTCGCTTCCTTGCCGTAGAACAGCATACCGGCCTGGAAGATTCGGCTGGCGATGCGGCGCAAGTACAACACGCTGATCAGCAGCACGATAAACGAACCGAGCACCTGCCACCACGGCACCAGGCCGTGCACCAGTCGAATCGGCATCGCTGCCATCGACGAGAACGGTAGCCACGACAGCACCTGCATCATGGTGTTTTCTGGTGACTCCATGCCAGGGAAGACCAGCATAAAAAACAGCATCGGCAGGAACATCAGCGTGCCGCGCGTCGAGGTATTCGGATCGTCAATTGACGAAGCGATGGCGGCCATCACCGCGTTCCAGAACAACATGCCGAACAGGGCGAACAGAATGGCAACGAACACGACCGGCAATGACAGTGTGCTCAGCAGCAAGTCTTCCTTGCCGGAGAAGCGGTTGTAAACGCTCAAACCCAGCAGGCCGTAAATGCCCCAGGTAATGACCGTTTTCAGCCCGTGCCCGGTCAGGCCAAGCAGTTTGCCGTCAATCCAGGTTTGGTGGGGAATTGCCGACACCACCAGCTCCGATACGCGATGTTGTTTTTCGCTGGTGATCGAGGCAAAGAACAGCGCAAAGCCAGTCATGACACCCATCATCGAAAAAAGCACCAAGCCAAATGACAGCAGCTTGCTGACTTCACTGGCCGGTTTTCTGGCATTAGCCGTGAACGCCTGATCGATTTCGATTGGCTTTTGCCAGGCCTCGAACGTGTCTTTGCTGATCGCGCTTTGCTGCAGCGAGAACTCCAGCTTGGCGTCGGACAAAGCCTTGTTCAGTTCTTTGCGCCAGGCCGGTTCCTTGCCGACAAATAACTCGGCTTTATCCAGCGATTGCACAATCAACAGGCCGTCGAGTCGCTGCTCATCGACATCGGCGAGACGCGCCTCTTTTTCGCTGATATCGGCCTTCAACAGGCGTAGACGATCATCACCGCCGTATTCCAGCGGTAATGCCACGTCGCTAATCACCGCGACTTCAAAGCTTTCTTTTGATTTCGACCATTGCATCAAGGCGCCAGCGCCATTGGCGACGATAAACATGCCGGCAATGATCACGAGGTTGATCAGTTCATGCTTCCATTTGAAATAACGCATGAACTCAAAACGGGCGACGGACCAGACGGTGTGTTTCATACGGCTACTCCTTCGCTCGAAGCTTCTTTCTGTACTTCAGTTGCCGGTTGGTGGCCGACGGCACGCAGATAAATGTCATGCAGACTGATCGCTTCACTGTGAATATGTTTCAGCGGTCCGGATTCGCCCAGATGACTGAGCAAGCGATTCAAATCCGCCTGATGCGACAGAATCAGTTTGCGTGCGCTGTCGGATTCCTGACGTACTTCCAACACACCGGCTTCACGCAGGTTATCCAGTGCTGGCACATTGCTTTGGTATTCAACGGTAACGGCCAATGACAAGCCGGAGGACTCACGCAAGGCTTTCATGTCGCCGAGCTGTACGCGGCTGCCTTTACTCATCAGCAGAATACGATCAGCAAGCCGTTCAATCAGCGCCATTTGATGCGCGGACAGCAGTATCGTGGTGCCTTCGCGTTTCAGCTCACGCATCAACTCCAGGACCATTTCCTGGTTGATCGGATCGAGGCCGGAGAACGGCTCATCAAGTACCAGCATACGTGGCTTATGGAGTAGGGAAGCGATCAACTGTACTTTTTGCTGATTGCCTTTCGACAGCGTCGAGACTTTTTCTTGCTGGCGATCCTCAAGCGCGAAACGCTTCAGCCATTTTTCTGCCTCGGCTTTGGCATCGCGCCGGGTCATGCCGCGCAATTGCGCCAGATAAATCAGCACGTCGATGATTTTCTGGTCCTGATACAGCCCGCGCTCTTCCGGCAAATAGCCGAGCTCTGCCGGTGTAATCACTGGTTTTTCGCCTTGCCGACTGTGATAGCGGACATGTCCTCTATCCGGTGAAGTCAGACCAATCAGCATGCGCACCGAGCTGGTTTTGCCGGCGCCGTTTGGGCCTAGCAGCGCGAAGATTTCGCTTTCCTGCACCTGAAAACTCAGCTCGTTGACCGCCAGCACGCTGGCGTACTGTTTGTGGATTTTCTCTACATCCAGAATCATCAGAAAACATCCCTACTGTTACTGTTGGTGAACCGTTTTGCCGGCAACATAAGTCGCCAGCACATTGATGTCGTCGATCTGCATTTCATCACTGTGAAAGTAATCGCGATCGACAACGATAAAGTCGGCCCATTGACCGACTTGCAAAGCACCGACGTCATTTTCCATATGGCCTGAGTAGGCGGCATCGACGGTAAACAATTTCAGTGCTTCGCCACGATTGAGTTTCTCATTCGGATACCAGCCATCGAGCGGTTTGCCATCACGATCCTTGCGGGTGATGGCGGCATACAAACCGTGGAAGGGATTGGCGAGCTCCACCGGAAAATCGGAACCACCGGCAAGGCGGACATTGGCGTCCAGCAATTTGCGCCAGGCATAGGCGCCTTTGATGCGTTCGCTGCCGACCCGGTCTTCGGCCATGTTCATATCGGAGGTGGCGTGCGTCGGTTGAATCGAGGCAATGACTTCCAGTTCGCGGAAGCGTGGAATATCGTCCAAGGCAATGACTTGTGCGTGCTCAATCCGGTGCCGCAGTGCCCGCGCTTTGCCGTCGCGGGAAAGCTTTTCGAACGTGTCGAGAACCAAGCGATTGCCAGCATCACCAATGGCGTGGATGTTGACCTGCCAGCCGTTGTTGATCGCCAGCTTGGTCAGCGCCTCCAGTTGTTCCGGCGTGTACAGCAACAGGCCGCGATGATTCGGATGATCGCTGTAATCTTCAATCATCGCGGCACCGCGACTACCAAGCGCGCCATCGGCCCAGGCTTTCACCGAACGCAAAATCAGACGCTGATCGAACTGAGGTTTAGGTGGTGCTTTCGCCAGCATTTTCCGCGCGGCGTCGCTGTCGGCCAGCATCGCGTAAATGCGCATCGGCATGTCATCGTTTTTGCCGAGTTTTTGATAGGCCTTGTAGTCGTCAACACTGATGCCGGCATCGTGAACGCCGGTCAGGCCCATCGTCACCAGCGCGTCCATTGCCGCTTTCAAGGTCGCGGCGCGTTCATGCAGCGTTGGCGCGGAAAGATGTTTAGTAATGAGATCGGCGGCATTGTCGATCAGCACACCGGTGGCTTGGCCTTGTTCATCGCGCAGGATCTGGCCGCCTTGCGGATCAGCTGTTTTTGTCGTGATGCCGGCCAGCTTCAGCGCCTTGGTGTTGACCCAGGCGGCGTGGCCATCGACCCGTTCCAGCATCACCGGTCGGTCGCTGATCACCTTATCCAAATCGGTAGCGGTGGGGAACTGTTTGCCCGGCCACAGCACCTGATTCCAGCCACGTCCGACAATCCAGCGCCGGTCCGGGTGTTTGCCGGCAAAGTCTTTGACCCGCGCCAGCGCTTCATCAAGGCTGGCTGTGCCGCGCAAATCGACTTGCTGCTGCTCCAAACCAAAACCGTAAACATGGCCGTGAGCGTCAATCAAGCCCGGTAACACCTGCGCGCCATTCAAGTCGCGGTCGCCAGCCTTGGCAGCACGCGCCGGTTCGCCATTGCCGATGGCGGTGATTTTGCCGTTATCAACCAACATCCAGGTGAACGGTTGCCAGCTGCCTTCGTGATAGCGATACCCCTTGGCGTTGTGAATCAGCGTATCGGCCATGGCGAGGCTGCTGACGGCAAGCAGCGACAGACTGAACCATTTCATTGCGTGTTCTCCGTGATGTTGTTGTGGGTCGAAGCGTGAAAAAAGCGCAGTTGCAGTTCCAGCTGTTCGGCAAAACGCAGCTCGCTGTATACCGTTCGTCCGGCGCTTTGCCGAACCAATTCCTGTAACAAACCTTGTTCTGCTTCATTTGGCTGTGCCAAAGCCCATTGCAGGCCAGACTCGCTGCTGGCCAGTGCCAATCGGTCACCGTCGTTGCATTGCAACGGTAGCGCCATGTCGGCGGCCAGTGCCAGCCTGCCTTCGCGGGTGCCAACCAGTAGCGCTGCCTGATGGGCTTGTTCGTCCTGGCGCCAGTGGCGCTGGACTATGCCGGCCAGGTCCGCCGGTGCCAAGGCACATTCCGGCTGGCTTACCAGCGAGCGCAGATTCGCCTCGCGAGCAAACCATTGGTCATCGGGCTGGAATTGCGCTTTCGGGGCCTCCAGCAGAGCCAGACGGGCCCGCAGGCTTTCATCCAGCACCGGCCAGCTCAATCGCCACTCATCACCGTTGCCGGCAGTTTGCCAGCTGACGCTGGCAATCGGATGAACCCCGGCAAGCAAGCTGGCGAGTGGTTCGCAAGACAAGCGTTGCCAGCCCAGTTGTGCGTTCAGCCAGCGGCTATGCAACTCGCCCTTGGTAGCCGCCGGTGCTGCCAACCGGTCGATAACGATGTCGGACTCCAGCCGTTGATACCAAATCAGCAGTTCACCGTTGGGAATAGTTTCGCGATGCAGGCTGAAGTCCGGAAACAGGTTTGCCAGCGTTTCGGAGCGGTCGGCCTGAGTGAGCTGCCAAACGATCAGTTCGGGTCCAAATGCCAGCAATTTTGGACGTATTCGCTGCAGTTCGCGTTGAACGGACTCTCCAAGCAAATCCGCCAACAAGGGTTGCTGATAGAACTGCTCGGCGTCAGCGGTCGCGACATACAGCCACCAGTCATGGCTGGTCGGCAGGTAAATGCTGGCTTGATCGGCCTCGCTTAACTGACGTTGTTCAATACGGGGTTGTTCGGCTTTTGGCTTCAAGCTCAGCCAAATCGCGCCGGCCAGCAGCCCGATTCCGGCGACCATCAACACGGCGGCAAAAAAATTGCGGAAATTCAACATGTTCCACCTTAACTCGTCAGGCGGCTATGCTGCCTGCTCGATCCCGGTGACGCAAGTAAGCCGGCCTGCGAATATTCCGGGCTTGGCCTTGAGTGGGGTGGGTCTGTCGGCTACGATCCGCGCTCACTTTTCGGGACCCGATTTTCCCTCTTCGAGTTAGCTATGAGCATGCGCAGTCATTATTGCGGCGATTTGAACGCCGCGCTGGCCGGTCAAACGGTACGTTTGGCCGGATGGGTCCACCGTCGCCGCGACATGGGCGGTGTCGTATTCCTGCAAATCCGCGATCGTGGCGGCATCGTGCAGGTGGTCTGCGAGCCGGATGTACCGGCCGTGTTCAAAGTGGCCGAAGGCGTGCGCAGCGAATTTGTTGTGCAGTTGACTGGCGTGGTGCGCAAGCGCCCGGACTCGCAAATCAACAAAGAGATGGCGACCGGCGAAATCGAAGTGGTTGCCAGCGAGATGCAATTGCTGAACGCGGCAGAAACGCCGGCGGTGTTGATCGACGGTCATATCCCGGTTTCCGAAGAAACCCGTTTGAAATACCGCTACCTGGATCTGCGTCGCCCGGAAATGCAGCACAAATTGCTGTTCCGCCATCGTGTTACCCAGTTCATGCGTCGTTACCTCGACACCAAGCATTTCGTCGATGTCGAAACGCCATTCCTGACCAAAGCCACGCCAGAAGGCGCACGCGATTACCTGGTGCCCTCACGCGTACATAAAGGTTATTTCTACGCGCTGCCGCAATCACCGCAGATTTTCAAACAGCTGCTGATGATGGCCGGCTTTGACCGCTATTACCAAATCGTTCGCTGCTTCCGCGACGAAGATTTGCGCGCCGACCGTCAGCCGGAATTCACCCAGCTCGATATCGAAACCTCGTTCCTGAATCAGGACGAGATCATGGCGATCATGGAAGACATGGTTGTTGGCATGTTCAAGGAGCTGATGGGTATCGATCTCGGCAGCTTCCCGCATATGACTTATGCCGAAGCGATGCGCCGCTACGGTTCTGATAAACCGGATTTGCGTGTCTCGCTGGAATTGGTTGATGTCGCGGATCTGTTCGCCAGCAGCGAATTCAAAGTATTCGCCGATCCGGCCAACAACCCGAAAGGGCGTGTTGCCGCGCTACGCGTGCCGAATGCGTCCGAAAAGCTATCACGTAAAAATCTTGATGAGCTGGCCGAATTCGTCAAGCCGCATGGCGCCAAAGGTCTGCCGTACATCAAGATCAATGACGCGAAAACCGGCGTTGCTGGCATTCAAAGCTCATTCGCGAAATTCCTGAGCGATGAAACACTGAATGCCTTGTACCAGCGCGTTGGCGCTCAGAATGGCGATGTCATTTTCTTTGGTGCGGATAGTTACAAAACCGTTTGCGATGCGCTTGGCGCGCTGCGTCTGCGTGTCGCCAACGATCTCGGTTTGGTCGAGCAGGGCTGGCGCCCATTGTGGGTTATCGACTTTCCGATGTTCGAGCAGGCCGATGGCCGCTGGTATTCGATGCACCACCCATTCACTTCGCCAAAAGTGTTGTCGCCAGAAGAATTGCTGGCCGACCCGGAAAACGCCGTATCGCGCGGTTACGACATGGTGCTGAACGGTTGCGAAGTCGGTGGTGGTTCGGTGCGTATCCACGATCAGAAATTGCAAGCCGCCGTTTTTGATTTGCTCGGCATCAGCCGCGAAGAAGCGCAGGAAAAATTCGGCTTCCTGCTCGAAGCATTAACCTACGGTACGCCGCCGCATGGTGGTCTGGCGTTTGGTTTGGATCGTCTGGTCATGTTGATGGTTGGTGCGGCATCGATTCGCGATGTCATCGCCTTCCCGAAAACCACAACCGCTTCCTGCCCGTTGACCGATGCGCCAAGCCGCATTCCAGAAGCACAGTTGACCGAGGTGGGCGTACGCGTCGCCGAGTAAACGTAACGCTTTCGGCAGCGGCATTGGTCGCTGCCGATTTTCATGTTATGGACCGTTTTCACTACTGCAATTTGCACCCACCACCCGCTGTTTCCTGATCGCCGGCCAGCCGCGCCGGAAGCTTTCTAGCAATCGCTTTTCCTTGCTCGCCTCACTCGCGAGTCAATACCTTGTCTGATCAGGAGCAAGCATGGCAGGTCATTCCAAATGGGCCAATATCCAGCACCGCAAAGGCGCACAGGACGCCAAACGGGCGAAAATCTTCACCAAGTTCATTCGCGAAATCACCGTTTCCGCACGCATTGGCGGTCTGGACCCGGATGCCAACCCACGCTTGCGTGCCGTTGTCGATAAAGCGCTGACGGCGAATATGTCGCGTGAGGTCATCGAGCGCGCGATCAAACGTGGCGCCGGCGGTGAGGAGGGGGCGAACCTCGAGGAAATCACCTATGAGGGTTACGCACCCGGCGGGGTCGCCGTAATGATCGAAGCGACCTCCGATAATCGCAACCGCACCGTCGCCGATGTCCGTCACGCCTTGAGCAAAAACGGCGGCAACCTTGGTCAGGATGGTTCAGTTAGTTTTCTGTTCAGCCACAAAGGCCAGATTATGCTGACGACTGGCGCAAATGAAGATGAGGTGATGGAAGTCGCGCTGGAAGCCGGTGCTGATGATATTCAAACCCAGCAAGATGGCAGCATTGAAGTCACAACCACTCCGGAAGACTTTCTCGCCGTGAAAAAAGCCTTAAGCGATGCCGGTTTTGTCATTGAGCGTGCCGATACATTGATGATTCCGGCTACTTACATCGAGGTCGATGATATCGATACCGCGAAGAAAATCGTCAAGATGATTGATATGTTGGAAGATTTGGATGATGTACAGAAAGTACATGCCAATATGAGTTTTTCAGGGACCGTTTTGATTTTTGTGTAACTGGCTTCATCATATCCTCAATAGGAGAGCATTATGAAGCCAGAAAAACCTGTCAGCACCCATACCACACTTGATGAATTATTAGACCGTTGCAAATCAACCGAAGACTTCCAGGCACTAACCAAAGTGTTGTTCAAGCAGGTCGCGGAGCGGGCGCTGAAGGCCGAAATGGAACAGCATCTGGGTTATGACAAACACGCCGTCAAAGGTCGCAACTCCGGTAATTCACGTAACGGCCGATCGACCAAGCAAGTGCAAACCGAGCATGGCCCACTGGATATCGAAGTCCCACGTGACCGGAATGCCGAGTTTGAACCTCGGTTTATCGGCAAGCATCAACGACGCGTTGGCAGCATAACGGACGCCATCGTGCGACTCTACTCTTACGGCATGAGTCAGCGTGACATTCACGACTACCTGCAAGAAACCTACGGCAACGCGGTGTCACCGGCGCTGATAAGCCAGGTGACCGAACAGGTTATGGATGAAGTACAACAATGGCAGAAGCGACCACTCGATTCGACTTATGCGATTGTCTATCTCGATGCCTTGGTGACGAAGTCGCGGCAGGATGGCATGGTCGGCAATCGCTCCGTGTATGTAGCGCTGGGCATCAACATGCGCGGTGAGAAAGAGATTTTAGGGTTATGGTTGGCCAGCAGTGAAGGCGCCAAGTTCTGGTTAAGCGTTATCAATGAACTGAAAAATCGCGGCGTCAATGACGTATTGATTGCTTGTGTCGATGGCCTTAAAGGCTTCTCGGAAGCGATTAATGCGGTCTACCCGCAGACCCATGTGCAGCAATGCATCGTCCATCAAGTGCGTCACTCGCTGCACTTCGTCCCTTGGAAAGAGCGTAAGGCCGTGGCGGCCGATTTACGGTTGATTTATCGAGCGGCAACGGAAAGCGAAGCACAGCGGGCGCTGGCTGAATTTGAACAGAACTGGGGCGGGAAGTATCCGCATATTGGGCCGAGCTGGCGTAACAACTGGACACGGTTGACGGTGTTCTTTGATTATCCGCCGGAAATACGGAAAATCATCTACACGACCAACGCGATTGAATCACTCAACGCCAGCTTGCAAAAAGTGTTGAAACCCAAGAAAGCCTTCCCGAATGACGAGGCAATCTTGAAGGTGTTGTACTTAACCTTGCATCGGATCGCGGAAAAGTGGACGATGCCGGTACACGATTGGAAAGCCGCACTGAATCAGTTGTTGATCGTGTTCGGCGAAGACCGCGTGAAGGTGTAAATCCGCCAGTTACACAAAATTCTGGACAGTCTCGTTTTTCAGATGCGGTATTGGCGGTGTTGGAGCACGATTAAAACCACCGGTGCCCTCCGTCATTCTCTCGTTGGCGGAGATCTAGGTTTTTCGCGGCGCTAGGCATTCGAAGGAGATTTCAAAGGAATGGGGACTCTATTCGCTACGCTCGATTCATTCTATGTCTACAGGTATGTGTCTACTAAAAGTCCGGAACTATTCTAACCATGAAATTTGTTGGTCCGCAGACTCAGGTTGGAACTCTGATTCATACGCGAGAAATTCGACCTCCCATGCGAGGCTACCTTCGCATTCTGGGCGGGTCACGTGAACCACGAAGTCTGGAGTTAAATCGAGGCTCTTCAATAATCGGCGAATAAATATACCCTCCACGATGACCGGCCGATTGTGATTAAGGCGAGATTGCAGGACTCGCTTTAACTCGCGCATATGATACGCAGGATTACAATCGTCATTTGCAAGGTAGAGATCTGTTTCAACGAGAGGCACTTCTAGTTTCCAAGCCATGTATCGACTTAAAGGGCTTTTGCCAACACCGTCACGGCCATCGACTGCGATGAGATACGCTCGCCATGGTTGTAAGATGGTTTGTAGCTGTTTTATAAGTTCTTCGATTGTTTCCATGGCTTTTTGATAAATCTCAATTCGCTGTCGCTCATCTTTCCGAAGTCGCCAACTTTTTCGCTTTAAAGCTAATTACCCCAGTCGCCAACGAGACACCAGCCAGAATAATACTGCCGCCGATGATCATCGGCAGCGTAATGCCTTCGCTAAGGAACAGCGCACCCCAAGTGATGCCGAACAGTGGAATCAGATAGGTGACGGCGATGGTTTTCGTGGGACCGATTTGGCCGAGCAGGCGGAAGAACAGCAGATATGCAATCGCGGTACAAAATACACCGAGCGCGATGACGCTAAGCCAAGCTTTGACGGAAATGCTGTTATCCGGCCACAGGTAAATCGCGAATGGCAGCATCATCAACGTCGCCGTGATTTGGCTGCCGGTGGCGGTAACGAGAGGACGTACGCCGGTCATCGTGTGTTTGGTGTAGTTGACGGCGATGCCGTAGAGGAACGCCGCGAACAGGGCACCGAGTGCGGCAAAGCCACCGCTGCCCGGTTGGAATGAGACTTTGCCGGAGAGCAGAACCAGCACGCCGGTAAAGCCGATGAAAAGGCCCAGTACCCGCAACCATGGCAGACGTTCGCGGAACCAGATAAAGGCGATCAGGGCACCAAACAACGGCGCGGTGCTATTCAACACGGCGGCAAAGCCGGCGGTGATGAATAGCGTTGAATAGGCGAACAAGGAAAACGGCACGGCCGAGTTCAATAAACCCAGTACCGTGAACGGCACCGCTTTGCCTTTTAGCTCCGATAACTGGCCGCGAATGACGATGACGGCGATCAGAAACAGCGCGGCGATGCCGACGCGCACCGCAATCAATGGCACGGCACCGAACTCCGGTACGGCAACACGCATAAACAGGAATGAGGCGCCCCACAGGGCGGCCAATAACAACATATCGAGGAGGTGACGGGTGCTCATGATCGCGGATAGCTTTGCTCAGGAAGGCGAGCTATTGTCCGGCATGCCACGAGACAAGGCCAACAAAAACTGGACGAACAATTCACGCTGTCAAGAAACGCTGTGTTTCCGCTAGAAGCCGTCTCAAAAATAGTCTGGGCGAAGGCGAGGTGCACGAATAGGAGCGGAGGAACCGGAGTTTACCAGTAGTAAATGAGGATTGTTCACCACATCCATGTGGTTCACCCTGGGGGCTACGCTAAAATCCGCTCCCGGCGGATTTTTCCGAGCACCGCATTCGTGCACCTCACCGAGCTCCAGGCATTTTGGAGATGGCTTCTATTCGTGGATCTGTCCTCGCAGATAAAACCATTGGCCATTTTCTTTGACGAACTGGCTGGTTTCATGCAAGCGATGGGCGCGGCCGTTGATTTTGTAGCGGGCAACGAACTCCACTTCCGCTTCGTTTTCGTCGATCGACCGATGTTGGCGTACTTCCAAGCCGAGCCATTTTGTTTTTGGGTCGGCAGCCAGATCATCTTGTGATGGCCGCGTCGATTCATGCCAGGTGCGCCGCAGATAGTCGGTATTTTGCATGACGAATGCGCTGTAGCGCGAGCGCATCAACTGCTCGGCATTCTCTGCTTTCTTGCTCTGATGCAGCGGGCCACAACACTGGCCGTAAGCCAGTTCAGAACCACAGGGGCAGGGGACATTTTCAGTTTGTATCATCGGTGGGCTTTGGCTTGGATAAAGCTGTAAAAGAAAATGGTTTCCGGCCGTTGTTCACGCTCGTGCATATCGGCTTCCATGGCCTGGATATCGGCACGGTTCAATCCGCCGGCATCGCGGATGGCATCGGCGGCCGACAGCATCAAGCCGGTCCAGTAACGCAGCATCGCGGTGCGCTTTTCCGGCTCGCGATTATCGTAATGAAACGATTTCGGTTCCAGCACAATATCGCGAAATTCGGCGGCTTGCAGCAGGTTGCCGAGTTTGGCGCCGACATACGGATCGCCGCCTTGTTGTTGCTGCACTTCGTTGAATCGTTGCCAGTAGCGATCAACGGCGAACGAACGTGGTGACAGCAGCAAGCTGCTGTTCATCACTTCGGTGAGGTAAATAACGCCACGTTCCTTCAGCACCCGACGGGCTTCACGCAAAACACTCAGCGGGTCGTTGATATGTTCCAATACCCAACAAATGAAAACCGCATCAAATTGCTGATCGGGAAACTGCAATTCAGCGGCGTTCATCACGGAGAATTGATAGCGAGCCGGATCAATGGTGCTTTCGGCAAGGTTGGCGTTGGCTTGCAGGATTTGGGCTTCGTTGATGTCGACGCCGTGCAAGCGAAGCTGTGGAAAACGGCGCAACAGGATTTCCGATTGGGCGCCAACTCCGCAGCCGATCTCCAGCAGTGACTCGACACTGCGTAATTCAACGCTCTGATAAATCAGTGCTTCGGTCATCGCCGCCTGTTGCCGCAGGCGTTGCTGTTCGTGCGGTGTGTAGCCGTGCAAATAAGTGCTTGTGGCATGCCGTTCCTGCATTGACGCTCTCCTTCAAAACCAACAGCTAAAGCATAGTAGCAGGGAAGTCCGTTTCGGTTTAACTAGAAGCCATCTCAAAAATGCCTGGAGCTCGGTGATCTGCGCGAATGTGGTGCTCGGAATCCTCATTTACTATTTGTAAACTGCGGTTCCTCCGCTCCTCTTCTCGCACCTCACCTTCGCCCAGACTATTTTTGAGATGGCTTCAAAAAAAACGCGCCGTTGGGCGCGTTCATATTCAGGGGGAATGAAAAGGTTCTGGCTTATGGCGCGAAATCATCAAGCAGAATGACGCCGAGCGGTAAGCCGCCACCCGCCGCATCGCGTGCGATGGCGCTATAGATACCACCGTTTTCCAGCGTCACGGTCAGCGGACCAATGGCGGCGGTTTTGCTGCCGGTTGCTGTGATGGTGATGTCGTAGCGGCCGGTAGCGAGGCTGACATAACCGGTATCGGCCTTGAATGGCACATTGCTGAAATTGGCCGTGACGGTATTGATATCAGTGCCCATGGGCGTCACGTAAATATCGACATTGCCGGCCGTTGGACTGCCGTGGGTCAGTCTGACTTGCGCTTCAGTGGCAATGCGTCGAATGCGATCACTTTGCACCAGTGGTTCAATCGAGGCGAGCGGACCGACGGCAGCAACGGTGCTGACCGAGTTCGCGGCCAAGTCCAGATCGGCATTGATCGCGACGATGCTGTTGTCGGCGTCCGCGGCGACTTTGACGTTGTAGCTATCGGGCGGCACCGTGGCATAGGGCGTGAAGTTCGGATATGCCAGAGCATTGACCAGTGGCGCCGCAAAGTTATCGTTAACCACGACGTCAACGGCTGGTGCATCCGGCGAATTGTGCACGACACGCAGCGCCGCTGGTGTGTTGGCGTCACGAATGATACTGCTCGGGTTGACGCCATCGCTCAGTAGTAGATTGATCGGTGAAACGGTGTTATCGATTTCCGTCGCGAGAATATTCTGCAACGCGACCAACAACAAATCGCCGCCACTCAAACTGATGGTGCCACTGTCGAAGACAACCGTGCTGCGATTTCCTGTCGGCGTGACCCGAATCCGGTAGTCACCATTATTGACCGTGACCGGACCCAGTTTCTGGCGGAACGAAAAATTGCCCAGCGCTGCCGCGGAAGCCAGATCGGCTGTTGGTGCGGTGACATAAACATCGACGCCTGGTGCATTCGGTGCGCCGTGGAATACCGTGACTTGAGTGCTGCCGCTCGGCACAGCAGCAGTCGAGGCATCGATAACATCAAGCGTAATATTGGCGACATTACCGGTTGCAATCAGCGTGTAGTTGCGATCGGCATTCAGCGTCAGATTGGCAGGACCGATGACCGTAACGTTGCCGCCCGGCGTTACGCCTTGTACGGTGGCACTGACGTTGCCGACACTGGCATTGAAATAGGGCGTGGCGTTGGCATAATCCAAATCATTGACGGCGGTGGTGCCACCGGCCAACACATCCACTTTCGGTGCATCCGGTGAGGCATGCACGACACGTGCTTTGGTCACTTGTGGCGCAGGCGGCAGATCCACGTCGTCATCGTCATCATCGAATACGCTGCAGGCACTTAACAGCGCCACAGCCGCCATCGTCAATAGCGTGCGGTTTACCACTTTCATCTTTACTCTCCATTTGCTCGTTTACACAGGGACCGTGTCATACCGCCTGAATGACACTTGCCGTTACGCCTTCCAACCTGTTTGCGATCAACGCCATTTATCGGTGACAAAAGGACCAATCCGGAATGAATGTTTAAACGTAGAGGTATCGAATGACGGCAAGAAATTGTTCACGTCATTGAAGCTATGACTGAAAATCTCTCGTATCAAGACGTTACTAACTGAAAGCAGAAACGGTAGACAGGCATGAGCAAAAAACAGTGGTTGATCGTCGGCGGCAATTCCGGAATCGGCGCTGCCATTGTTGAGCGTTTGCTGGCGCGCGATGATGAAGTCTGGTGCTTGTCGCGCCACGTCGAGCAATATTCTGGCGCCGTGCACACGCAGCAATGGAATGTGCTCGAGCAGGATTTTCCTGTTGCCTTTTTGCCGGAAAAGCTCGACGGCTTGATTTATTGTCCCGGCTCCATCCGCTTGAAACCCTTTACCCAGATTCGACTGGAGGAATTTCAGGAAGATCTGGCCTTGAATACCTTCGGTGCAATTAAAGCCTTGCAATCCTGTCATTCGGCATTGAGCAAAGCCGATCACGCCTCGGTGTTATTGTTCAGCACGGTTGCTGTGCAAACGGGTTTGAAATTCCACGCTTCGGTAGCCACGGCGAAAGGTGCGCTGGAAGGTTTGGTTCGATCTTTGGCGGCGGAGTGGGCGCCGCGCATCCATGTCAATGCCATCGCACCGGCCTTGATTGAAACGCCGCTGTCGCAGCCATTGATTCGCGATGCCAAACGTCGCCAGAGCATCGAGCAGATGAACCCGATGAAGCGCATTGGTCAGCCCGACAGCATCGCGTCGCTCTGCGAGTGGCTGCTGATGATGCCAACACCGTTCGTGACGGGTCAGGTGTTTGCCGTTGATGGGGGCATGTCCAGCGTGCGCGTTTGAGCGCAAGGATTGCGCCCGAACCCTGTGCACGATAAAGCGGTGTTGAACAGGCCTTGGAGCGCAGCGATGATTTGGGTCGGCCGCTACCCGTCCAGCCCATCGGTACGGGTGATTTATCAATCGACAGAACAGAAACGCTTGCCGCGCGGTCATGTACGTTTGCGGCTGCTGCATTTGGACAGTGAAAAACTGGGCGCGGAAATCATTGAGCCGGCTTCGGTGGTACGCCGAATGGTGTGCACCGAAAAAGATCAGTCACTGGCTGATGAATGCGTGCTGAAGTATCTGCGATTGAAAAATTGCTCGCCATCGCTGACGGTGCAGACGCCACTGCCAATCTGAACGGTTTCAGTCGTGGCGCCCTTCAATTATGGTGAAGAATCCAATCGGCAACCTGTCTTGCCGCCCATGACGGCGCATCAAGAAACAAATCATGACCACCTTCCGGGTGGTAGTGCGCCGGCACTCGCCAGGCGGCGGCAATCTGTTCCGAACAAGCCGGTGAGACCAGTTTATCCTGTCTGCTGATCAGCACTTGGGTGTTCGGGCAGGGTGCATTGATCGGGCCGGCATAATGCGCGGCCGCCTGCATTTGTCGGCTGATGGTTTGCCAGCTGACGGGCCGGGCACGTTGAATCGCCACCCACTGCCGCAATCGTTCCGCATCGAACGGAAGATTGGAAACCAGCGCCATGATGCGCCGTTCGCGTTTCTCGACATTCCGCCAATGCCATAACGCGCTAATGATGCGAGCCGCCTGTTGCCAGCGCAGCCGCTGCCAAAAGAAGCTGTAGCGACGCAGGCTGGCATTGACCATCGTCAGCGAACGCGTTTCCGTTGCAGTTTGCCTGGCCCATTCACAGGCAATCATGCCGCCGAGCGAAATGCCAACCAGATGCTTGTTGCCTTCGGGCGCCGTGCGCCGCAGTTCGCTAACGATGGCTTCGACTCGGTTGGGAGAGCGTTCCTGAAAACGCTGACCGGTACCGGGTAAATCGGGGCAGTGCACGGTGTGGTTTGGCAACGCGTTACGTAGCGCTTGCAAAAACGCTTCGGCATGTGCGGCTTCGCGTGACAAGCCGCGCAGCACGATCACCGGTGCCGACTCGCTCAAGGCTGCGCCCCGCGCGAACGCAGTAGCGCCAGCATCGCATCACGACGAGCTTTGTTCTGCGCGGTTTCGCGCTTTTCATTTACCAATGTCAGCACCGTTTTCTGCGCCTGATTTTTTACGTTCGGATCAGCGCCGGCATCAAGCAGCTGAGTGGCAATATCGACGTTCAGCCGTTTGCCAGCCACCATCAACGCCGATTGGCCAAAGGCCCAATCATTCGGTGAGGCGCCCAGCGCCAACAGCGTTTTGACATGCACGGCCCGGTCTTTTTCAATCGCGGCCATCAGCGCCGAACCGCTGGTGAGTTGTTTACCGGCGACGCCGATGTGCTGACGGCCTTTCGCCTCTTCGTTTTTCAGCGCAATCGAGCCGATGTTTTCCAGATCGCCCTGCGCCATCGCTCCTTTTGCCACCAGCAAACGAATCATCGCCGACTTGTCTTCTTTCGCTTCGGCCGCCAGGCGCAAGGCATCGAGGGTGAACAGTTTTTCGGTCAGGCGAAACTGGGCGCCGTTCTCGATCAAATACTCCGCTACCGCAAGATGGCCATGCATCGCGGCCTCCATCAACGGTGGTCCCGGATCCAGACGAAACCCATTCAGGTTGGCGCCAAGCTGATGCTGACGTTTGACTTCTGCCAAGTCCCCTTTGCGCGCCGCCAGGCTAATTTGGTAATCCGGTGAACGGGCTTGCTGCTCCAAGGCTTGTTGTTGCTGTTGCATGCGTTGCAACAGCAAGTTGTTATCTGGTGTCGCTTGCATGCGTCGTTGCTGCTCGGCTTTGACTTCCGGCGTCAGCGCCCGAATTTCGGCTTCGAGGGTGCGAACGCGGGCGGTATCACCGCGTTCATGGGCTTGTTGCAACTCGGTCATCAACTGCAACATGCGCTGTTCGGCAACGGAGGTTTCCGCCGCGTAAGCGCTGATCGACAGGACAGCGATGGCGGAACAGAAAATCGAAGTAAAGAAGCGGTTCATCGTGGAGCGTCCTTGCACTGCGCGAGTGTGTTGAAACGAGGATGGATTCAACTATGGTAGCCGCCGCCAGCCTTGCTGAGAATGCCTTGGCTACATTCAGTCAGTCATTGCCGTGACAACGACATTTTCGCCACGGGCGCAATCGCGGCCATCGCGCTTGGCCCGATACAGTGCGGTATCGGCAGCCTTGATCAACTCGTCTGCCTGATGGCCCATCTGATTGTCGCGGCTATTGCAGAGTAGCGCGTAGCCAATGCTGACGGTGACTTTCAGGGTCACACCACCACTGGTGGTAAATGGCTCGTCGCGTATTGCCGCCAGCAATTTTTGGGCGACGTGCACGGCGCCTTGTTGATCTGTCATTGGCAACAATAACGCGAACTCCTCGCCGCCAAAGCGCGCGACAACATCGGTAGTCCGAGCCAGATTGCTCATCCGCTCGGCAATGGCAATCAGCACTTCATCGCCGACCGTGTGACCGTGGCTGTCGTTGATGTCCTTGAAATGGTCGGCATCAATCAGCAACAACGCCAGGCAGGTTGAAGCCGGGCTACGGCTCAGCCGCATCACCTCCTGATGCAAGGTTTTCATCAGATGGCGACGATTGTAAATGCGGGTCAGGTGATCGGTGGCAACCAGGCGATTCAGTTCTGCGTTGCTGGCTTTCAATTGCAGCGTGCGATCTTCGATTTCGCGTTCCAGTCGGTCCTGTTGTCGTTGCAAGCGCTGAAAACGCCAGCGCATCAGCAAGTACACCGACAGCAAAGCCAGCAGGCCGTACAGCAACAAAAACGGCGGGCGTTGCCATAGTGGGGTTTGCACACCGAAACGAAACGTTGCTGGTTCAGCCGACCATTGGTCTTTGTTGTCACTGGCTAGCACTTGAAACTCATACTGGCCAGGTGCCAGTTTCGGATAAATCACCTGCCAGTTATCGGTTGGCATCGACCAGGCATCGCTGGCACCAAGCAAACGATATTTGAAGCGAATATCGCGTTCATCTCGAAACATCGGGCTGGCGTACTGAATGTGCAACTGGCTGACCTCGGACGACAACTCATCGTTATCCTGTAATGCACCGTCCGAGGTACTGACCCGTTCAATCAACACCGGCGGCGTCAGCGAAATCGGCGATTCATAACCCGGCGTAAAGCGATTGAGCCCTTTGCCGGTACCGAACCACATATCGCCATTGGGGTGTTCAATGATGGCGTTGGCCGAGCCTTCCAGATCGACCAGGCCATCGGTACCATCAAAATAGGTAAAGCGTTCATTCTCGATACGAGTCAGACCTTGATTGGTGTAGGCCCAGATGCGTCCGGTTCGGTCAACCTTGACTTGCCAGACATAATCATTCTTCAGATTATTGGCTGCTGTGATGGTATTGAGTAATTGAAAGTTTTCGCTGACGTGAAACAAACCGAGGCCGTTGGTACCAATCCAGAAATTGCCCTCTGCGTCGACATCTAGCGACCAAATCGTGTCTTTGCCGAGTTCGGGAATATTGGGTAGCTGCTGCCATTGATTGCTGGTCGGGTCGTAAATCAGCATGCCGATATTGCCGGTGCCAATCCATAGCCGGCCACGACGATCGCCTTTCAGTGCATAAATCGCTGTGATCGGAAAATCGCTGGAGACTTTTGCCTCAATCCGATTGGGATGCCAAAGCGCCAAGCCGCGAGCCGTGCCCAGCCAAACCTGACCGTTGGCATCGCGATGAATTGCGGAAACATAATCGGCTGGTAAGCCATCGGCCATAAAATAATGACGGACGACTTTTTCATTCTGCACCAGGGTTAAATTTTCCTGGGTGCCAATCAGCATCTGATTATCCGGCATAGCCTGCATGGCGAAGATGCGAGTGCTCTTCATCGGCAGCGCTTCGCGCAGGTCGCGAATGTTTTCGCTAACGACATCGATAACGGAAACCCCGTCGCGAGTGCCTATCCAGAGATCGCCATTTTCGGCAACCGCCATTGCCCTTACAAATGAATTACCCAATCCTTGCTTGTCGGTGTAACTGACAAACGGCCCAGGCACATACTTGCTGACACCTTGATCGGTGCCCATCCAGATATTGCCCTCACGATCCTCAAAAATGTCGTACACCGCGATCGCTGGCAGTCCTTGTTGCGGTGAAAGCTGTTCAAATTGTTGGTTGTGGTAGCGGTAGACACCGCTGTAAGTACCGATCCAAATGCTGCCGGTACGGTCAGCAAATAGCGATAACACGGCACCGGTTTGCAGCGCTTCCGGCAAGGTACTCAGCGCAACCGGTTGATCGTCTCGAAGCAGGAACAGCCCGGAGGTGGTGCCAACCCACATGCCTTGTTCGGTATGCAGCAAGGCGCGCACACTTTTGTTCGCCAGGTGTTCGCCGGCGATGGCAATAAAATGATCGCGTTGCAAACGAAACACGCCATAGGCACTGCCTGCCCACAATCGCTGTTCGTTGTCGAGTGCCAGTGCTCTGAATATCGTGTTCGGTAAACCGTTGCTGCTGGTGTAATGCACTGAGTGTTGCGGAAAATAGTGGGTGATGCCGCCATCGGTGGCAATCCACAAGCTGCCATCGTTGGCTTCCAGCAGGCTCATGACATTGCCGGCAATCAAACGTGCGCCTTGCGGGACGCATTGAAAGCTTTCGTGTTGACGAAAGCAGACGCCGTCCGAGGTGCCAAATACCAGTCGACCATCGCGACCGCTCAGAATGCTGCGTACGGTATTGTTCGGCAGGCCATCGCGAATGGAAAAGTTATCGAAGCGGTGGCCGTTGTAGCGGCTCAACCCGGCGTAAGTACCGGTCCAGATATAACCGTCCTTGTCTTGTGCCAACGCCAGCGCTTGCCCTTGCGGCAAGCCATCGAACACGGTGTACTCGCGAAAATTGTATTGGCGCTTGACCCGGTCCGCCGATGCCGACGCCTGCAGCGAAAAGCCGCTGATCGAAATGATCAACCACCAGAGCAGAATTCCTCGCATCGCGACCTTGGCTTTTTGCTTTGAAGACGTATTCACCTTAGCTGCAAACCGGCGAAAAAACCAGCGAACCCGGCACGGACTTTGCGTTGGCGCAAAGTTCATGTGCCAGGCCTAATACGCGCTGCCGTCTTTGTGGGTGAATACCCACTTGCCTTCGCTGTTGAACACGGCGCGGATATCGTCATCAGGATAGTGCACCGCATCGCCAATACTGCGATCACCGATTTCCAGATAGACGACCGTTTCATCGCTGCGGTTGTGCAAATGGTGGGCATCGCCGCTACCAGCCCGAAAGCCGGCACAACTGCCAGGCATCAACTCGGTTTCACCATCGCCCGTAATCAAGGTGGGCCGTCCCTGAAGAATGTAAATGAACTCATCCTGTTTGCTATGGGCATGACGCAGTGCCGAATAAGCGCCGGGTGCTAAGCTTGTCAGGTTGACGCCAAAATTGCGCAAACCAAACGGGTCGCCCAATACCCGTTTGACGCGGCCTTCCACCCGTTGGGCAAAAGGCGCCGGATACAGTGATGGCGTGGTGCGGGGTGGGACTTGTTCGGCTTGCAAAACGAGCGGATAGGATGGGTCTGGCATGGCGCGCTCCTGGAAACGATAGTTGCCGGTGCAAGCCATCAGTCTACGATCAATTTCAATCAGTGCATAAGGCGTTCCTTTTCGGCAATCCCGATTGCCGTATCTGAAACAACCAGGGAGAGTGTAATGAAATCATTTCTTCTCACTTCGTTGTTGTTGCTGAGCAGTATCAGCGTGCTGGCCGATGAGCCGGTATTGCATATCAACGAATACGCGGTCGAATGGCAGGGCGTGCCTCGCGACCCTTACGTTGCACCGGATCAATCGGTGTGGTTCTGTGGACAGGCGGGCAATTATCTGGCTCGATTTGATCCGGCAAGTAAATCTTTCAAGCGTTTTGACATTCCGGATGGCACTCATCCGCACAATCTGATCGTCGATCAGCAAGGCATGGTCTGGTTCGCCGGTAATCGTGCGGCCTACATCGGCATACTCGATCCGAAAGATGGCTCGATCAAAAAAATTGCAATGCCATCCGGTGTCACCGATCCGCATACGCTGGTATTCGATCAACAGGGAGATATCTGGTTTACCGCCCAGCACAGCAATGTCGTAGGCCATTTGAATACCAGCAATCATGCGCTGCAAATTTTTCCGGTGCCGACACCGAAAGCGCGCCCATACGGCATAAAAATGGCGCCGGATAACCGGCCGTGGATCGCTTTGCTTGGCACCAACAAACTCGGCACCGTCGATCAGGGCGCCGACAAGGTCAGGGAAGTGGTGCTGCCGCGCGAAGGCGCTCGTCCTCGCCGCCTGGAAATCACCGATGATGGCAGTATCTGGACTGTCGATTATGCCGAGGGGCATCTGGTGCGCTATCAACCGAAAACCAAGGTGTTCAGTTCCTGGCTGATGCCCGGTGGTGAAGACAGCAAACCCTATGGCACCGCACTCGACAGCAACGCCAGACTGTGGATTGCCGAAACCAATACCTATCCAAATCGTATTGTTGGCTTTGATACCAAAACCGAGCGATTCATCGGTAGCGAACAGGTCAAGGCCGATGGTACCGTGCGCCATATGTATTTTGATCCGAAACAAAAGCAATTCTGGTTCGGTATCGACAGCGGTGCGCTGGCCAGCGCTAAACCCACTGATGAAGCAACGGCACCAAAGGTGAAATCCTCTGCGCCATAACCAGACCGGAGAACCATATGGCAGGCACTCGCAACGATGCGTTGATCATGCGCTTCATGGCGCAACCGACCGATGTCAATTTTGGCGGCAAGGTGCATGGCGGCACGATGATGAAATGGATCGACACCGTTGCCTATGCCTGTGCGTCGCGCTGGAGCGGTAGTTATTGCGTCACGGCGCATATTGGTGACGTGAATTTTTATCAGCCGGTGTTGATTGGCAGCCTCGTGGAGTTACAGGCCCGAGTGGTACACACCGGTCGCACCAGCATGCATATCGCCGTCAAGGTAGCGTCCAGTGATTTGCGCAACGTTTCGGAGAGCAAAGCCGTGCACTGCCTGCTGATTTTCGTTGCCGTCGATGCCAGCGGTGTACCGGTCGAGGTGCCAAGTTGGACGCCGGAAACTGAAGAAGACAAGGCACTCGAACGTTACGCCGTTGATCTGATGGAACTACGCAAGCAGTTGCAGGAAAAATTGGGCGAATTTCGTTTTTGAGAAAATGCCTAATTAAAGAAAGCCCGGTGAGTACCGGGCTTTCTTTATGGCAAAAAATATTCAATTTGCCGTGGTCACTGCCGCCGGATGACCGGTTCCCTGTAGCGCCAGCAAATCGCGTACTGCCTTGGTGGCTGCAGGATGATAAATGGTGTTGTGCTTTTCGTCTGCGAACGGTGTGACCTGCCAATGCAAGGTGCTTGCGGGCATGGCCTTCAAGGCATTGATCAAATGCTGATAGCCGGTGCGCATATCACCACCTTCGTCAGCCATCGCGAGCCACAGCCGGCGATTGGCATAGTCGCCGTTCTGCAAATGCCTTTTGGCATCCAGACTGAGTTTCATGTCATTCCACCACAGGCTGGGGCTGATCGCGATGTAGTCGGTGAACATCTCCGGTTGCAGCAAAAAGGTTTCGGTAGTGAACAGTCCGGCCAATGACTCGCCAAGTAGCAAACGGCGATCGCTGATCCGGTATTGCTGTTGCAGCCAGGGTAGTAATTCCTCACTGATGAACGTACGGAATTTCGCTGCGCCGCCATGAGTCGGCAACTCCTTTTTGTCGAGCTCGTTATCCGATGGCGAAGTCAGATCATGTTTGCGATCAATGTTGGCGATACCCACCACAATCACTTCCTGATAGCTGCCGGTTAACGCGGCCCATTGGGCAATGCCGGTAATGTGGTGAAAATCCTCATGCAAGCCGCCATCAAGCAGTACCAGTAACGGATATTTTTGCGTTTGCTGATGATAGCTGGCAGGTAAGTAAATGTTCAGTGTGCGTTGTTGACTCAGTACGGATGAAGAAAATTGAAGGCTGTGACCGATACCGATAGGTTCGCTTGCGGCGGATTTTTCGCTGGTTGCTGTGGTCTGAGGTTGGCAGCCGACGAAAAGCACAAGCAGCAACAAACTCATCAAGCGTGACATGGGCGACTCTTCCTGTGAGTGACTGAGGGGGCCGCCGATTCTAACGAGTTGAGCACCATCAGGGAAACCGGGCCCACGGTGAAAATTATCCATCGGCACTTGCAATTGCTGGTCGATGTGCCCATCTAAGCTGCTCCAATCGATGCTTGAGCGCCACTTGTGCCGTTATTGATCATTGCCCTGATTGCCAGCCTGCTGTTGGCTTACGTGTTCGGCAAACCGTATTACATTCAGGCCCGACGTCGGCGCCTTCAGCAACAGCCATTCCCGGAAAACTGGCGTCAGATTCTGCGTAAACGCGTGCCGTATTTCCGCAGTCTGCCGGCCGATTTGCAACTGCAGTTAAAAAAACATATCCAAGTGTTTTTGCACGAGAAAGAATTTATTGGTTGCAACGGTATCGTCATCAACGATGAAATCCGTGTGACCATTGCCGCCCAGGCCTGTTTGTTGCTGCTCAATCGCGAAACCGATTATTACCCGTCGCTGTCGCAGATCCTGGTTTATCCGGATGCCTTTATCGTGCACAAGGATGAAGTTGATCACTTAGGGTTGGTGACCGAACATCGACAAGTGTTGTCTGGCGAATCCTGGGATCAAGGCCAAGTGGTCTTGTCCTGGCAGGACACACTCGACGGTTTGCATGCGCCGGACGATGGCCATAATGTCGTCATTCACGAATTTGCCCATCAGCTCGACCAGGAAAAAGGCAGCGCCACCGGCGTGCCGATTCTGCAATCGGCACATCATTATCACCGTTGGTCGAAAGTATTCAGCGCAGCGTATTTACGTTTGCAACAGGATGCTGAGCGCGATTTACCCAGTCTGTTCAATCATTACGGCGCGACCAATCCGGCTGAATTTTTTGCCGTCGCTTCGGAAGTGTTTTTTGAAAAGCCGGCGGCATTACAGCAGGAGTACCCAGAGCTGTATCAGGAGTTGGCGCAGTTTTTTCGTTTGAATCCACTGTCCTGGCAATAAGCTCATTCACCAGCGTGTTGACGGGTAGGGGCTTGTTGGCCTGGGGAAAGCGGCAAAGCCAGCGCTGGTAGCGACCATTTCTTTCGTAAGGCATCGAGTCGGCCATCACGAGCCATCGTGGTCAGGCCCTCGTTCAGCAGCGTTTGCAGCGTGGCACTTTGCGGATGGTGCCTGTTCAACAGCGCATGAAAGCTGGTGGCTTCCTGCCAGGGAATTTCCCGTTTTGATAACGGTTGATGGCGCGGTGACAGACGCGCCTGTTTCAGCACGGCATCGATCGCTTCAATCGGTGTCAGCAAGGCATCGCAACGGCGGTAATGGAGTTTGTCCAACATCTGCTGATAATTGTCGTGGCCACGATCCACACGATAAGCTTCCAAACCGAGATTTTTCAGCGGGAAGCCGCGCATCGCGCACAGCGTAATGGTTTTCAGTTCTTCTTTTCGGCTAAACGTTTTTCCTGCTGGCCAATGACTCTCGATAAAAAACAACGTGGATTGCAGCGCATGGTAGGGCAGTGACAAGCGATAGTGCTCGTTGCGCTCTGGCGTGTACGCTGCACCGAGCGCTAGCAGAAAACGGCTTTCGGAATTCAGTTCGCGCTGGCAACGCAGCCATGGCATGGTTTCCACTTTCAGTTTCAGGCCATGCTCAGCCAACGCGGTGGCAATGACATCAACCGAGAAGCCTTGCGCTTTCGGATGGCCGTGTTCGCTGCCGATAAATACATACGGTGGCCAATTGGGATCGTCACAGGCGGTGATTTCGGTAGGCAAGGCCGTCGTTGTTGGTGCTTGGATGCGCTTATTCGCCTGCGCCGTCGAAAGCATCAGCGCTGTCGCAATCAACAATAATGGCCGCATCGCTGAAACTCCTTTTTCACCTGACGGTTTCCTTGGTCAGAACGTGAGAACAGCCATTAATAGGCAACACCCGCGCATTCAGTCATTCGATGACTTGCGCATTTTGCGGCTGCGCCATTTGCGCTCAACACCATCGACCCATTGGTCGACGCTTTCGG
This sequence comes from Permianibacter aggregans, assembly GCF_009756665.1. Classification (GTDB taxonomy): domain Bacteria; phylum Pseudomonadota; class Gammaproteobacteria; order Enterobacterales; family Permianibacteraceae; genus Permianibacter; species Permianibacter aggregans. The sequence goes on from NZ_CP037953.1 coordinate 3,425,375, forward strand.
TTTCGTCCTGATGATCAAACAGATTGATCCAGTGGTCACTTTTCTGACCGAAACGCATCAGCTGTTGAAACAAACTGCGATGTGGCGGTGCACCGGTGACAAAATCGATCAATGCACAGAAAAACGCCACCGGACTCAACAGCAGGTCGCGAAGCCAATCCAATGCCAGCTTCATCTGAAAGACTACCAACGCTTTGAAAATTTTCCAGCGCCGGTATTGGCTTTTACTCATTTTTTACGAATTCCTTGTGGCGTGCAGTCAATGGCAACAGGCGCGATCATTCAGGCTGGAACCGCTTTCGTCAAATCCAGGTGCGATTTCAACCAGTCGCTGGGACTATGGCCGGTTTGACGGCGAAAGGCTCTGGCCAGTGCCGATGGACTGTCGTAGCCGACTTCGCCGGAGACCAGCTTCATCGGTCGGCCTTGACGCAGCTTTTGTTGCGCCAGCGCGACGCGCCAGCTCAGCAGGTAATCACCAACGGTCATGCCAACCCGTTCATGAAAGTGTCGTGCAAAGCTGGCTCGTGACATGCCGGCAAGCCGAGCCAGCCGCTCCAAGGTCCAGGCTTCAGCAGGCTGCTCGTGCATACTGGTCAGCACCGGCGCCAGTTGTGGGTCGGCGAGGCCCGACAGCAGACCGGTAGACATCGACTGGTTGGCCATCAGGTGGCGCAGAATCTGAATGACCAGCACCTCAAACAGCCGGTTCAGCACGGCCAGTCGGCCGCAGTAGCGCTGGAAAGCCTCATCAAACAGCAGTTGCAGACTCGGTTGAATGCCGGGCATATCGGCCAGTGGCAGCTGCAAAAAGTCCGGCAGGGCGCGCGAAATCGGGTTGTTGACGCCACCATCGAACTGCAGGCTGGCGCAGACCAGTTCGGTACCATCGGCTTCAGTCGCCTGAAAACGATGCGACAGCGGGCGCGGGAAGAACAACAGCGAAGGCTGATCGAACACCTGCCGGCCCTGTCCTGGCAGCCAGAGTTCCAGCCGCCCCTGCTTCAGAAAGTGCAGATGGCCGTCGTTACCGACATCGCCAATCACCTGCACGCCACAGTAGCCACCGCTATGGAACAGCCCTGCACTGACCGAGAAGTGGCTGAGCAAGGCAGAAAGCCGGTCCATGGTGCCTCCTTTAATAAAAAATACGATCTGCATCATATGCTAGACGATGTGAATCCAAAAGTCTCATCAGGGCAGCGATCATTTGCCCTGTGCAATCCAGCACCAATCGAGATTCAAGGAGATTCCACATGGCCCGCATTACCGCACTAACCGACGCCCAAGCCCCGGCCCGTTCCGGCGAACTGCTGAATGGCGTCAAAGCCAAGTTTGGCAAAGCCCCGAACATGTTCCGCACGCTGGCGCACTCACCGGCAGCTTTGAACGGCTATCTGCAATTTTCCGGTGCACTGGCAGAAGGCGTGTTGACCGCCGCCGAGCGGGAAATCGTCGCGCTGGCCGTCGGCCAGGCCAATCAGTGTGGCTATTGCTTGTCGGCCCATACATTGATCGGCAAAGGCGCGGGCTTGAGTGACGAGGCCGTTAAATCTGCCCGCGAAGGCAAGGGCACGGCATTGGCCGCCTTGGCCCTGAAACTGGTCGAGAACCGCGGCTTTCTCGACGACGATGAACTGGCCACTGCCCGCGCTAAGGGCCTCAGCGACGCACAGATTCTGGAAGTGATCGCTCACGTCGCGCTGAATACGTTCACCAACTACGTCAATCACGTCGCGGGCACCGATATCGATTTTCCGGAAGTGAAAGTCTGAGTACCGGTAATGAAAAACCCCGCTAAGTGAGCGGGGTTTTTTCCTGGTTTACGCTGCCATTGCTGTCGGCCAAAGCCAGTAGAATGTGGCCGCTGTAACGGCCGCATAGATCAGCGCATCCAACAAATACTTGGCAACCGAACCCCAGGTTTCGCCTTTCCATATGCCTTCACAGATCGAGCCAAAACCAAATCCAACAAAACTGATCACGGCAATATGATGCACAGCAAAGTGATGATGGTCGGCATCAAAACCGAAAGCTTGTGCGGCTAAAAACGCGGCCACCAGCACGACCAACAGGCTGAACAAAAACCACTGGGTCAGCGACGCACCCATGTTCGGCATGCCATTGGCTTTAACGGTCAAAAACGCCACCGGTCCTTCTTTGTACTTGGCCACCATCGCCTCGCTGGCCATTTCTTTCATATCCTTGCAATAGGGCAGCACATACAAGCCAGGCGACGGATTGCCGGCGCGAATCGCGGTGCGCACCGCATCTTCGTTCGACAAGCCGTGATAATCCGGCGCATGCCATTTGAACACCATGTGGATCAAACTGCTGGCGATAAAAATAAAGACCGTGCTGAGCACGATAGGTAACCACAACTCCATCAACGCATTCATTGTTGTTCTCCTCAATGGAAGCTGGCGCGGTGTGCGCCGGCGCCACTATAGCCCGACATTTGTCGGCCCGCTGATCCGACATCCGGCTGGTGTACAAATCCGCTATTGATTTGGCGAGCGCTCAGCCAGTAAGGTGCCCGGAAAGCAAAAGAATGCATCGAGAGGAGGGCTCATGCAGTTCGAACAATTACAGCCGGAAGTACAACAGTGGATTCGTGAGGCCGTCAGCAACGGACATCCGCCTGAGGCGATGGTCGATGCTTTGGTCCATGCCGGTCATCCACAAACCATTTCTCATGCCGTGCAACAGTACCTGAGCGTATTGCAAGCGGAAGGACAAACAGTGCGGCCGCATAGCAGCAGCGTCGTCGCCCGAATTTCCGGCACCCAACATACTTCTGATCGCGATGTGCAGATTCTGATGGCGTTGAACGCACCGCGTGTGGTGTTGTTCGGTAATTTATTGTCGCACCAGGAATGTGATGAGCTGGTCGCCCAATGCAATAGCCGGCTGAAGCCATCGAGCGTCGTCAATGCCGTTAATGGCAGTTACGACTTGCATCCTTCGCGCACCAGTTCCGGTGCTTCATTTCGGCGTGGTGAAAATGCGCTGATCAAGCGCATCGAAAACCGCATCAGCGAGCTGCTCAGCATTCCGGTCAGTCGCGGCGAGCCGATTCAGGTGTTGAACTATGTGCCGGGCGCCGAATACAAGCCGCATTTCGATTATTTCGATCCGAAGTTTTCTGGCAACGACAAAATTCTGAAAATGGGCGGCCAGCGATTCGCAACCCTGATCATGTATCTGAATGATGTTGAGGCCGGAGGTTCAACGGTGTTTCCGGAAATTGGCCTCGACATTCTTCCACGCAAAGGCAACGCCTTGTTCTTCTCTTATGCCAACGATAATGGCGATCTCGATGCACTGACTTTGCACGGCGGCAGTCCTGTGGTTGCTGGTGATAAATGGATCGCCACCAAATGGTTGCGGCTTGGCGATTACACGGGGCCGCAAGCGTAAACGATCGGGTAATACGTGGTACCGCGGTTGTCGGCAATGGCTTACACCGCGCAAGCCTATTTCCGTAGCGGTATTTTGTGGTTTACCCACAGCAATCGCTGCCAATAACGTTCATGCGAGTTTGCGCCGATGCCTTAAGGTAGCGACGCATCAGACAGGCAAGGAGGCCAGCATGAACATCCAAGGACGATTCTCGTTGACGCTGCTATGGTTATTGGCGTTGAGCCAGCTGTGGTTGATTTACCGGGTCGAGTTTTCCGGCAACAACGATGGCGCCGGCCTGACTGTTGATGCCGTGACAGCAGCGTATCCGCCGAGCAGCGCTTACACTGACAATGCGCAAATGCTGAGTTTGTTGCAGAAAATCGAGCAACGTCTTTCGGCCCAGAGTGCTTCCTCAAAAGACGAAATCCAGCACGAGAAAGAGCAAGTCAGCAGTCCGAGTTCCTCGGCGCCAATAGCGCGCTACGATCAGGTATCAATCGCCAAAGCCGATCAACAGTTGACTACGATGCTGCCATATGGACGTATCAGTCAGCAGCGAATAATGGACTTTCACGCCGAACTGCAACGCTTGCCGGCCGCGCAGCGCGTTGAGCTGGCGACCGCGCTTTCCCGCGCCATCAATGAGGGCCGCATAGAGCCGGTTCCCGGCATGCCTTGATCATCCACCCCATTTCGATTGTGCTGCCGGTTTCGGCCTGCGGCAGCATGAGCTTCGGTTGCTGTCTTTAACCGCTACACGTTCAGGCCTTACATGGAGGTTGTTGCAATGAAATACACCGCTTTGGCCGCCAGCGCGATGCTGGCAATGAGCTCGGCCAGCTTCGCCGGATTTACCAATCACTATCAGGTCAATATCGTTGGCAATACTGCGTACGGCTCATTTATTGGTGCTCGCCAATCCGCCGATGCAACGCAATACATTTACTGTGCCAGCGTTAACTTCACGACCAGTTCACCGTACGTTGTTTGTGGTGCACGCACGGCCGCTGGTGCCGTCAAGTCATGTACTTCAACCGACCCGGGTCATATGGAGGCCGTTCGCGGACTGAGTAACGAGTCTTACGTCTACATGCGCTGGGATGACTCCGGCCGTTGTGATTACATCTACACCTCAACCGGTTCGATGTACCACCAGTAATAGCATTAATGAAAACGCCGGCAACTGCCGGCGTTTTTGTGCAGATGTGCCAGCTGTTATGCAAATAACGGGAAAGCATTGGGCTGGTTATCGCGTAACGATGCAAAGCAGACCAATAGCGCGCGATAGAATGAAAACATGGATGAATGTGCAGGAGCACGCCGATGCCGATCATTCTGATTGCTGTCGCGCTGATGATGTGGTCGTTGCCCGCCGCTGCCAGTGATAATCGCGTAAGACCTTCCGACTGTGTCGTTGACGGTGCCAACGTCGTCGCCAATACCCCGTGCCAACGCGCCAAACCTTCCATCACTGCCGGTGCAACCGTCAGCTACCAGTGCAACACCAAAAACGGTTTGGTGTTTCAGCAAACACCTTGCAATGTCGGTGAAGAAATCATTCATGTCTACCGCGACAATCGCAACGCCGCATCTGGGCTCGCCGCCCAGCAATCGATTGTCGATGCCTTGAACCAATTGACCAAACACAATCCGACCGCCAGTGGTTCACGCCATATCACCATCATCGGTCGTCCGCCACCGGCAGAGGATGGCAAGGCTGATGGCTATCGCAAAGTTGACCGCAGCCCGAAAGCATCTTCGTTCTGACGTTTATTTGACGTAGCGTTTTAGCACCGCGCGAATGCTGGACAGGTAGGAACCACCGAACAAGTTCAGATGGTTCAACAGATGATAGAGGTTGTACAGCGTCGCTCGTGAGCGCCAGTCTGAAACCATGCCGCTAATTTCTTGATACTCCCGATAGAACGCCTCAGGCAACTCACCAAATAGTGTCGTCATCGCCAGCTCGGCTTCCGCCCAGCCGTAATAACAAGCCGGATCAATCAGTGCAGGTTTGCTACTCCCGGTGCAGTGAATATTTCCTCGCCATAAATCGCCATGCAGTAATACCGGCGGTTGTTCCGGAATCCAATCAGCAAGACGTTCTGCAATCAGATTCAACTTCCGACAATCATCAGCAGTCAGCAGCCCGGCATCGTATGCGCGGCTCGTCTGAAATAGCAGTCGGCGTTCAGCAAAAAATCGTATGCCACTTTCCATCCACCGGTTGTCTTGCGGTGTCAGTCCAATGAAGTTGTTGTCCGTAAAGCCAAAACGAGTGGAGGTCGTTTGATGCAGCGTGGCCAGCAGCTGCGCGAGAGAAGGCCAAAATGCGGATGAGGCTGTAGATTCGCCCAAGTCTTCCAATAGTAGCATGTGCTCCGAAACGGCCACGACAGCGGGCACCTTGATGCCCGCCGCCGCGAGTGCGGATAAGCCACGCTGCTCGGCCAGGAAAAAACCTTTCGTCGCGTTTGGGTTGAGTTTCAGGATCAGGCGTTCGCCACTTTTCGTTGTTATCCTGAACACCTCATTGATGCTGCCGCCACTCAGCGGCTGGGCGCTGTGAAGGCTAACTTGGCACTCCCGCCACAACCACGGCGCCAACCGATCATCCATCACGCCATCTCACCCGGTTTCCTCCGTTAACACGAACTATCAGCATCACGCGTGACTGTATAAGCCGTTGTTGTGCGTCGCTCACCGTGGTGCATAGCTATCCGCTTCCAAAACCTGAAAGTCGAGTCGTCCATTCGTGTTAACGCCAAGGCCGATCAATTGCTCGTAACTGAATTTTTCCGACACCGAAATGATGGTATCAACATACTCGTCGCCATTCAGATCGCCCAGAAACGCTAATTGCGCAAACGCCATACGATTTCGGTTCGTCTCCAAAAACCGTTCACAACCAATGTATTCCTGGGTTTCGGTATCCAATGTGGGGTTGATGTCATCATGGTAGCCGATGCGCTCAATGACTGTGCTGTCATTAACTTTTATCGTCAATGTGGCTTGCACAGGGTAGGGAATGGTTTCATCGTTGCAGTTGGACTGAAGTTGATAGATCACACTGATCAGTTGCTTGTTGAACAGATAGTTTCTTGTCACTGCCTTTGGGCTTGATACTTCTTCAACCAGTTGTGCTTGCTGTACTTCACCGGGAGAAATACCGGCCGTTTCAGTGGGAACCGCAAAGACAGCAGATGAAATTGTCGACACATTGGTAAAATACCAATCGTCATTGTGCGCTTCTTGCTGTTGAAAGATCGGACCCTCCACCCAAGCGGGGGTTGGCGTGGTCGTGAAGATCAGCGCTTTTTCCACCACCGGTTTGATGCCAAGTGCCAGCAGTGCTTCGGTGTCTAGCCTGGTCACGCTTTGCGGAGAAGTATCACTTCTCAAACCATAAATCGAGTCAAACGCAAATGCCGTTGAGCTGCTCAGCGAAAAAGTAAGTGACAAACCAATCAGTATATTGCGCATCAAGGTCATTTTTCTTGCTCTGGTGATTGTTCTACACGTGGCTTTACATGGCTTTTCTCGACAGCTTCGGATGCATGTCGTTGATCGTCATCAACGCCGCCGAACCATAGTATTTATGGTATTCCGCAACCATTTCGCCTTTGATGATGACGGGATCGGTGGCGACGTGCTTTTTTGCTTCGTCGATATCGGCGACGGCCAAGACGAACAGACCACGCCAGCCATCGACGCCATCCAGTGGTCCGGCTAATGCCAGTACCCCTTCTTCTGCCAGGCGTTTCATGTTGGAGAAATGGCCTTTGAACATTTCATCGCGCTCGGGTCCAGCCGCGATTTTATTTGGGCCGGTTTTCAGGATAACCAGCACGTACTGGCGCATGCCGTAGTCGTCGGCACCGAGTTTTTCCGCCAGGGCTTTGTCGTACTTGGGCGATGGCGCCGAGGTATCGGCCAGCGCGGAATGACCGCTGAAAACAATCAGAGAGCCGAGCAACAAGCAGAACAGTTTTTTCATGATTTTATCCTCTGGGTTAGCGGGCACAGTTTATTGCTGGCCGCCAGATTAGGTTGCGATGCTTCCGGGCACAATCGCGGCTCATTTATCGGTGATCGAAGGCGTCATTAGCCGCTTGCCTGACGCAGTCGCTTTTGCCGTTCTTTCAGTTTGGCCCCAACGCTGACGATGGCTTCGATAGCCGGCTTTAATTCCGCGCCCAACGCGCTGAGCGAATATTCAACGGTGGGCGGTGAACTCGGCACCACGGTGCGGATAACCACGCCGTTTGCTTCCAATTGCTTCAAACGCGTCGTCAGCATTTTTGCCGAGACACCATTTAAGTCGTCTTTCAGTTCGCTGAAACGTCGCGGCGCTTTGCTCAAATACCAAATGATATTCGGTGTCCAGGCGCCGCCGATGATGTTCATGCAGGTCTTCAGCGGGCAGGGCTCCGGTGGTGGCTCAACACGGTTTTTGCGGCGTGGGATCATCGTACGGTCCAAAGCGGGGTTACCAAGTGGTAACCACAGATTTTAGTTTATAAAGCTTAGCAAGTATACAAAGGTAACCATGCTGCCCTAGACTGCGCGGCATCATTAACGCGGACAGGGGCAACTATGGGCTGGCAACAAACGGCTTTGAGCAAAAAGCTTGGGCTGCGCTATCCCATCATTCAGGGTCCATTTGGTGGCGGCCTGTCGTCCACTGCATTAGCGGCCAGTGTCGCCAACGCCGGCGGGCTGGGTTCCTTCGGTGCGCACCATCTGGCACCGGCAGCCATTGTTGAGCTGGTTTCGACGTTGCGCCAACACACCGACAAGCCTTTCAATATCAATCTCTGGGTGTCCGACCATGACCCCGGCGCGTTGTCGATGACCGTTGAAGCCTATCAGCAGCATTTGCGGCAAATGATGCCGTTGTATCAGCGGCTCGATATCGAACCGCCATCACAACCGGATTCATTTTCCCATCGCTTTGAGGAGCAAGTGCAGGCGGTGCTTGACGCTCGCCCGCCGGTATTCAGTTTTGTTTACGGTATTCCGTCAGCTGACATCATTGAGCAGTGCAAGCGGCGCGACATTTTTCTGCTTGGCACGGCAACCACGGTCAAGGAAGCGCTGGCGCTACAAGATGCTGGTGTAGATGCCGTCGTCGCGACCGGGTTTGAGGCGGGCGGTCATCGGGTCAGCTTTATCGATGAAGCGGAAACGGTGTTGACCGGAACCATCTCGTTGATCCCGCAAGTCGTTGATGCGTTGCATATTCCCGTCATTGCGGCCGGCGGAATTGCCGATGCCCGAGGCATCGCGGCAGCGCTGGTGCTGGGCGCGCAAGGCGTGCAAATCGGTACCGCATTTCTGGCTTGCAACGAATCCGCCACCATCGCTGCGCATAAGGCGCTACTACGTAGTGGTAAGGTGCATAACACCGTGTTGTCCCGGCGCATGACGGGGCGTCTGGCGCGCTTCATTCCGAACCATGCGTTGCGCGAACTGGAAGCGCTGCCGCAATTACCCTTTCCGCTACAAAGCTGGTTTTATTCGCCCATCAAACGCGCCTCGGCAGCGCGCGATGATGCGGAATATTTTTCGTTGTACGCCAGCCAATCGGTTTCGTTGATCAAGCATCATCAGGCCGCAGCGCTGCTACGCGATCTGGTAGCCGGCGTCGATCGTATCTATTCATCTATGTAACCCCCTCAACCACAGGAGATTAACCATGTACAAACTCTATGTTCGTCCGGGCGCCTGCTCGAAAGCCATCAACGTCTTGCTGCGAGATCTCGACCAGAAAGTCGAAGTCATTGATGCCCGCAATCTGGAAGGATTCAAATCAATCAGCCCGACCGGCGCGGTACCGGCAATGATTGACGAGCAGGGCAACGTGTTTGTCGAAGGCGTCGCCATCATCCTGCATTTGCTGGAAAAACATAACAGCGCGATGTTGCCGAAAGAACTGCTGAAGAAAACCGACTTCATTCGTTGGTTGACGTTTGCCAACGCAACGATGCACCCGGCTTACAGTCGCTTGTTTTTCCTTAACTCGGTCGTCAAGGATGAAGCTGAAAAAGCCAACACAATGAAAGCGGCTGCAGCCAAAGTCAGTGAGTATTGGCAGATTGTCGAAGACAAGCTCAACAAGCAGCGTTACATGGGCGGCGACCAGATCAATATCGTCGATGTCTGGTTGGCCGTTTACGCTGGTTGGAATGCTTACTTCCCGGTCGAGGTAACCATTGGACCAAAAGCCAAAGCGATGATCGCCGACGTGCAGGCGATGCCGTCGTTCAAAGCGGCGACTGAATCCGAAAAATTCTAAGGTATTGGAAACGGCAGGCTGCAAGCCTGCCGTTTTTTCTGGTTGCCGAGCACCACCTTATATGTGCAGCATTCAGGGCCAAACGGGAGCCGATTGTGGGAGTGAGTCTGCACTATTCAGTGCACGCCCTGGCCTTCGTCAAGACTGATCCCTAGCGCACGCAATTGGTTAGCCGCGTACCGGTTGCCGGAGCTTCGCCATTGTTGATAAAGGCGCATGATGTCGTCCGCATTCTGATGGATCTGGCGTGAGCAGACTTCGGCTATGAGGTGCAGGAATACGGCAAAGTGTTCGGCCAGTTCAGCGAATATTGAGCGATGTGTGTCGGCGTGGTCGGCAAGGTAATCGTAGGCGCCACCACCCATGCCAATAAAATAATCTTGTTTTAATCCTTTGCGCTGATATCGCTCCGGAAAGAGCGCGCCAACGAATAGCGCTTGATCGCCGAGTTGCCGCAAGATCAGGCAGCGTTCCTGGCCAGTAGGCGCGTCATGGGCATCTTTGTACAGCACGGCCAGTGGCCTCAAGGACAGGCGCCCATCCTCGTAGCAAAACAGTTGCTGACTGTCACCAAGCCGGGCGAGCAAAGCCCCCATGTACCACAGCGTTTCCTGTTGCGGTTTTGGCCGCAGGGATTGCGTGCAACTTGCCAGCCGCTCACGAAAATATTCGGCCAAATTGCCCTCGAATGTCTGCAGTGTGTGCTGTGCCACGTCCGACCTCCTGACCATGGATGCTCACCTTTTTAAAGATAACGCAGTCGCCCAGAGTTTCAAGGCGATAAGCGCTGCCGCTGGTCGGATATTTTTGTTCTGTGTGCAGTGTCATTTCCCCCTTGAAAGCAATAAATCTGCTCCTATTTTGCCGAACGAGGGACGTCGGCATGGTGCCGACGGCCCGATTCGTAACAAGGTTTCATGTGTAATTGATTACATTTGGGAGGAATGCTCAATGCATATCAAACCGCTCCATGATCGTGTGGTTCTCCGTCGTTTGGCGGCAGAAACCACCAGCAAAGGTGGCATCGTGATTCCTGATCAGGCCGCCGAGAAATCGAGCCAGGGTGAAGTGGTCGCCGTCGGTGATGGGTTCCGGCTGGACAATGGTCAGCGGCAGGCGCTGTCGGTGAAAACCGGTGATCGGGTGCTGTTCACCCAGTACGCCGGCACCGAAGTAAAGCTGGATGGCACTACGTACCTGGTCGTCAAGGAATCGGACATTCTCGCAATCGTTGAAACCACAGCTGTACAGGAGAAAGCGGCATGAGCGCAAAAGTCATTTCGTTTTCACAGGAAGCACGCGAGCGCATGTTGAAAGGCGTCAATATTCTCGCTGATGCAGTCAAGGTCACCATGGGACCAAAAGGCCGTAATGTCATTCTCGACAAGAGTTTTGGTGCTCCGCGTGTGACCAAGGATGGCGTCTCCGTCGCCAAGGAAATCGAGCTGAAAGACAAGTTCGAAAACATGGGAGCGCAGATGGTCAAGGAAGTGGCCTCGAAAACCGCCGATATTGCCGGTGACGGCACCACCACGGCAACCGTGTTGGCGCGCGCCATTGTCCAGGAAGGACACAAAGCGGTGGCCTCGGGCATGAACCCGATGGATTTGAAACGGGGCATTGATTTGGCTGTCAGCGCTGCGGTCGAAGAACTGCAGAAGCTATCGAAACCCTGCAATGACAACAAGGCGATTGGCCAGGTGGCGACGGTCTCGGCCAACTGGAATACCGATATTGGTGACATGTTGGCAAAAGCCATGGATAAAGTGGGTCGTGATGGCGTGATCACGGTCGAAGAAGGCAAGTCGCTCGACAACGAACTGGAGGTTGTCGAGGGCATGCAATTCGACCGCGGTTACTTGTCACCGTACTTCATCACCAACCGCGAGAAAATGCAGGTTGAACTCGATAACCCCTATGTGCTGCTCTGTGACAAGAAAATCAGCAACATTCGCGAACTGTTGCCGGTGCTGGAGGCAACGGCCAAGGCCGGACGTCCGCTGCTGTTGATTGCCGAGGATATTGAAGGTGAAGCGCTGGCGACATTGGTGGTCAACAATCTGCGTGGCATTCTGAAAGCGGCGGCCGTCAAAGCGCCAGGCTTTGGCGACCGGCGCAAAGCGATGTTGCAGGACATTGCGATTCTGACCGGCGGTCAGGTCATCGCCGAAGAAGTCGGTCTGTCGCTGGAAAAAGCCGAATTGTCGCAGCTGGGTAGCGCCAAGCGTGTCGTTATCGGCAAGGACAACACCACCATTGTCGACGGCGCTGGCAAGAAGGCTGACATCGATGCCCGCGTCAACCTGATCCGTAAGGAAATCGAGGAAACCAGCTCCGACTATGACCGGGAGAAATTGCAGGAGCGGGTTGCGAAACTTTCCGGCGGTGTCGCGGTGATCAAAGTGGGTGCCGCCACTGAAGTGGAAATGAAGGAGAAAAAAGATCTGGTTGACGATGCGCTGCATGCAACGCGCGCTGCAGTGGAAGAGGGTATCGTTCCCGGCGGCGGTATCGCGTTGGTGCGTGCAGCCGATGCGGTACGCAAAGCCACGCTCAAGACCGGTAACGACGACCAGCGTGCGGGCATCCAGATCGCGCTGCGCGCCATGGAAGAACCATTCCGTCAAATCGTCGCCAACGCCGGTGCCGAGCCGAGCGTCGTGCTCGACAAGGTGCGGCAACACAGCAGCGTCAATCATGGTTACAACGCGCAGACCGAAGAGTACGGTGACATGTTGAACATGGGCATCATCGACCCAACCAAGGTGGCTCGTACGGCACTGCAAAATGCCGCGTCGGTGGCTGGCTTGATGCTGACCACTGAAGCGATGATCTCGGATGTACCCGAAGACAAAAAGGCAGCTGCGCAAACACCGGACTACAGCCTGGATTGAGGTAAACTCCTCTTGGAGATGGGGCCAATTTGGCCCCATCTTTTTTTGGTACTGCACGATATTGATTTAACGGCAGGATCTTGGCTGCAAGAACCGAATTCAGTGACTAATGCGAGGAGACAAGCCTGAGCATTTGGTGCTTGATGAGAACGCGGATGACCATGAACAGATTCGTTCGATGGCGATGTGAGCTAGCGGTTGTCATCGCAGTTTTTTTGTAACAACGATCAACATCATCGAAATCTGGTTGGCCGTTTATGCCGGCTGGAACGTCTATTTTCCAGTCGAAGCAATCATTGGGCCAAAGGCCAAATCACTGATCACCAATGTACAGTTGATGTCACCGTCTATCGCCGCGACCGAATCGGAAAAATCCTGATTGGCGCGTGTAAAGGCAGTGAGCTCCCGGTGGCGTTTCGGCCTTCGGGAGCTGCCTACTACCTTTGCTCGGGTTTCGTTAATTGAGCTGCCAGAAGCGCGCTTTTTATTCTTGCTAAATCAACATGGTCCGTGCGCCAATTGCTGAATGCAGCCCTCAGTACCGGCGTACCTCGAAAGGATGAGGGCGTAACGAATAGTTCCCCTTGTTGATACAGGCGCTGTTGCAGTGCTTTCAGTGCATTCATTTCAGCGCTTTCACGCAGGGAAAAACAGGCGATGTTCAGCTTTGGACGAACCACCATCCGGTAAGGCTCCAATTCGTCGATCATCGCGGCGAATTGCTGGGCCATTTCAATATCGTTCTCGATGATGTGCTGCAGGCCTTGCTTGCCATAAGCCATTAAGCTGAACCACAGTGGCAGCGCACGCCAACGGCGGGAATTTTCCGGGCCAAGATGCAGCGTGTTCAGGGGATTGGCGACGGGCGCACCCAAATAAGGCGAAACGTTCTGGAACACTTTCAGCTGACTTGCGAGATGACGCGTGTACAGGTAGCCGGCATCGTAGGGAACGTTCAGCCACTTGTGGCCATCAACGGTAATCGAATCGGCAGCTTCGGTGCCTGCAATCAAATGCTGATATCGAGGTGATAACCCGGCCAGCAAGCCAAATGCACCATCGATATGAAGCCAGAACGGCCATTGGTTTTTCAGCGAGGCGATGGCCTTCAGATCATCAAAATCACCGTTATTGACGACGCCAGCATTGCCGACAACCATGACTGGTTCGCCATCAAGCTGCTGCAATCGTTCGCGCAACGCGCTGATATCCACGGATTCGCTGTCACCAACGCAGGGCAGTTTCTCAAGTTGCTGATGACCAATGCCGAGCATGGCAAGCGCTTTCAATATGCTGGAATGCGCCGAACCAGACAGTACGCGTATCGGCCTCATTGCCTGCAAACCCTGCTCGGCGATATCAATGCCATGTTGCTCGCCCAACCACTGACGACCAATCGCCAGTCCGGTGAAATTCGCCATGGTGGCACCGGTAACGCAAATTCCGGTAAAGGTGTCAGGTAGCCCAAGCATGTCGCGCAACCAGTTGAGTGCTTGTTGCTCCAAAAACGGGGCAATGGTTTCACCGCTCCATTGGGCATTCTGATCAAAGGTGCTGACCAGCCAATCTGCCATCAATGCCGCAGGCGTCGTGCCACCGGTGACAAAGCCAAGATAGCGAGGACCGGCACTGGCCGAGAGCAGCGCATCGTAATGTGCTTTGAACCATTGCATCGTCGCCATGCCACCAATGCCCCGCAGCGGAAAATCGGGTTGATGAATTGGCTCACGAATCTGAGCGCCAACCGCTCGCTCGTTCAGTGTCGAAAGAAATTGCTCGGCGTAGCGTTTTGTTGCCTCCAGCAAATCCGCAAGTTGTTCTTGATCGGTGTGTAGCGGTGTTGTCGCGGTCATGGTTCCCTCCGCCCGTGTCATCTACGGCGGTAGCATTCAAAATAACAGCAGCTATCACAGCACAGAGTGTTGCTGCCTACCCAGGAATTTCAAGAAACAAAGCGTTTCTGTAATCGTACCGCTCGCATTGAGCAAAACGCTTTCTCTTTGATCAAAGCCGTTTGACTTCATGGAAAAACCTTAGATTAGCTATGGAAATCTGAATGGGCGCCTGTAGCCATCCTAACGAGGCTGAATTTTCTGCACACTTTCCGATTAGCGTCTAAAGTGACACCCTGAGAACAAAACGCTGATGTTGCGCCGCGAAATGGCGCTCTGATGAATAAAGAGGACGACAATGAAGATAAAACCTTGGTGGCGACAAGCCTGCCTCGCTGTGATGGCGGTGGTATTAACCGGTATCAGCAACGCGGAGGAAGCGATGACTTATCAGACGCCGCCGAAAGCGATGGCCGATTTGGTCGATGCGCCGCGACAGCCGGCTGCGATTGTCGCGCATGACAGCCGTCATATCGCGTTCGCGCGTTTTCCCGGCATCTTGAGTCTTGCTGATGTCGCCAAACTGGAATTGAAATTGGCCGGTATTCGCATCAATCCGGCCAAGTTTGCGCCGAGTCGCGACTGGCCCATCGAGCAACTGGAAATCAAGGCGCTCGACAGTGATAAACAATTTGTGGTCAGCCTGCCGTCGACGCGCTTGTTTTCACCAAGCTGGTCGCCGGACTCCCGTCATCTGGCGGTGATTGTCGAAGAATCAGATGGTTTGTATCCATGGGTTGTCGATGTCGAATCGCAAAAGGCGCGTCGCTTGAGTAAAACGCGTATGAACGCCTCGCTCGGTATTCGCTATCAGTGGAGTCACGACGGCAAGGGTTTGCTGTTGCCACAAGTGGTGCTCAGCGAAAAAGAGCGGCCGAAGGAGGGAGGGTTGCCGGCCGGTCCAGTGGTGCAGGAAAGCACGGGTGAAAAAGCGCCGGTGCGCACTTATCAAGACTTGTTGAAAAACCCACAGGACGAAGCGCTGTTCAGTTACTACGCGACTTCGCAACTGGTGTTTGTGCCGCTGAAAGGAAAAGAGCGCAAACTCGGCGCACCTGGCATCCAGGAGCAATTCGCGCAATCGCCGGATGGTGAATACGTTTTGGTCGAACGCATACAGCGTCCGTTTTCCTATCTGGTGCCGTACGACGATTTTCCGACTTCAGTCGAAGTCTGGGACAAGCACGGCAAGCTGCTGAAGCAATTGGCGTTGATCCCAGCGAAAGAAAATCTGCCGCAAGGTTTCGATTCGGTGGTCACCGGTCCGCGCGCTTATAGCTGGCGCGCCGATGAGCCGGCAATGCTGGTTTATGCCGTCGCTCAGGATGGCGGTGATATGAAAAAAGAGGTCGAGGTACATGATCGACTGTTTACGCTGAGCGCTCCGTTTACGACCGAACCGCAAACCTTGATGGATCTCGGGATGCGCTATGCCGGCATTACCTGGGGCAACGATAAGTTGGCGTTGGTGACTGAGTGGCGTTTCAGTGATCGCAAACTGCGCACCTCGAAATTTGCACCGACTGCGCCAAGCGAAGCTCGCGTGGTGTTCGACGAGCGTTCCTACAACGACGCCTATCGCGATCCGGGCAACCCGGTGATGACGCTGAGTTCATTCAACACTCGCATCATCAAAGTTGGCGATAACCAAAGCATTTTATTGACCGGCCTCGGTGCTTCGCCACAAGGCAATATTCCGTTTCTCGATCGCCACTCGTTTGCCAGCGGCGAGAAAGTGCGTCTGTGGCATTCAGAAGCGCCGTTTTATGAGCGCGTCGCGGCGGTGCTCGATGACGAAGGCAAGCGCCTGTTGACGCTGCGTGAATCGCCGCAAATTCAACCGAATTTTTTCCTGCGTGATTTGTCGGCCAACAGCTTGAAGGCAATAAGTGATTTCCCGCATCCGACGCCGGCATTTGCCAACATCGAAAAAGAACTGATCAAATATAAGCGCAAGGACGGTGTCGAGCTCAGCGGCACGCTGTATCTGCCACCCGGCTATAAGCGCGAAGATGGTCCGTTGCCTGTGCTGATGTGGGCTTACCCATTGGAATTCAAAGACGCTGCTGTTGCTGGTCAGGTGAAAGATTCGCCGTACGAATTCAATCGGGTCAGCTACTGGGGACCGCTGGCACATTTGGCTCATGGTTTTGCCGTGTTCGATGATCCGAAGATGCCGATCATCGGTCAGGGTAAAGCGCAACCGAATGACAATTTCCGCGAGCAACTGGTCAATGGCGCGCAAGCCGCCGTCGATGTATTGGTTGAGCGCGGTATTGCCGACCCGAAACGCATTGCCATCGGTGGCCATTCCTACGGTGCGTTCATGACCGCCAACCTGCTCGCGCATTCCGAGTTGTTCGCTGCAGGCATTGCCCGCTCTGGCGCCTACAACCGCACACTGACACCATTCGGCTTTCAAGGTGAGGAGCGCAACTTCTGGGAAGCATCGGATACCTATGGTGCCATGTCGCCGTTTTTCCACGCCGAAAAAATCAACGAACCGATGCTGATGATCCACGGCGAGGAAGACAATAACTCTGGCACTTTCCCGATCCAGTCGCAGCGGATGTTCGCCGCGATTAAAGGATTGGGCGGACGTTCGCGCTTGGTCATGTTGCCGCATGAGCAGCACGGCTACCGCGCCCGCGAATCAATTTTGCACATGCTTTGGGAGCAGTACACCTGGCTGGAAACCTATGTGAAGAAAGCCGAATAGCATGACGCGATGCCTTGAACAAAAAGAGGGGCGATTATCGCTCCTCTTTCTTAATGAATCCTGTTCGCACTGACGCACCGCTACAACACCAAACGAAAGCCAAAAACGGGCAGTTCGCCTTGCAGAAAGTCCAGATCTTTAGAGCGTACAAAACCGAGTTTCTCGTACATCGCCCAGGCAATTTGCATCGCCTGCGTGGTGTGCAACACGACTTCGCGATGCTGCTGCGTGCGGGCGAGCCTGATACAGGTTTGGGTCAGCGCCTTACCGACGCCGCGACCACGCGCTTCCGGACTGACCCCAAGCAGACGAAGGCCGGACGCATTTTTCACGGATGTCGCGCTGCCACCAGAACCATATTGCGCCATATCGGCAAAGTAAACGACACCACCTAGCAACGCCTCTTGTTCATCCAATGCCACCAACACACGCGTCGCCGGGCGCTCGCTGAAGCGGCCGATATGAGTCAGCATCTCGTAGTAGGCCGGCTGTTCTGCTGGACTCGGAAAACCGGGTAGGCTGGCGTAGACATCCACCAGCAATTCGCCCAGTGCGGCGGCTTCGTTCATCCGCAAATCGCGTACCGAAATGGTCATCGACGTTGGCCTCAAATGTCGTGCTGAAACTGACGGTGACTTTACAGCGGCACGCACGCTACCAATACTGGCAGGCAAGACAATTTTGATAGCGTTCTTGCCATGAACATTGTGGTGCTGGCACTCGATAAGGTGTTTGATACGGGCTTGGCGGCGATATTGGATGTGTTCACCACCGCCAATGAACTGAATGCCCTGCATGAATTGCAACTGCCGCCATTGACGGTGGAGCTTGTCGGTGTGAGCCAGCAAGTGCGAACCGCGCAGGGTATGCAACGGGCGGTGAAAACCTTCGATGAAGCTGGCGCGATGGATTGGGTGGTGGTGCCGGCCATCGGTCACAAGCTGCCGGACACTTTGCTGCCGGCGCTGGCGCAATCCGATGTGCAAATGGCGGCAACGCCGTTACAGAACTGGGCTGGGCAGGGCGCAAAGATTGCCGCGGCCTGTATCGGCACTTTTGTGCTGGCCGAAAGTGGTTTACTGGATCATCAACAGGCAACAACGACCTGGTGGCTGGCGCCGCTGTTTCGCCAGCGCTACCCGAACGTGCAGCTGCTTGCTGAGCAAATGGTGGTGGCTAGCGGCAACGTGGTCACGGCTGGCGCAGCGCTGAGCCATGTCGATTTGGCCTTGTGGTTATTGCGTCAGCGTAGCCCGGCGCAGGCGGCGCTCGTTGCCAAGTATTTGATTGTCGATTCCCGGCCCTCGCAAGCGGCTTACATGATTAGCGATCATCTGGCGCGCAGTCATCCTCTGGTTGAGCAATTCGATCGTTGGGCACGTGCCCATCTTGCTGAACCATTCAACCTGGATCTGGCCGCTGCTGCGCTTGCCACCAGCAAGCGCACATTGGCACGCCGGATGGATGAAGTGCTCGGCATTTCACCGGTGAAATATGTTCAGCAATTGCGACTGGAGCGCGCCGTGCATTTACTGAAAACCACAACGCTCGGCATTGAGCCGATCGCGGAGCAGGTGGGTTATCGTGATGGCGTTACGCTGCGCAATCTGCTTCGTCGAAATCTGGGCACCGGCATCCGGCAGTTGCGTTCATCCGAGTTCAGAAAGCGTTGATCATCCTGGATCAATCTTCTTCAAACGCCGCGTACTGCTCGGCAAGAAAATCCACCAACGTCCGCACCGATGGCAGCAAACAGCGCCGCGATGGATAAACCAGATGAATGATTTCCCGGCGCGGTTGCCAATCGCTGAGCAGTGGTCGCAATTCGCCACGCTCAATCTGTTCGCTGACCATCAGTCGCGGTAATTGCACGATACCGACACCGGCGATGGCGGCATTGCGCAACGCGACCATGTCGGTGGTGACCAAGCGTGGCTGATGGTGCAGCTGAACGCTGGCGCCATTCGGACCAAAAAGCTGCCAGCTGTATTGTTGCTGCGGCTGACCGAGCGCGAGGCTCGGCCAGTCATGTAAATCAGCTGGCGATTGGGCTTGGCCACGCTCGCCGATCAGGCGCGGACTGGCGACCAGGCACTGGCCGCGTTCCGATAACACTTTCAACACCAGATCACTGTCTTCGAGCGGCGGCGGCCGCACCCGTATTGCAAAATCAAAACCTTCGGCGATGACATCGACGCGCCGGTTGGTCGCCTCCAGTTGCAGATTGACGCGTGGATAGCGCTGCAGAAATTCAGCGAGCATGCGACCGACATGGGCATGCAGTAGCGCAATCGGGCAACTGAGTTTGACCGTACCGCGCGGCTCGGCCTGAATCGATTGCACCGCCTCTTCAGCCGCTTCGGCTTCGACCAGCATCGCCTTGCAGTGTTGGTAGAACGTCTGGCCGACCTCGGTGACGGTGAAGCGTCGGGTCGAGCGTTGCAGCAGGCGAGTGCCCAGCCGCTCTTCCAGCAGCGCAATGCGCCGGCTCAGGCGCGATTTGGGGAGGCCAAGAGCCCGTCCGGCCGGCGCAAAGCCGCCGTGTTCGACCACCTGGGCGAAGAAAAACAAGTCGTTCAAGTCCTGCATTGCACTGCCCATCGTTCTATCAATGGAACTATGCGTTGCAATTTAGCAGTCTACCGGCCTATTGGCATCAGCAGTAAGCTGCTTTTCATGATGAACTGCCCTAGATGGAGCCAATCATGAAACCCGTTCTCGGTGTTTACAGCGCGCCACGGCCGCATTGGGTCGGCGACGGCTTTCCGGTGCGCTCGTTGTTTTCCTACCAAACTCACGGCAAAGCCTTGAGCCCGTTTTTGCTGCTCGACTATGCCGGCCCAAAACCTTTTGAGCCCGGCAAGACGCCTCGCGGTGTTGGCGAACATCCGCACCGGGGTTTTGAAACGGTGACCATCGTTTACCAGGGCGAAGTCGCGCACCGCGATTCGACCGGGCAGGGTGGCGTTATCGGCCCTGGCGATGTCCAGTGGATGACTGCCGGCGCCGGCATCCTGCATGAGGAATTCCATTCGCCAGCGTTTACTGAACGTGGCGGCATGCTCGAGATGGTGCAGCTCTGGGTCAACCTGCCTGCTCGACACAAGCTGACCAAACCCGGTTATCAGGGCATCGAGGCCAAGCAGATACCGGTGGTGAAGCTGCCCGATGAGGCCGGTCAGTTGCGCGTGATCGCCGGGGAGTTTGCTGAGCATAAAGGCGCAGCACGTACCTTCAGTCCGATGCAGGTTTGGGACCTCTCACTGCAAGGCGGCAAAGCGACCGAGCTGTCGCTGCCAGCCGGTTGGTCGGTGGCGCTGGTGGTGCTCAGTGGCACCGTGCAAGTCAACGGTGAGGCGATTGCCCGCGATGCGCAGATGGTGCTGCTTGGCGCCGAGCAAGAACAGCTGCATATCGAAGCCAACCAGGACAGCCGACTGTTGCTGCTCAGTGGTGAGCCGATTGACGAACCGATTGTTGGTTACGGTCCTTTCGTCATGAACAGCGAGCAGGAAATCCGTCAGGCCATCGCCGATTTTCAAAGCGGCCGATTTGGCCAAATCGAGTAAACCGATTTTGCCCGGTTGAAGCGCGCCAATCGGGCAAATGCCCACGGGAACGCCAATGTTCCCTGTCAAACGATGTTCCTTTCATCAAAGGAGAAATACCATGAGCAAAAGCTATCGTCGTCTCGACAAAAATCAGGCAGCCGTTTTGCTGGTTGATCACCAGGCCGGTTTGCTGTCACTGGTGCGCGATATCGAACCGGATAAATTCAAAAACAATGTGCTGGCACTGGCCGACATGGCCAAGTATTTCCAACTGCCAACGATATTGACCACCAGTTTCGAAAACGGTCCGAACGGTCCAATTGTGCCGGAATTGAAACAGGCGTTTCCCGATGCGCCGTTCATCGCCCGTCCAGGTCAAATCAATGCTTGGGACAATGAAGACTTTGTCAAAGCGGTGAAAGCCACCGGTAAAAAGCAATTGATCGTTGCCGGTGTCGTGACCGAAGTGTGCGTCGCCTTTCCGGTGTTGTCTGCGATTGAAGAAGGCTTCGAGGTATTCGTCATCACCGATGCTTCCGGCACCTTCAATGCAATGACCCGCGATGCCGCCTGGCAGCGCATGCAAGCAGCAGGTGCGCAACTGATGACCTGGTTCGGCGCTGCTTGTGAATTGCACCGCGACTGGCGCAATGATGTCGAAGGACTGGGTGCGCTGTTCTCCAATCACATTCCGGATTACCGGAATTTGATCACCAGCTACACGACGCGGCAGAACAATAAGTGATGAAGCGAGATAGCCGGCGAGTGCCGGCTATCGTTCTATTGGTCGTGCCTTGGTTGTTCTGTTGAGCTTGGAAAGCCGGAGTACGTTAGCATCGTGTTTGCGTCGTCAGTATCTTCAGGCTCAACAAGTTCGATAGCGTTTTCGCCATCAAAGGCGTTGGTATCCATCACAGCGCTCGACGCTATTGATATTTTTTCCAGATGGCCTGAAATGTGCCGTCGGTATAAAGCGACCGCATATGCTGATCAAACTCAGCCATTCGCGAGCGAAAGGCAGAGTGCTGGCCGAGCATCAGGTGGTAGTCCACTTTGCCGAGAGAAGTCTTCCCCACCCGAATGACTCGTTCCTGCAAATTCAGTCTTCTGATCTGAAACTCGGTGATCTCGACGCCGTGGACAAACAAGTCGCCTCGTTTCTCGGCAAGTTTTTGCAGCACTTTGGCAATGCTGTCGCCACCAATATCCACTGACATACCATCTAAATTTTCGGCGGCCCAACTGTTGCCGAGATAGGTCAGCAACTGGTAGCCGCGGAGTTGTTCAATGCGTTGGATGTTGCGCATTTGCGCTAACCGCGGATGCTCGATATAGGTGTATAAGCCCACATCGGTTTGCGCGATCGGCACGGTATTGGCAATGGTGTATTGCAATCTTTCCTGAGTGATTACGGTAATAAAGCCATCGGCATCGCCGTTGCGCACATGCAGTTGTGCGCGTCGCCAAGGCATTTCCTGAAACTGTACTTCAACTCCCATGCGCTTCGTGGCAACCTCGTGCAGCACATCGACATACAAGCCACGTGACTTGCCTGACTCGGTCCAAACGAAGGGTTCAAAAAAGGCATGCACCAGCACCAGCGGTCTGGCGTCATGGGCTTGCAGTGAGACCGTCACCAGCAAGAGCAGCGATATCAAAGGCAAGCGTTTCATCCTGAACCTCGGCTACCCATTGGTCCGGTCCTTGGTGTAGTGTCAGTGTAGTTCAACGCCGCCATTCGCCACGTTGTGGATCATGGGATCCATTCTGGTTTACATGCCGTATAGCCTACTGGACAAGTTTGAGAACGTATAGGAAGCACCAATTGCCATCATAGATTCACTCTTCATCAATCGTTCGCGAATGCCGTCCATAATGGCTTATCGATTTGCTGGGGACCGCGACGTTGCGCTGCACAACGAGCCGGTCCGCTGCTTCCACATATTGATCTAATCTTGGTCTGCGAAACGACGAAAGGAGACGGAAATGGGTGCAATTGATATTTCAAAGACCGGCAAATGCCCGGTAATGCATGGTGCCAACACGACGGCCGAAAAAACAGAACATTCCTGGTGGCCGAAAACGCTGAATCTCGACATCCTGCATCAGCACGACCAGAAGACTAACCCGATGGGCAAGGATTTCAATTATCGCGAGGAAGTGAAGAAGCTCGACGTCAAAGCGTTGAAGAAAGATTTGCACGCACTGATGACCGATAGCCAGGAATGGTGGCCGGCCGATTGGGGCCATTACGGTGGCCTGATGATTCGCATGGCCTGGCATGCCGCTGGCTCGTATCGTGTCGCCGATGGTCGTGGTGGCGGTGGTACCGGCAATATTCGTTTTGCACCACTGAACTCGTGGCCAGATAACGCCAATATCGACAAAGCGCGCCGCTTGCTGTGGCCGATCAAGAAAAAATACGGCAACCAGATCAGCTGGGCCGATCTGATCATTCTGGCCGGTAACGTCGCCTATGAATCAATGGGCCTGAAAACCTTTGGTTTCTCGTTTGGTCGCGAGGACATCTGGCATCCGGAGAAAGATGTTTACTGGGGCGCCGAAAAAGAATGGCTCGGTTCCAATCGTTACGACGGCAATGATCGCGATTCGCTGGAAAATCCGCTGGCGGCGGTGCAAATGGGCCTGATTTACGTCAACCCGCAAGGCGTGAACGGCAAACCCGATCCGCTGAAAACGGCGCACGATGTGCGCGTCACGTTTGCTCGCATGGCGATGAACGACGAAGAAACCGTGGCGCTGACGGCTGGCGGCCACACCGTTGGCAAATGTCATGGCAATGGTCAGGAAAGCAATCTTGGTCCGGCACCGGAAGGTGGCGAGCTGGAAGATCAGGGCTTTGGCTGGCTGAACAAGAAAACCCGCGGTGTTGGCAATCAATCGGTAACCAGTGGCCTTGAAGGCGCCTGGACGACGCACCCGACCAAATGGGACAACGGCTATTTCAAGATGCTGCTGAACCACGATTGGGAGCTGAGAAAAAGCCCGGCCGGCGCGTTTCAGTGGGAGCCGGTCAATATCAAGGAAGAAGACAAGCCGGTCGATTCGGAAGATCCCAACGTCCGTCGTAATCCGATCATGACGGATGCCGATATGGCGATGAAAATGGACCCGGAATATCGCAAGATTGCCGAGCGTTTTGCCAAGGATCAGGATTATTTTTCCGAAACCTTTGCCCGCGCCTGGTTCAAGCTGACTCACCGCGACATGGGCCCGAAATCGCGCTACATCGGCCCGGAAGTGCCGGACGAAGATTTGATTTGGCAAGACCCGGTCCCGGCTGGTCGCACTGACTACGATGTCGCCAACGTGAAAGCCAAAATCGAAGCCAGTGGTCTCAGCATCAGCGAGATGGTCACCACCGCCTGGGACAGCGCCCGCACCTTCCGTGGCTCCGACATGCGCGGCGGCGCCAACGGTGCCCGCATCCGTTTGGCTCCGCAAAAAGATTGGGAAGGCAACGAGCCCAAGCGCCTGGCGAAAGTATTGCCGGTGCTGGAAAAAATCGCCGCCGATTCTGGTGCCAGTGTCGCTGATGTCATTGTGCTGGCTGGTAACGTCGGTGTTGAGCTGGCCGCGAAAGCCGCTGGCTTCAAGATCAGCGTACCGTTCTCGCCGGGCCGAGGTGATGCGACGGCAGAGCAAACCGATATCGATTCGTTCGAACCGCTGGAGCCAATCGCCGACGGTTATCGCAATTGGGTCAAGAAGGAATACGCCGTTAGCCCGGAAGAGTTGCTGCTTGATCGTACCCAGTTGATGGGGCTGACCGCTCATGAAATGACGGTGTTGATCGGCGGCCTGCGTGTCATCGGCACCAACCACGATGGCAGCAAACACGGCGTGTTCACCGATCGTGAAGGCGCATTGACCAATGACTTTTTCGCCAACCTGACCAATATGGCTTATCGCTGGAAGCCGGTCGGCAAAAATCTGTATGAAGTACGCGACCGCAAAACGGACAAAGTGAAGTGGACGGCCACCCGTGTTGATCTGGTGTTTGGTTCAAACTCCATTTTGCGCGCCTACGCCGAGGTTTATGCTCAGGACGATAATCAGGAGAAATTCATCCATGATTTCGTTGCCGCCTGGACCAAGGTAATGAACGCCGATCGCTTTGACCTGAAATAAGCCATCCGATACCGGCTTCTGCATTGAACCGGTAATCAACCAAGCGTCGCCTGTTGAGGATGATTCTCAACAGGCGGCATTTTTTTGTCTGTGCTCGGTCAATTCTGCCAACGATATCGCCGTCGTTTCTTGTTCTGGACATCCATGGCAACGCAATTTCCAAATTGGCATTGACAATCTGATGGATCTGTTTTTGAATTCAATGGTCTGTCGTGCACCGATTGCCGTCAGGGAAGAAATAAAACGATTGGTGCGCTGTCTCTTCCCTTCTCGCTAATTCAATTTCAAGGTTCAAGCGTGAGCGCGCTGGATAGCGTTTGTCTCACCGGGCGTCATGCTGTGTCGAAAATCGCTTGGGTAATCAAGCGACTGGGAGCTGTTTTCTCAAGAAAAGCATGAACTGCTGAAACGCATTGTACGACGCATCCTTGGCATTGAATGTTCAACTGAACTGCTGCGCCGCCGGTTTAGAGCAAACCGCGTGGAAAACGGGAAAGGACGCTCAGGATGATCGACGTCGCACTGAAATTTTTGACTGAGGAGCTGAACGCCTATTTGCTGGCGCGCACCGCCTTGTCTTTTGGCAAGGCCAGCCTTTCTCCGGTCGTCGATGAAGCGGGGAAATGGAAAGCGGCAACCGATTCCTTGGGCTGTTTTCTGCTGGGCTTGGAAGAGGAGCGCTACACCAAGGAGCATCTGCCGAGCCATATCTACCGTGCCGGCCAGAAGGTCCAGCTGCAGCCGCCATTAAAACTCAATCTCAATGTGATGTTTTTCGCTCACTTTCAGAATTACGAGCAGGCCCTGAAATATCTTTCCCTGTTGCTGACCTTTTTCCAACGTTATGGCGCGTTCAATCCAGCCCAGTATCCGGGCATGCCTGTCGGTCTGGAAAAACTGATCGTTGAATTACAATCACCCAGTTATGAGCAGCTGAACCAAATTTGGGCATTCATTGGCGGCAAGTATCTGCCGTCGGCGTTGTACAAAATTCGCATGACGGTGCTGCAGGACGATGCCGAATCTGACGTGATGCCGCCGTTGCACGATATCCGTTACACGCTGGTGCGAACATGAATCTGCGTTACGGCACCTTGGCAACGATAGCGGTCGAACACGCGTTTTTCGGTAACGATGATGCGGCGTTTTCCTGGTTGTTGACCGATTCGGTGCAGGCGCAGGCCCGCAAACGCCGCGTGCTGTTGAAAGCAGTCGGTCAGCAGCTGCATATCGCCAATGAACGTGATGAGTCGGATACACCGTTTCTGGCGGTGCAGGATGGTGTGCTGCGTTTCGGTTTGCAATGGACACACCCACATGTCGGCAGTTTGACTGCCAGCGCCATCAATCGGCCGAATTTGCCGCTATTTCACAACACCAACAATCCCAGCCAACTGGCAGCCGCTGAACCGGTGCGCCTGAGTGGGCCAGCGCTGCGCCATGTGCTGCGGCACAGCGACCGGCCGCTGCAAGTCGAGCTGCGCGATATCGCTGATCAAGCCTTGATTCCAGCGTTGGTCGCGGAGACTGTCGATATCGAGGAAATCAGTTTCAGCCATTACGCGTTGCCAGAAGGCCGATATGTTGTTGTCGAGACCGCCAACGATATGAGTGAACAACGGACACAGTATCTGGTCGATAGCAGCTTGCTGCGCGCCGCGCCGGATGTGGTATTCGAACTGCATCTGGCCGAGGATATGGTCGCTAATCCGATCGATTTCGTTGCCTCATTTGCTGCCACGAGCGCTTCGCTGAAGTATTACCTGATTCTGAAAAACTTCAGCAATGCGCAGCAGGCGGAACTCAATATCATCGATCAAGGTGCTGCTGATGACGGCCGGCCATCGCTTAGCTTCAACAAGCTGCAATCGGATGCCTTTGCTCCGGATGATTTGCCACCCGACAGCCTGATCAAAGGCGATGAAAACGTCATTCTGTTCAAGTCTGATACCTCTCCACCCCGTCAAGCCGCGGTACGGCACAAATTACAGCTTCGCCGCAATGCCGAAGTGGTCATTCCGCATTTGCCACATGCGGGCCTCGACCAGCGCAATACGGATGTCATTGTTTATTTGGCTAACCCCTGAGGAGCATCGTTATGCCGGCCTATAAAACACCGGATGTTTATGTTGAAGAAATCAGCATTTTCCCGCCGTCGGTGGCGGAAGTCGGAACGGCGATTCCGGCCTTTATCGGTTACACCGAAAAGGCGCAACGGGTGAAAGCCGATGATCTGCTGTTGGTGCCAACAAAAATCTATTCGTTGAAAGAATACGAAGCGTTATACGGTATGCCACAAGCGGCCGATATTGATGTCGCGCTAACCAGCACGGCGACCGGTTACTCGTTGACCGGTGTGACGCCGCCAACGCCGAAATACCTGCTGTATTACGCGGTGAAAATGTATTTCGATAATGGCGGCAGTCAATGCTACATCTGCTCAGTCGATAAGTATTCCGAGGAAGACATCAGCCTGACCGGTGACGGCGATTCCGCCGGTTTGCAGGATGGCCTGAACGCCATTGCCTTGCAGGATGAACCGACACTGCTGGTGATTCCCGAGGCGATCAAATTATCCGATGTTAATTACGCGACGCTTTCACAAGCGATGCTGACCCAATGCGGAAAGTTGCAGGACCGTTTTGCCGTGATGGATCTGTTCAATGGCGACAAGGGGCACAACACCACACCGGTGCTGGATCTGGCGGCGGAGCGTGGCCGGTACGGCACCAGCAACTTGAAATACGGCGCAGTGTATTACCCATTTCTGAAGACAGCGTTGAATCATTATGTCAATGTTGGTGAAACCAACGTCAAGGTCACGATTGGTGCCGATCCGGAAGTAACGTTGGCTTCACTGAAAGAAAGCAAAACGGCGGCTTACAATCTGGCCAAGTCCGCTATCGCGGATTATTACGTAACGCTGCCGCCGAGCTCCTCGGTGGTTGGTGTTTACGCGGCGACCGACGCCAATCGTGGTGTCTGGAAGGCACCGGCCAATGTTTCGCTGAATCAGGTGATCGAGCCGGTGGTTCGGCTCGACAACCAACTGCAGGAAAATTTCAACGTCGATACCGATGGCGGCAAATCGATCAACGCCATTCGTGCCTTTGCCGGCAAGGGCACGCTGGTTTGGGGCGCACGTACACTAGCCGGTAATGACAACGAATGGCGCTACGTTTCCGTGCGTCGCTTCTTCAATATGGTCGAAGAGTCAATCAAGAAGTCCACGCACTGGGCGGTGTTCGAAAACAACGACGCCAACACCTGGATCAAGGTGCGCGGCATGATTGAAAACTACCTGATCGATAAATGGCGTGAAGGTGCGCTGGCTGGCGCGACGCCGAAAGAAGCATTTTTTGTTCGCTGTGGTCTTGGCACGACGATGAACGCGCAAGACATTCTGGAAGGACGGATGAACGTTGAAATCGGCATGGCCGTGGTGCGGCCGGCTGAGTTCATCATTCTGAAATTCTCGCACATGCTGCAAACATCCTGATGGTGTAGTCAACGAAAGGATTTTTCTTTTATTAATCGGAGGTAATCACTATGCCAGCAGTCTATCCATTGCCCGTATTCCACTTCACCGTCGAGTGGGGCGGTAAGCGTGTCGGTTTTTCCGAAGTGTCGGGCCTGACTCAGGAAAATCAAGCCATCGAGTATCGCGATGGCTCGTTCCCGGAATATTCCAGCATCAAGATGCCGGGCTTGCGCAAATTCTCTAACGTCACGCTGAAGCGCGGCATCGTCAAAAGCGACAATGATTTTTTCAAATGGCTCAGCACCGTCAAGCTCAATACCGTTGAGCGCCGCAATCTGGTGGTCAGCTTGCTGAACGAAGAACACGAACCGGTCATGGTCTGGAAAATCATGAATGCGTTTCCGGTGAAAGTCGAAGGGCCGGGACTGAAAGCCAGCGGTAATGAGGTGGCCATCGAATCGATTGAGCTAGCCCATGAAGGCCTGGAATTGCAGAACGAGTAAGCGATGCCTGCCTACTATCCGCCGGTCGGTTTTCATTTCAAGGTCGAGCTTTCCGGCGTAGCGCCGGACGGTAACGACGTGCGCTTTTCCGAAGTCAGCGGCTTGAGTGTCGAGCGGGCGACCGAGGATATCGCCGAAGGTGGCGAGAACCGTTTTGTCCAGAAATACCCGGTGCGTAACAAATATCCGGAGTTGGTGCTGAAACGGGGTTTGCTGGTGCGCTCGGCGCTATGGGACTGGGTCGAGGAATGTCTGCAGAACGATGAACTGACGCCACGCGATCTGGACATCAAGTTATTGAACGAAGAACACCAGCCACTGATCACCTGGCACGTGCAGAAAGCCTATCCGACCAAATGGTCGGTCAGTGATTTGAATGCCACCAGTAACGCGGTCGTCGTCGAGAGTCTGCAATTCTTTTATCAAAGCTTCAGGCAGAACAGAAGCTGAGCGCAGAGAAAGAGGTTCGCCATGCCGGTATTGATTGAACAGGTAACCATCGTCGTTGAAGTCAGCAATCAGGCCGCTGGTGGTGGCGCTACGCCGCCACCGGCCGAGCAGGATAAGCAGCAGCTGATTGAAACCTGCGTCGAGCAGGTCTTGCGCATTCTGGAACGGCAGAAGGAACGCTGAGCATGTCTGGCGAATTGGAGCGCGTGCTGATCAAGGCTTACACCGATCCGCAATGTCAGGGTGATGGCATGGCGACATTCGAGGCTTACGTCAATCCGCACGAGCTGACACTGGCTTATGAAATGGAATACGACGCCGGCCAGGGTTCCGGTACCACCGCCAGCCGTATGGAATTCAAAAAGATCAAACCGGGCGATTTGACGCTGACCTTTTTTCTTGATGGCACCG
Organism: Permianibacter aggregans; assembly: GCF_009756665.1. Taxonomy (GTDB): domain Bacteria; phylum Pseudomonadota; class Gammaproteobacteria; order Enterobacterales; family Permianibacteraceae; genus Permianibacter; species Permianibacter aggregans. Next base: position 3,455,131 of record NZ_CP037953.1, read on the forward strand.
GTGCCAATGGTCGGCCTCTGGTCGTGCAGGACAAGATCGAAAGCTTTCAAACGGTCACCGGTTACAACGGCGAAATTCATCGGCCGAATTATCTGAAAGTGGCTTGGGGCACACTGCGCGTCAAACGCTGTGTGTTGAAATCAGCGTCGATTGCTTACAAGTTGTTCAAGCCCGATGGCACACCCTTGCGCGCCGTGATCACGGCCGTGTTCACCGATTTTGCCGATGACGAAACGCGGGTGGCGATGGCGCAGGACGAATCACCGGATCTGACCCATATTCGCGTAATCAAAGCCGGCGATACGCTGCCAGCCTTGTGCCAGCAGATTTACGGCGATGCCCAGTTGTATCGTCAGGTGGCGCACGCCAATCAGTTGCTGCATTTTCGTGACCTGCAACCGGGTCAGCGCTTGCAATTTCCGCCGCTGGAGCGTTTGGCATGAGCAGCCGTCGCCTGCCGGTGCCGCCGGAACATCGTGAATTCGAGATTCTGATCGACGGTGAAGCGCTGCCGCGTAGTCATGCCGCAATGGCAGTGGTGACCAGTTCACGCGTCAACAAAATCGCCACAGCGGAACTCTGGTTTGCTGATGGTGATGCGGCCAGCAGTGAATTCACGCTGTCAAGTTCCGAGTATTTTCTGCCGGGCAAAACCATTCAGATTCGTGCCGGCACGGCCAATCAACAGCACGATATCTTTCATGGCATCGTCGTCAGTCAGGCGCTGAAAATTCGCGAGCAGGCGCCACCGCAACTGCATGTGGTCTGCAAGCACGATGCCGTCCGCATGAGCCTGCAGGAGCATGATGCTGCCTACTTCGATCAAACCGACAGCGACATCATGGCCACGTTGGCGCAAAGCCATCAGGTGCAGGCGGACGTGGCGAGCACTGAGGTGACGCACGAGCAAATGGCGCAATGGCGTAGTTGCGACTGGGATTTTCTGTTGCACCGGGCTTTGGCCAATGGTTTGCTGGTGTTCACCAAGGGCGCGCAGTTGCTGGTGCAGAAACCGGAAACGGCTGCGTCAGTCATGACCCTGCAATTCGGCGCAACGGTGCTGGCGTTCGATGCCGAAATCGATGCGCGTGATGCATTGGATGCTTCGCAAACCTTGGCCTGGGATGCCGCGCAACAACAAACACAGCAACGCGATGGCGCCGACACCGGTTTGAGCGAAGCCGGCAACCTGAACATCAGTGATCTGGCCGAGGCCTTGGCGCGTGAACCGCTACAGTTGTCTCACACTCGGCTCAGCGAAACCGAAGCGCAGCAATGGGCCGATGCGGCCAGAAAGTTTTCTCATCTCGACAAAATCCAGGGGCGCTTGAAATGTCATGGCGTTGCCACGGTTCACGCCGGGGATTGGATAACCCTGTCCGGCTTTGGTGAGCGTTTCTCTGGCGAAGTGTTGGTCACCGGCGTCAATCAGGAATACGACGCCACCAACGGCTGGCGCACGCAATTGCAGTTCGGTGGCGTATTGGCTTCAGTGCAGCAAATCTGGTTGCAACAGCGACAAAGCTCGTCGTTACCGTTGGTGCCAAATACCTTGGGGCTGCAGGTCGGTGTCGTTACCGATAACGAAGATCCTAGCGGCGAACATCGGGTGCGCGTACATCTGCCCTTGATGGTGCAAGACAGTGACGGCTTATGGGCGCGCGTCGCAACGCTCGATGCCGGCGATGACCGTGGTTTCTTTTTTCGTCCGGAAATCGGTGATGAAGTGGTCGTCGGTTTTTTTGAACAGGATGCCCGCTATCCGGTGCTGCTCGGCATGCTACACAGCAGCGCCAAAGCCGCGCCATTGTCGGCCAGCAACGACAATCACGAAAAGCAATACAAGAGCCGCTCGGGTCTGACCTGGACCGTCAATGAAGAGAAAAAATCCATGCATCTGGCGACACCGGCCGGCCAGGAAGTGTTGCTTAGTGATGATGACAAAGGCATCACGCTGAAAGATCAGCATGGCAACCGCATTGTCTTGAATCAGGACGGCATCGTCATTGAAAGCGCCACGGCACTGCAGTTAAAAACCGGTACCACGTTGGCTGTCGATGCCGGTTCATCACTTGGCCTGAAAGCGGCGGCCGATTTGAAGTTGGAAGGCACCGCCGGTGCCGAGCTGTCGAGCACGGCGATCACCACGGTCAAAGGCAGTATGTTGCAACTGAACTAACTGAATGCCAATCAACTGAACGATTGTCACGGAGAAAAACATGAGCGCAGCCGTACGCATGGGGGATAACACAACACATGGTGGCGTCATCATCGGACCCGGTGTGCCGACCGTGTTGATTGCGGGCATGCCGGCCGCTGTCGTTGGCGATATGCATGTGTGTTCGCTGCCACCAACCGGCCATCAGCCAACGGTCAGTCCGTTTCCGGTTGGCAGCGGCACCGTGTTCATCGGCGGCCGACCAGCGTTGCGCACCACCGACACCTGTCTGTGCGGAGCGGCGGCGATTGTCGGTTCACCAACCGTCATTATCGGGTAATCGCGATGGCAAACGGCAACGCAAAAAGTTCGTTCCTCGGCCGTGGTTGGCGCTTTCCGCCGGCCTTCAATCGCAGCGAAGGTGCGGTGCAAATGAGCGAGGACGAACAGGATATTCGCGAATCTCTGCAGGTGTTGTTCGGCACCCGGTTGGCTGAGCGTTCATTCGCACCACGCTACGGTTTGAACATGCAGGATTGGTTGTTCAAACCGATTGGCACCACCGAGGCCAGCTTGCTGCGCGAACAAATCACGCTGGCCATTCTGATTTATGAACCGCGAGTCAATGTAATGGCGCTTCAGGTCAACACCACACGACTCTCGGAAGGGCAGCTTTTGATTGAACTGGACTATCAGGTGAAAGCCACGAACTCGCGCTACAACCTGGTTTACCCCTATTACCTTGGTGATGGCAGCGAAGTGAGCTTGCCGGTCGCGCCGACAACATAACGCCGAAGAGACGCAAGGGAATGTCGACACAAGCCTTACTGCAACAGCAATCCTTGGCGCCTGGGCAAAGTCAGGCCGAACGGGTGCCGGCCGAACTCGATGAAAACTATCCGGTGATCGACGATCGCCAGATCGCGGAGTTGTATCAATTTCTGCGCGATTTCAGCACCCACGTGAAATTTTTTGACAATGATCCGGCAGCGCATTGGCAGTCGTTCTTCCCGCCGTATTTGTCGACAATCCATGCCTCACTGCAAGCGCGCGATGGCACGCTACCGCCTCATCTGGCGTTGGTGTTGGCCTACCTGAAACTGTATCGCCATCCGCAGGCCTTGTTGAATGCGCTGAACAAGCGGCACATGGATTTTCAGTACCGCGATGTGTTGCATTTTTCACCGCTCGCAGCAAATCCGGATGAAGCGTTTCTGGCCTTGACATTAAAACCGAATGCGTCGTCGACGCTGGTGGAACCTGGCCACTTTTTTTCTGCCGGCAAGGATGCCAGCGGTATCGAGCGTCGCTACGCACCCACCGAAAGCACCGTCATCACTGCGGCACGGATCGAACAACTGAAATGTCTGTGGCGCGACACAAGCGGCCGAGGCGCGTTGCGGGTTTCGCCGATTGCCAATTCTGCTGACGGATTGGGGGCTGAACTGCCCGAACACGATGTGCAATGGTCGGCATTTGGTGCCGTGTCTAGGCCATTGGCCAATGTCGGATTTGCCGTCGCTTCGCCATTGCTGTTCATGGTCAGCAGCGAGCGCAGCGTTACGCTGAAGCTGCGTATCGATAGCGCCAATGCGGCAAGCTTGAGCAGCGCAAGATGGGGCGCCGGTTTGCATTGCTATCTGACCGGCAGCAAGAATTGGATTGGACCACTTGGCTACCAATGCACGCGCAGCGGCAACGAATTGCACTTGAAAATCACCGTGCCGGAAAGTGCAGGGGATATCGTTGCCCATAATAGTGCGGTGCACGGCAGTGGTTACCCGAACACCGAGCCGGTATTGCAGATTGTGCTCAATCAACAGCAAACGCAGCTCGGTTGGAACGATGTCAAATCGGTGCAGTTACAACAGTTGCAATTGCAGGTTTCGGCCAATGGTGTGCTGCCTCAGACGATGGCCAATGACTTCGGCGATCTGAAACCGGATAAAGCTTTCCATCCCTGGGGCCCGCAGCCAAAGTCGCAAATGGTTTGGCGTATCGGCCATGACGAAATGCTGGCGAAACCGCTGAGCAAGCTCGATATCACCGTCGAATGGCAGAATCCACCGAGCAACTTTGCCAGTCATTACGCCAACTACAACCTCTATGGCATCAGCAACAGCAGCTTCAACGCCAGCATTGCTTATCGCGACGCCGGTGGTGCCCAGCGTAGCAGCACGATCAATCTGTTCAACAACAGTGGCGCTGCCACCGTCACCTGGCAGCTCGGGGCGGCCGGCAGCCCGACGCAAAGCAGTCCGGCATTCGCCGTTTATCAATTGCATCACAGCGGATCGTTATGGGCGAAAACGCTGGCCAGCCAGTTTGTGTTGCATACACCGGTACTGCATGGTGCCGATAAAACGCCGGTGTTGTCATCGGCGGACAAACGTATTCACATCACCTTGCTGGACAGTTTTTATCACGAACAGTATCGCAAGCGGACGATTGAAGAAGCGTATAAAACTACCGGTAAACAAGTACTGAATGAGCCCTATACGCCAGTCATTCGCTCAGTGTCGATGGACTATGTCGCTACCGGTAGTTGGATCAATCTCAATGCTCAGGATGCTACGCAGTTTGCCAACGAAAAAGAAAAATTCTTTCATGTCGATGCGTTTGGTGTGCGTCGTGAGCACGGAGTATTGCGCCAGGCATTGTCGTATGTGGCGCAAAAATCGGTGCCACTGTTTGCCGAGCATAACGCTGAAGGTGAGTTGTATCTTGGCGTCGCCGCACTTGCTGCCCGCCAGAGCATCAGTGTGTATTTCGAAGTGGCGCAAGGCACGGCCAATCCGGACAAGCATCGCACCAGCTTGCGCTGGCAGGTGCTCTGCGATAACCACTGGCGAGATCTGAACGATAAGGATGGTCTGCAGGATGGCACCGACGCACTGACCCACAGCGGCATCGTCACCGCTGTCATGCCGCCGGAAATCACCAGCGGCAATAGTCTGATGCCGGAGGCGCTGGTCTGGTTGCGGGTCAGTGCCGCACAGGATGCGGACGCCGTTTGCGCGTTGCGCATGGTGGTCAACAATGGCATCAAGGTCCGGTTTCAGGATCCAGGCAATGCTCCGCAGCATTATCTGCAGGCCTTGCCATCGAAAAGCATCAATAAATTGATCACGCCGATCGAAGGTATCAAAACGCTTGCGCAACCGTACCCTTCTTTTTCGGGGCGAGCAGCGGAGTCGGACGCCGATTTGTATCGTCGTGCTCATGAGCGGCTGCGCCATAAAGATCGGGCAGTGACCAGCTGGGACATGGAGCGCTTGGTGCTGCAGCATTTTCCGCAGATTCATCGGGTCAAGGTGTTGCAACACAGCGCCGCGCAACAGTGGTTGCAGCCGGGCAGTGTGCTGGTACTGGTATTACCGAATCAGCAACAGACCGGTGGAGTTGATGCCCTGAACCCACGTGCTGATATTGCCACGCTGGAACAGATCAAAGCGATGCTGCAAACGAGGCTGGCGATGGGGGCATTGGTCGAGGTACGCAACCCGCGTTTTCAACGTGTGCGCCTGCAATGCCAGGTAAAAATGCGCGCCGGTTACGCGTTTGACTATTACGCCGGTGTATTGCAGCAACAGTTGATTGCCTATCTATCACCATGGGCTTATGACCAGACCCAGACGCCGCATTTCGGTGGCCGCCTCTATCGCTCGGCGCTGATCAATTTGCTGGAGGAACATCCGTCTGTGGATTACCTGACCGACGTCAAATTGCAAACCTGGCTGGACACGCCGAACTCGTTAACGGAAAGCCATGAAGTATCGCCGCTGGCGCCAGATGTGATTCTGGCCTCCGACTACCAACACGCCCTGACTGAAAGGCTGTAAGGGAAACCGATGAGCGCTCCGATAAAACTGCAACGACAAACGCCGGCCAAGTGGGGGCAAAGTCAGGCGAGCTTGTACGCTGAAGCCGTCAACGAAATCCAACAGCTCGGGCACCAGCATTGGACCGATCACAATATTCACGATCCGGGCATCACGCTGCTCGAAGTGCTGGCTTATGGCTTGAGTGAAACCGCGTTTCGCACCGCGCTGCCGATGGCCGATCTGCTGGCCGAGCACCCGGAAGAAAAAACGGTTTATCGCGCACGGGAAATTTTGCCGAACCGAGCCCTGACGGTGCTTGACTATCGCAAGCTGTTGATTGATCTCCCCGGTGTGCGCAACGCCTGGTTCAGTGAACACCCGCTGACGCTGTATCTGGATACCCGCGATGGCAGCCTGTCCCGAACCGCCGCCAGCGATCCGTGGATAGAGGCCGTTTCAGTTCGCGGTTTGTTTGATGTGTTGCTCGACCACGAGCCGGAAACCGATCAAAGCGAAACCGAAAAACTGGTGCACAAAACCTTGATGCAAAACCGCAGCTTGGCGCAGGATTTCATCAGCATAAGCGCTGTACCTGAGCAAGGCTTCCGTTTGTGCGCCGAGTTGGAAGTGGCGCCGGAAATCGATGTTAATGAACTGCTGGCGCAAATTTACTTCACGGTGCAGAACTACCTAGCACCCGTCGTCAATAACTACACTTATGCCGAGCTTGAACACCGTTTCAGCGCCGAAGCGCTATTCAACGGTCCACGTTTACGCTGCGGCTTCATTTTCGATGAGGAGCTTCTGGCCTCAGAGCTGCGCACCGAGTTGCGCTTGAGTGACATCTACAATCTGCTGATGGACCTGCCGGGCCTGACCCATATCCGGGAAGCGGTCATTACCGATGCTGACACGGCAAAAATCACTCAGCCCTGGCTGGTGCCGGTCAAACCTCAGCACAAACCAACACTGAATCTCGATGGTTCGCGCGTCGTCATCTACAAGCGTCATGTACCGATTCAGCCGAACCTCGAAAAAGTCAAACTGCGTTTTCTGCAGTTGATGGCCGAGCTTCGGCAGAAAAATGAAACGCCGATTGACGAGGATTTGCCGCTGCCACAAGGCGTGCAACAACAGGTTGAGCGCTATGTCAGCATACAGACCGAGCTGCCGCAGGTGTATGGCATCGGCAGTGAAGGCTTGCCGGCCAATGCCGATCAAACGCGCCAACGCGATGCCCATAATCTCAGCGCTTTCATCAGTCAGTTGGAGCAATTGCCGGCGAACTTTCTGATGCAGCTGAAGCATCTGGCGTTGCTGTATTCGACACGACCGGAACAGGAAGCAACCACGTTTTTTCAAGCCTTGTCCACCGGTGTGCGCACCAGCAGCTATCACGATGCTGACCCGGTCGCTGCGATGCGGTCTTTGCAGAATATCAGTCACGAGCGGGAGCGGCGCCATCGCTTTCTCGACCATTTATCGGCGCGATTGGGGGAATCGTTTGCTCCTTATGCTTCGATGATGCAGAGCCATTTTTCCGCTCACAGCCTGGCGGTGGCCGCGGACAAATGCTATTTCCTGCAAGACTATCCGACGCTTTCCTATCACCGCGCTGGCGCTTACGAATACAGCGCCAAGCAGCCGGAAGATATCTGGAACAGCGAGAACGTTTCCGGGCTTGAGCGCCGTATCGCGCGTTTGCTTGGTATCCGCAATTATCGTCGGCGCAGCCTCAGTGAAGTCGCCTACGATATCTACGCGGAAATCGACACGACACCGGATGACGAGTTTCGTTTCCGGGTGTTGCACCGGGTTAGCGGCAAGATTCTGCTGTCATCAAGCAAGCACTATGTCACCAAAGCCGAGGCCATTGCCGAGATGCAGCTGGCCATTCACTACGCCCAGCAGCCGGAAAGCTATCAGCGCAAACTGACCAGTGACAATCGCCACTACTTCAATATCGTCGATGAAACCGATGAAGTGTTGGCGCGCCGCATCGAGTATTTCAATGATGAAAACGCGATGGAAGAAGCTATCAGCGGGCTGATGCAGTATCTGCAGGAGCATTACGCCGAGGAAGGTTTTTATCTGATCGAAAACCTGTTGCTGCTGCCACCGGCGGCGTTCGATGAGTTTCTGACCGTTTGTGTCGATAACGCCTGTACGCCATGCGCCGATCACGACCCTTATTCCTATCGGGTGCACTTTGTTTTTCCGGCGTTCGCCGGTCGCTTCACCAATATGGCATTCCGCGATTACGTCGAATCCGTGGTGCGCGCTGAAACGCCAGCACATCTGCTGCCGAAAATCTGTTGGCTCGATCAGGCAACGATGGCGGCCTTCGAAAACGTTTATCGCGACTGGCTGGAAATCAAGTCCGGCGCCAAAACCGCACAAGCAAAACAGAAATGGCGCGCAATGCTCGATGCGCTGATCGAAATGAAGAGTGTGTATCCGACCGAGCGACTGCGTCAGTGCAGCCCGGTCGAGGGCACGGAAGTGCAGGAGAAATTTATCGTTGGCCGGACTTCGCTCGGCTCATCGGATAGTGCCGAATAGGCAAGGATGGAGAAACGCCATGCAAACCGTTCACCGCAGTCTGGAAACCATCTCAAGCATGTTCAGCGTGTTTGAAAAAGATCAGGTGTTGACCCATGACCAGCTGAACAGCGTCAGCGACTATCTGGAAGATCAGGATCGCTTGAATCGCCTGTATCTGACTGGCGTCGGCGTGGTGGCCGGATTGCGGCCATCGCTGTCGGGCCAGCAGGTTCAAATCAGCAAAGGCCTGGCGCTGACCACCGATGGCGATTTGCTGGTGCTGAGTAAAAATGCCGTCTTCGATCGATTCCGTCTTTATGGCGTTAACGCACCGGAGTATGCACCGTTTCATCCGGGCGGCAATGCCTTGACCCTGTATGAATTGGTTGCCGTCGGAGAATCGGTGGTCGATGCCTTGCCGCTCAGTCAGTTTGCCAGCACCGCTGGTGATCCGCTGTCGTCATTTGTCGTCCTGTTCTACATGGAGAGTTATCTGAAAGATGACGATATCTGCTCCGGCACCGACTGCGACAATCTCGGTAAAGAGGCGATGCACACGCCGCGAATATTGCTCGTGGCCAATAGTGAGGCCGCCGGTTTATTGCCGGATGTCGCCACCGCCGACAAGCTGGCCGACACGCTGCTGCCGATCGCGATACCGCGAGTCAAACTGGGCACAAGCATCAACACAACGGCGCAGTTTGCCACGCCTTATCGCAATGCCTGCAACACACTGCATAACAGCATCGTGCAAACACTGGATCTGGCCTTGCAGCATGGCGGCCCATTGTTTGCCGAGGTCATTTCAGCGGCCAGCGTCAACAGCGCCAAATCGAATCTGAACGCATTGAAGCAAGCGTTCAGCACTCGCCATATCGGCATTCAATACTATTATTCGGCGCTGACCGATATCGCTGCGGCCTGGAATGAATTTCAGCGCACGTTGATTGGTCATCGCCAGTGGCTTTGCCCAGACAGCATGACCTTTGCCAAACATGTATTGCTGGGCGAGCTGGTCAGCAATGATGAACCAGTGTTGCGCACGCCTTACTATCCTTCACCGGCACAGGATCATGATGGCCAGCGGCAGCACTTGTCGTTCATGCTGAAACGCACGCTGTTGTTGGCACAGCATGCGGACGTACCGAATACGCTGAGCAATATCGCCTGCACACCGGAATGTCATCAGCAGAGCGCCGTCGGTGAACGCGCCGTGCCGCATTATTTTCGCGCGGCGGCACAACCGGAGATTTTCCGGCACTGGAATTACGCGCTGTTTCAGAAAGATCGCGGCTTGGAAAACTATGGTTACTCGGCCGCATCGCTGGGCGCGAGTGGCCCGTCGGCTAACCCACTGAACTTCTTTATCGACCAGTTTGGTCATTTCCGCATCGAGGGGCATATCGGCAAAAGCGCTGCCACCACTTACGCGTCACTGAAGCAGCTGTTTGCCAATGAAAATCTCCCCGTTGCGCTGCAGGCGGTCATGCTGACCGTTGATCACAAAAACCTGTTCATCAAACCGAAATGGCAGTTCAGCGATCTGCATCGTTTTCATCAGGTACTGCGTCAGGACCTGGTGTTCCAGATGGACGATGTGCAGAAATTCAGCAAGACCTTCAAGGCCAATGTCGTCGACTCGGTTGATCGCAGCCTTATTGTGGATTCGCCCAACAGCTCCGAAGCGGTACGCCTGAAAGACACGGCCAATACCATGGACAATCAGTTGGTGGAAAACACCGCGGTGTTGAAAGAAAGCCTGTCAAAGAAATACGTCGACTTTCGCGAGCAACAATCCTGGCGTTCAGATTTGAACAAAACGATGAGTGTCGCTGGCGATTACAAATTCCAGCTGAGCAATGTTGTCAAAACCGAATTTGTGACGCCATTCGACAGCCTGATCAGCAGCCCGCATATCCAGTGGCTGGACTGGGTGGATTTGCTGATCAAAGACAAGGACGAAAAGCGCGAAAAGAAAGCAACGTTTCCCGGCTTCGTCAAACGCAATCCCGGTTTGTCGCACACCGGCGGCGGTCCGCGTGGCGGCACCTTTGTCGTCGTCTATGACACCTCTGGCGTCATCGTCGGGGATTTGTCGCTGCCGTATTGGCTGGAGGAAGACGAGGATGACGCCATGGACGAACCGACGCTGCCACGTCCGAATATCAAACCGGGACTGGTCATTGACAAAGGCATCAGCCTGCTGCCGCCGCGCACCAAGGTGGTCAAGGATTGGTTCAAGGTCGATATCGAGCCGGATTGGACCACGAAGCTGAATCAGCATGTCGGCTACTTCGATGTATTCAAGAATTCGATCACGACGATGGGCGAAGTGTTCACCAATCTCGAGAAGCGCACCATTGATATCAAGAACGTCAAACCGAGCGTCAGTAATCAGGCGCTGGACCTGCTGTTGAAAGAACAACAAGTCAAAGCCGAAAAAATCGAGTTGATGCGCAACCAGATGCTTGATGTCGATATGCCCGATGACAAACGCACAAACCTGAAAGAGGACATCAAAAAGGCCGAGGCCGAGCTTGCCAAATCACTGGAAGAAACCACGCGATTTGTCGCGGCCAATAATCTTGATTTGACTGCCGGTGGCGATGGCCAGAAAGCGATGACCATGGTGAAAACCCAGTCATCGATACTGGTCGACAGCACCGCGATCAAGAACTTCAATAGCGGCGTCGACAAGCTTGGTCGTGAATTCTCCGGTAATGCTTCGTTCGGCAAAGTGTTCGGCGTACTGAAGATCTGATCATGCAACCGCAGCCGCATCGGATTCAGGCCTTGCAACTGACGCTTCGTGGTCAGTCAAGCACGAGCGCCGAGTCCTGGCGGGGCCAGTTGCGCGACTGGATCGATAACGACGCATCGAACTGCCTGGCTGCGGTTTGTGATGCCTGGTGTCCGCCTGATGAAGTGCGGCAAATCAAATCGCTGACCCTTTCCGTGCGCATTGATGATTTATCAAAGCTTGCCGAAGCGGTGCAGACCGAGCTGTGGCGTCAGCTGGACAACGCGGTGGATTTATCGGGCTCTGTCGTCGGTGAAGCCAGCACAGACCTTGAGTTTGCTGCGACACGGCGGTCAGTTGAGGCCAATGACCAGCAAATGCTGCTGCATTACTTGCGGCAAGGCGTGCTGCCCTGGCCGATGGCCATGCAGCAGCGGGAGCGTGTGCTGGAACCATTTCAGCAACTATTACGGCGGCAACGAGGCGCGATACTCGCTTCGCTGCAGATTGGCGGTTGGTCTTCCTGGCTCGCGGTGTTGCGCCGAATGCTGCAGCTGACAACAAAACCGGAACAACCGGAAGTGCTGGCGCTTTTGCTGGTTCGTGCTGAGCTGGCGCCGCCAAGTTCCTGGTTGCAGATTGCCGAGCAGAGCGGACAGCTACCAACATTTCACCGATTCTGGATCGCGACCTGGCTCGCTTCGGATTCACTTGCCCGCTATTTGCAATCATTGACCATGCAGCTAACGTTATCTGCAGAAACCTCGAAATCAATACCAACATTGCTGCCGCTCTTTTGCACATTGGTTGAACGCCATGACGCCAAGACGATCGAGAAAGTGTCAGCGCAAGTGAAGTCATTGTTGCCAGATATAGAGTTGCCGGTGCTGCTCCTCGCTGAATCCGGTGTGGCCCGTTCGGTTGAGCCGGATCAGACAGAACCGGTGGTAGAGGAAACATCGGAACAGAGTCGTGGCGTATCGATGTTTCATGCCGGCACGGTGTTGTTGCATCCGTATTTGCCAACTTTGTTTGCCGCTTGCGGCATTTGCCAGAAAGGCGACAAGCGCATCGTGCCAGAGCAGTTACCACGTGCCGCCCAACTGCTGCATTACCTGGCCAGTGGAGAAACCCAAGCCCAGGATTTCGACACACCTTTCTACGCATTATTGCTTGGCGTTTATCCGCGCGCGATTTCGTTGCCTGAGGCTTCGCTTGCCGCGCAAGACTGCGCTGAGGCCGATGCGTTATTGCAGGCCGTGCTGTCGCATTGGACGGCACTGAAACAAACCCGCGTTGAGTCATTGCAACTCAGCTTTTTGCAGCGTCGCGGTGTGCTGATTGACGACGCACAAGGATTGACGCTGCACATCCACAAAGAAGCCTTCGATGTGTTGCTGACCCATCTTCCCTGGTCCATCAATATGGTGAAACTGTCATGGATGCCGAAGCCGCTACTGGTCGTGTGGTAAACCTGCCGGATACCAGCAGCGCGCCGGACGTGCTGCAGGACATGCTATGGCTGGAAGAAGTGCTGCATGCGCGCTTGCAGTTGTATCTGCAAACGGAGCAGGGCGACACGCAGTCACTGGTGATTCCAGCACCGGATTTGGCCAACAGTCGCTCGCCGTATGCCAGCGCCATTCGCGAGGCCGCGTTCACGCTGGGCGAACGTCTGGTCTTTCTGTTGGCCTTGTGCCCGAATGTTTATCCGCAGTTGCTTGATGCGCTTTGGCTGAAAAATCCCAACACTGATCGAGGTTACACCGAATTTGGCGGGCTCAGTTCGGCCCAGCACAGTGGCTTTATTCCGACCGTTGAAACAGCGTTGTTTTTGTTGGCTGGCGATGAGATCGCCACGCGTCTGGCCTGCATGCCGTTTTTCGATGAAGGTGGCTTGCTGCGTCGCGAACAGTGGCTGACGCTCGGCAATCTGCAAGCAGGCGAGCCATTCACCAGTGCCAGCCTTTCCGTGCCGTATGCGACCATCATGCGCGTGCTACAAGGCCATGAACCGGCGCCGCGTTTTGGCAGTGACTTTCCGGCGCGCAAAGTCGATACCGCGCTGGACTGGCAGGATCTGGTGCTGCCGGAACCGACGCTGGAGCAGCTTGAGGAAATCAAGCATTGGCTGATGCATGGCCATACTTTGCTGCACGACTGGCGCATGATTCATCGTTTACGGCCCGGTTATACCGCGCTGTTCGTTGGCCCTTCGGGCACCGGTAAAACGCTGACCGCCTGCTTGCTCGGCAAACATTGCGGGCGTGATGTGTACCGCATCGATCTGAGCATGGTGGTATCGAAATACATCGGTGAAACCGAAAAGAATCTCGCTGCGGTATTTGATGCGGCCGAACACAAAGGCTGGATACTGTTTTTTGACGAAGCCGATGCCTTGTTTGGCAAACGCACCAAGGTTTCCGATGCGCATGATCGCTACGCCAATCAGGAAGTCAGTTTCCTGTTGCAGCGAATCGAGGAGTTCAGCGGTGTCGTCATTCTTGCCTCGAACTTTCGCGAGAATATCGACGAGGCATTCCTGCGTCGCTTTCATTCGGTGGTCAATTTCCCGTTGCCGAAAGCGCATGAGCGATTGCGCCTGTGGCAGGAAGCGATTCCGCCTGAAGTCAGCATTGCTGATGACGTTAACCTTGCGGCATTGGCCGAACGCCATGAGATTACCGGTGGCGTAATCTTGAACGTCATTCGTTTTGCCCTGCTGCGCAGTTTGAGTCGAGATGACAAGATGTTGCGCAAGCACGATGTCGAGCAGGGCGTGCGACGCGAACTGCTGAAGTCCGGTCAGGCGCTATGAGCGCAACGGCAACCAAAACCAAAACCCCGGCCCGGCCGCTGGAAAAACCGCCGGTAGCCACCGTTTCAGCGGCACATACGGTTGCCCAGCGCAGCGCTTTAGGCGCCATTCAGTTCAGCACTTTGCGTGTTTCCTCGCCAAAGGACTCGGCGGAAAAAGAAGCCGACAGCACCGCCAAGAAAGTCATGCGCATGCCGGAAAAATCGGCGCCACAAGAACCAAAAGAAAAACCGGCAGCGGGGCCTGCCGTAGCACGCAAAGCCGGCGCAGCAGTTCAAGAGCGTGAGCCAGCGAAAGCCAATAACGTGGCACGCAAAGTCGGCGCCCCGGTGAAAGAGAAGGAGCCTGCCACTACCGGCAATGTTGCGCGCAAATCCGCGGCGGAAGTGAAGCAGAAAGAGCCAGCCAGTGCGGCCAATGTTGCACGCAAAGAAAAGCCTGAAGTGAAAGAACGAGAATCGGGCAGCCCTGGCAATGTCGCCCGCAAAGCCGCTGAAGTAAAAGAAAAAGAGGCGGCCAGTGCGGTCAAACCGGCGCGCAAGGAAAAGGCCGAGGTAAAAGAACGCGAAGCATCTGGCGCAAAGCCTGTCGCACGAAGCGGTGATGGCGCGCCAAATGTCGGCGCCAATGTGCAATCCGATATCGAGCGGGCGATGGCTTCCGGCAATCCGCTACCGTTGAGTGTTCGGCAGTTCATGGAGCCGCGCTTCAATGCCGATTTCAGCAACGTAAAAATTCATACCGACAATAAATCCGCCAGCCTTTCCCGGCAGTTGAGCGCACAAGCGTTTACCGTTGGCAACCACATTTTTTTCGGCCGCGATCGCTTTCAGCCGGAGCAATCGGAAGGCCGCGAACTCATTGCTCATGAGCTGACTCACACCATTCAACAAGGCGCGGTAACGCAAGCGCGCGGCGTGCAGCGCTCCGCCGAGCCGGAAGTGAAAGAGCGCAGTGAACCGAAAGCGCAGCGGCTCGGCATCAGCGATGCACTCGACTACTTTGCCGACAAGGCTTACAACATTCCGGGTTACCGGATGTTCACGATTGTATTGGGGATAAATCCAATCAACATGAGTCGGGTTGATCGCTCGGCGGCCAATATCATGCGTGCGATTGTCGAATTCATTCCGGGCGGCAACCTGATCACCCGTGCGCTCGATAATCACGGTGTATTCGATAAAGTGGGCAATTGGGTCGAGCAACAGATCCGTAGCCTTGGCATGACTGGCGCGATGATTCGTGATGCGGTCATGGAGTTTCTCGACTCATTGGGTTGGCGAGATATTTTTGATTTGGGCGGTGTCTGGAATCGCGCCAAGCGAATCTTCACCGAACCCATCGACCGCTTGATCAACTTCGCGAAAGGACTAATCAATGGCATCCTGGAGTTTGTCAAAGACGCCATCTTGCGGCCGTTGGCGGAGTTAGCTTCGCAAACCCGTGCCTGGGATTTGCTGATCGCCGTGCTCGGCGTCAATCCGATTACCGGCGACCCGGTGCCGCGCACAGCCGATACCTTGATTGGCGGCTTCATGAAGCTGATTGGCCAGGAAGAGGTGTGGCTCAACATCAAGCGTGGCAACGCCATTGCGCGGGCCTGGGCGTGGTTCCAGGGCGCCTTGTCAGGCGTCATGGGGTTTGTCCGGCAGATTCCCTCGCTGTTCATGCAGACGTTGCGCTCGTTGACCATCGTTGATTTGGTTACCGTGGTCGGCGCGTTCAACAAAGTTCGCGCGGTGTTCGGTGGTTTTGCCGGTCAGTTTATTTCCTGGGCGATGGGCACGGTCATTCAGTTGCTGGAAATTCTGTTTTCGGTCGTGGCACCCGGCGCGATGCCATACATCCGTCGCGCGGCCGGTGCCTTCCAATCCATTTTGCGCAATCCCATCGGTTTCGTTGGCAATTTGGTCAGAGCGGCGCGACTCGGTTTTCAACAGTTTGCCCGCAATATTGGCCGGCACTTACGCAACAGCTTGATTCAGTGGCTGACCGGCGCGATGGCCGGCGCCGGTTTGTACATTCCGCAGGCACTGACCTTCCAGGAAATCATCAAATTCGTGCTGTCAGTAATGGGGCTTACCTGGCAGAACATTCGCCAAAAATTGGTCAGAGCGGTCGGCGAGGCGCCAGTCCGTGCCATGGAAACCGGATTCGAGATCGTCAGAACCTTGGTCACTGAAGGCCCGGCCGCTGCCTGGCAGCAAATTCGCGAAGGCATCAGCAATTTGCAGCAAATGGTCATCGAACAAATTCGTAATTTTGTCGTCGTGCGTGTTGTGCAAGCCGCCATCACCCGTCTGATCACCAGCTTGAATCCTGCAGGTGCCGTCATACAGGCCATCATCGCCATCTACAACACGATCATGTTCTTTATTGAGCGCATGCGGCAGATTGCACAAGTGGCTGGCGCATTCATCAATTCGATTTCCGCAATTGCCAGTGGCGCCATTGGTGCCGCCGCCAATCGTGTTGAGCAAACGATGGCCGGTTTGTTGACATTGGTGATCAGCTTCCTGGCGCGCCTGGTTGGCCTGGGCCGAGTCAGCGATGCGGTAACGAACATTATCAACCGTATCAGAGCGCCGATTGATCGGGCGCTGGATCGTGTAGTCGCGTGGATCGTCAACATGGCGCGAAGATTAGGTCGTTTTGTTGCGCAAGCAGGAGTTCCTCAAGATCCGCAGACGAGGTTGCGTCTCGCGTCCCAGGCCGCGATTACGGCAGTGAGAAATTTCAGCGGGCCAGTTTCCGCAGCTTTGCTGCGACCGGCATTTGCAGCGATAAAAATGAGATATGGATGCGAGTCTCTTGACGCATTTCAGCGTGGAGGTCGTTGGTGGGTCAGGGTGTCAATTAACCCGGTATCAGAAGGAGACAGCGGGCGCGCAACGGGAGATCAATCCGCTGGCGGAGATAGTGATAGCGGCGGTGATGCCGATATGTCACGTGCCCAGTCGGCGTTCAACACCAGGCTTTTCTCAAGGGCGGAACTTGAGGGCGCACTTTCAACCAGTCGCTCGACAGCGTTAAGACGAATCAACTCTTGGAAAGGTGCTGGCCGTTTACATCAGCTGGCATCCACGACGTTTGATCCAGAAACACTTTATTCATTTGATGCTGCCAAAGCCGGACAGCGGGACACCAACCCCAACAATCGCTCCAAGTACGGTTATTCAAATCCGGCAAAATCTTCATCGGTCGGATTACAAGTGCTATCAATCGGATTCCTGGCTGACAGGTCTAGGTCGCCTGCAAATTTGACCAGCGCAACTTACCACCAGACTTACGCGTGGTATCGAAGCGTGACCACCTCAACGATCTTCCAGTATGGCCGCGCGATTCTTGGCCACCGGCCTCCGGGTGCGTCAGGCCACTGGAATCGAATAGGTCATACCCAACCCAGAGATGCCAATACGGCATGGAATCGCTCGCTTGCCGCTTATCATGGCCCTGAGGAGGCGGGGGAATCCTCGGCAACGGGGTCCGCGTCAGAGCGTTACCGTGTGCCGTCAAAAGAGGCTGGCAGTCATGCGTCGTGGTGGTAGCGGTGTTTGTAATTTGCACGAAGGGGCACGTGCCTTTGTTGACAGAAATATGAACCGCAAACAGGTCGCTCCCGCGTAGGCGGGAGTCCAGCTTTTGCAATGAGGATGTCTGGATTCCCGCCTGCGCGGAAATGAAACGGAAATTCTTCGGAAAGGTTTGGTGACGTGGTGTCAGAACAGGCTGTGTCTGAACGGCTTTAAGCCAATCAGGTAGCTTGCAACACCAGTTCCCGTTTCAGTCTTGCATCCAGCAACAGAAACCCGAAAGGCAATACGGACAGCACCACCGCTACCAGCCAAAACAGCACTGACCATTTCTGCTTATGGCTTACCGCCAGTGACATCACCAGATAGGCCAGCCACAACACGCCGTGGGTCATGCCCACCGGCCAGACGATATTGATATCGAAATAATTCCGTAGCGGCAGTGCGATGAACAGCAGCGTTACCAGCGAAAGTCCCTCAATCAGGCTCAGGGCCCGAAACGTCTTCAGGGTATTCATGTAAAACTCGGATGGGAGTCGGCAGGGCCGGCGATTGTATACAAAATGCCCACATCAAAGTATGAAACCAGATGGAAAATTAGCGTACAAACCCATCTCCATAGCCTGTGTGCATACCTGTACCACAAGAGTAGGCTTTGGTTCGCACGGGCAGTACGGAGAAGTAGGCGCCTCGTGAGGTTGAAACCAATGACCGACTCGCCGAAAATAGCGCGAAATTTTCGCCATCAAGAGTCAAACCATGAACGACACCACCGCCCGCCCTGATCTGCCGGACCGCCTTTCCGTCCGCCCGCGCAGCCCGCACCACCGCGCTGACCTGCTCGAATATGACATCGGCATTCGTCTCGATGGTAAAGAGCGTTTCGATGTTGAGGAATACTGCATCAGCGAAGGTTGGATCAAAATCCCTGCTGGCAAAGCCGTTGACCGTCGTGGCGAGCCGTTGCTGGTGACGCTGAAAGGCAAGGTTGAAGCATTCTACAAGTAATGCTTCACATGAAAAAAAGGTGGCATCAAGCCACCTTTTTTATTTCACGCCTGAAAGCCAACAAGTGATAGCGAATGACTTCAAGCTTGAAAGTGGGCCACCCGGTTTCTGCCGCCGCGTTTTGCTTCATACAGGGCCTGGTCGGCGTGATTCAATAGCGAGTCCAATGTTTCATCATTGGTGCGGCGTGTCGCAACACCAATGCTGATGGTCATTTTGATTACATGGCCTTTGTACAGCAGGCTTTGTTCTTGCAGGCTCATCCGCAGACGTTCGGCAATCTCATTGGCTTGAATGATGTCGGTTTCCGGCAACAGCGAGGCAAACTCCTCGCCACCAAGGCGCGCGATTAGATCATGACTACGACTGATCGAGCGTGCGGTGCGCACCACAAAGCGAATGGCTTCATCACCAACATCATGGCCATACTTGTCATTGATTCGTTTAAAGTGATCGATGTCAAACAACAATACAGAAACGGGCTGAGACTTTGCAGCCGTGCGGTTCAGAATAATGGGGGCCAGCTCAAACAGGTGTCGTCGGTTTGCCGCACCCGTTAAATGATCCGTCTGAGCCCGGTAGCGGAATTTGGCGCGCGAACGCACGAGAACGACGGCCAACATGCTGAGACTTATCGCCAGCAGTGAGCTCAGAATCAAATAAATGCGTGTGTTTTTTTGTGCCTGTTCTTGTGAGGCCAGTTGCAGTTGCTGAATTTGTAGCTGAGTCTCCAGCATGGTCTTCTCGAACTGCGCCACGCTGGCATCATGTCGGCTAGCGTATTCCAACGCCGCAGAACGAATAAAGTCTCTACGAGCTTTGGTCTCACTCCGGCTCATGTCCAGTAAGTGCTTTGCCGCGATAACGGGTTGGCGATTATCCAGTGCGACCATCGCTTTGACAAAGTCTTGGCTGCCGCCATCAAGCGAGCCTAACGATGATGATTCATTGACGGTTTTGGCAAACTGGATGGCCTCCTTTTCGTTACCGCCCAGGAGCGCCGCTTTAGCCAACTTCACACGATTCATCGTAATGAAGAATTGCTCTGATGTGGTATTAGCCAATGACTCGGCCCGATGAAAATGGGAGATGGCATTGCTGTAGTTATCTTGCGCGAGCTTTACCAGGCCGGCATTGAGTTCAGCAAAAAATGTGAAGTCTTTGAACTGAGGTGAGTTATTCGCTAGCGCAAACATTTTCTCTACATAGGTTTGCGCTTGATCGAGCTGATTCAACTCGATGGCCACACTAACCAGCGTGTGCAGCATGTTGAACATGTCTTGACGGTCATCCACAGACGCCCATTGTTCGTAGGCTAGCGTCAAGTACTCATGCGCTTTGTCGTAGATTTGATTTTTTCGGTAAAGCAAACCGGTAGCGTTGTAGATCATGCCGATGCGATTGGGAGACAGCTGATTGCTTTTGGCGATCTCCAATGCTTCACGCAGCAAGGACAATCCTTCATTGAACTGCTCCCGCTTATGCGTGAAGCAAAACGCGTACTGCGTATAGGTTTTGGCTTGGGTCTCTGGTTCCCCAGGCAACTGGCGGGCGATGCTGACGGCCAACTGCCTGTCGGGGCAGTAAACGAGCGGGTCATTGGTTTGCAGGTAACGAATATACGAGCGCTCGTTGTAGGCGGTAGCGAGTTCTGTCGTCGGCGGCAGTGCCCGTAATACTTCAACGGCAAGGTCATAGCTGGTAATGGCATTATCCAGTTCACCATTTTCCTCCTGCGCCAAAGCCATTCGCAGCAAAAAGCGACTGTGGTCAATGGCGGGCCAGGCACGTGTCTTGTCCTGATGGGCTGCCAATAAGGGAAGGGGATTGCCTTCAGTTGCGTTTAACTCGGCTTCAAGTGCGGTCCATGAGTCTGCGGCCCAGCAGCGCCCCTTAGTAAGGCAATACTGAATATCAGCAAACAAGGAAGAAAGGTGACGGCTTGGGAGGTGTTCTTCGACAAAGTATTGCCGGAAAGGGCGCTAAGCCTTCGCGCGCAACGAACAAGGCCAGGTACCAGTAAGGAGACGGCGACGACCGTTGTCGACGGTTTTACTTCGCTCAACTCCATGGACCGTCACCCCCGTTCTCGTTATCAGGCCAAATTCTCACATGTTTTGTTTGCGTCGTCACATGAGAATTCGTGACAGTAATTGAGGTACGAAGCAATATAGCGGAACCTGCCTGTTCCTCCCTGACCAGTCTGGTCAACGACGATGAAACAAGAGTTCTGGACGCCAGCAGGCCTGTCGAAACAGGAAGCCTTGCTGGCATTGGCCCACAAACGCCAACAGCAAATCCCTGCGGGTTACCGAGGTATCGGGGACTACCATAGTGGTGCGTACGAATGTGACTATGTGTCGCCTTATACCAAATCAGCCCACAACCTTGATGCGGACATCATGTTTATTCTGCAGGACTGGAGTTCGGATGCGTTTCTGCGTTTGCCGATCAACGAGCAAGTCGTTGAATTAGGATATACCCCTGAGCTGCCCACCAACAAAAATCTCATCGCGCTTTTGAATGCCCATTTCGGAGTTTCACTCTCCGATACCTTTGGCACCAACTTGTTTCCCTTCATCAAACCAGGGAATTTGTCTGCTACCATCCCAGCAAGAGAACTGAAACATGCGGCGCTTGAATACGCGATACCACAGATAATGCTGATTTCTCCAAAGCTGGTGATTTGTTTTGGTGTTTCCGTATATAACGCTATTCGTAGAGGCCTCGGGGTTTCGCCTGTGAGGCGTCTCGCGGACGCGATCGAATCGCCGATGACTATTTCCGGCATAAGAGTGTGGGCGCAATCGCATCCAGGAGGACTCGGGCGCGCTGGAAGAAATCAAGGCGGAGTAGATAGGGTAACTCGTGATTGGTCATTGATGGCAAGGAGTCTCAATGCTTAACTCGTAGAAGGGCGCTCCTTACCGTGAACTGATTTGATGCATTTTTTTTTCAGCGTAAATGGAGAAGCTTGATGTTCTCCGAGACACGAGTTCCAATGGCTTTTCCCTTCATGCACGAGGTGCGGAAAAACTTTTGGCGTGTATTTGTTCCATCATTCTGCATTGCTCACTTCAAATGCAATGCTCGGCTAAATTGAGTAAGCGATGGATTCTACGACGGATTCCGACTTGCTGCGCATTGTGGCCTGGTCAACGTAAAACGTCATGTGGCTCCCTTGTAGCGGAGTCAGAGCTGGTCAAGTTGGTTTAGATATGCAGACAGCTCTTCCAACTCTTTCTGGGTTTGTGGGCCAATCTGTGCCACCTTAGATTCATCGCGCTTTTGAATCGTGTCAATGGCTGACTTCGCTCTGAGAACCGAATGCGGATTCCATGCAGAGGATTCGGTGTGACGCAAGAAATATAAAACGTTGATTCGTCCTTGCGCAGAAAGATCGTCCAGCTTCGGTAGCTCGAGCATCGTCACCGCTTGTTCAACCGCCAACGGCTCGGTCTTGTAGTTAGTCACCAATTGCTGTACGGCGCTGGTGCGCTCACTTTTCGCAACATTATTCATCTTCTCAATCAGGCCTGGAAGCTCGAGCGCTATCCGCGTGTCTATGTCGGCGGCCGCTATGCTTTTTTCGAGCTGCTGTACTTCATTGCCTATGCTGGCAAATGCATCGGCAGAGGGTGCCTTCTCCAGTTCATTTTTGATGCGATCCAAACGTTCCTGGGCTTGCGCAATCCGTTCGTTCAGTGAGCGCAACACAACTGTCTTTTCTTTTTCAGCGATTTCCATTTCGCTGAGCCTGACGGTGTATTGCTCAAGCCTGACTCGATTCTCTTCCAGTTGCTCCTGGCTTCGATAAAGATTCGCCGTGGCATAAAGCAGTGAGCCCACAATAATGACAACGCCCAGAAGAGTAAGCGCCGCAGCGCGGCGAGAAGTGTTTGCCAGTTGAGTGAACTCTTTCTCGTTCATGATTTGCCTCCATCGCTGGCCGATGGAACCAATCGTTTCAGCGCCTCTCCCCACATGAATAACAATCGACCGGCGGTATAAGTAATGAGCCCGGACGAACCGAATAGCATGCTGAGCTCAACGCTACCCGCTTTATCTCGAATGATGAGCGACAGCGCGCTACCAACCAGCATCAACAACGATAATATGGTGGTGCCGAGGTAGACCATACGCTCCGTTCGAAACAGCGCGGTAAGTCGCTCAACCACCTCCATGCGCATTTTTAATTCTTCTGTCATGGTTTTGCATCCCTTTCCCAGAGTAAAGCCCCCTTGGCATTCGGGGTGTTGGATTCCGTTGCCGATATTCCTAATGAGGCGAAACAACCATTTGCTGGCAGTTGTTGTGAGGGATTCTACGATGCGTAGAATGCAATTGAAACATCAAAGGTGCGCTTGCTCATCCGGCGAAGTGATAAGAGCGAGAGTTTTGATAACCTGCCGCACTCAATGAACACGGTTCTCGTCAATTATCAAGTTCACAAACGTTAAACTGCTCGCTGCAATTGAATCCAACGTACTTCGTTTAAGCGCCAATCGCGCTGCCCACCTCTTGATTTTCATAAAGTTCGACGCGGCAACCTGGCAGTGAGGATGGGGGTGATCTTGAGTGCTGCCATGAATGCCGGTTTTGAGATGGCTTCCAGTATCAGGTTAGTATCATTTGCGGTGTAGTTCCAAGTCGCCGTGCAAATAGGTTTTGCATAAAAATTGGTTGATTCAATAAAGCGTAACGCAGTTTGCGTCGAGTAAGTGTTGGTGTTTGCAATAAGTTGAATGATAGCGATGGCTACGCTTTCTCTTATTGCTACATAAATTTTTTTGTCGTAACGCACGATTTAGTCATTCTTGTGCAAAATTTTCTCACTTGACCTTTTGGTGCGTTTGAGTCAATTCTGTCTGTCAGTGTTCAGGTGTTGGTCAATTCTGATTAAAGATCGGATTGCTGATCTGCGGCAGGTTGCATGGAGTGTTGCGCGAAATTTCTGGTCTTTTCAAAAAGGCATTGCTTGCGTACTGATTCACGGTATCGGTGATGCGTCCGGTGAAAGGGGGAGCGAAACCGTCATCATCTTCAGTTTGGTTTCGTCGTTGGTCACTAGGCTGGGGAATTCACATTAACAACCGATGTTTCTTGCCAGGTTATTGATGTACGCACCTGATAAAGCTTGTATCCGTTTGTCGCGGGAGCTTGGCGAACTGAGCTCAGTCATTCATTAACCGTTTGATCTCGCCGCCGTAATCAAAGGCGTATTTAAAAGGACTTAACGCTATGAGCAACACCAAAGATCATTTGCAATCATACCTTTCAAATCCAAAATTCAGTTATGACCTGGTCGTAGGGGTAACGGCAAAATCCGTCAACTCAACGCTGAAAACCATGCTGTCAAAAAACGCTCCGGCGCCGAAAGTGATTTGGTACGGTCAAGCGAATGTTGGCGACCCGGTGCTACCAATGGACCCTATTCCTGGTGTTGATCCCTTTGCTATAGCCTCTGGCGGCACCCCGCCGGAGGCGTTGCTGACGTCACCTTTTGTATTCGCGATTAAAGCTGGTTTTGGATTGCCTCCAGGCGTGATGCCCGGCGACCTACCTGACATTCTGGTGTTGAGCACGGACAGCCAAAAAGTTAAATACAATATGTTCTTCAATACCTTTCAAATCGCAACCCTTGATTGGGGGCGCCGTGGATCGTATGCATGGAGCAATTACACGCAGCCGGACGGCAGCCCTTACATATTTACCTATCAAGTGGATATGAACTTTAACTCGGCAGATCCGAATGATAAGTTCAGCTCGTTACCAGCCGATGTACGCAATCAGTTACTGAATTACAACACCAATACCATGTTTAGTGTTCAGCAACTCTATCTGGATTTGAATAACGCTGGCTTGCAATCAATGCCACAAATCAGTGGTGTACCATCCAACTCTCCTGTGTATGAGAAGCTCCAACTCGACTTTATCAATACCTATTGGCAAACCATTGCGCAAGCCGGTCAGTTCGTGCTGGGTTATGCCGTTCATTCGAACTCTGGCACGCCAATCCGAACCTCCCTGCAACCCACTTCATTGAACTTTATGGTCTCACCATACTTGGATGATGCGGGTGCTATTTCCAATAACAACCAGCTTTACACGCTTAACTATTTGATGGATACCGAAAGCCGACAACTAAACGTTGGTGGACCATTTATCTGGAACTGGGTAACCGAAAGTGAACAAGATACCTATCATGGCGCAATGGCTGTTCGCCGCGAAGTGTTCGCCAACTACTTGAACGCCGCCATTTCGCCGTACTTAGCAAGCATTGCCATTACACCAACGACAACGTATCGGCAATTCAACGCTGGATTTAGTTGGAGTGCCAGTGCCAGTCTCGCCAGAACACCGAATCAGTCATTCACCTATTCACCCACCAATGATTCAAGGGTCGCTAACTACAGTTTCAGTGCTTCCAGTCATCATAGTGATAAATCGGGTCTGATTAGCGGGCACTATAATTTGGACTCGGTCGCCAGTGCGACCATCGATATCGTTGGCAATGAAATCACCATCACGTTATCGGCTTCAATGAGCATTGACTTCAGCAACGGCGACCTGGGTGCCGCCGACGTAGTAGGAACGGTGGGCGGTTATTCCAATACCATAGTGCTTGTGGTCAACGTCCATGATGACGGATCAATAACCGTAACCGACAAAGCCGGTTACCCGACACCCAAAATTCTCCCTGCAAAATTAAGCTCTGGCTTTATGGCCGGTGTGGATGGCGTTAGTGGGCTCACTGACCGGCTGACGGCCAACTACTCTGCGATGACCGAGGCCATGAAGAACTTTGGCACTCAAGTTGAAAACTACCTCAATAACAGCGGGACAAAATGGATCTTTCCCGGTGGACAAACCTTTGCATTCAAGAACGTGGCGTTCTCGGCACATCAAGATTTGGTCGCTCAACTCACTTACGTGGAACCAAGTTAACTGACCGTGACAGCATAAATGGAAGGGAGAACACGATGAGCGATTTAACGACCTATACGGTTTGTTTCAGTGGCACAGCATGTACGCGCGATGAAGGTGAAGTAACTCGGTCGGATAGTGATACGAGAATCTATTCCCAGAAAACCGGGTATATTCCGGTTCGCATTCACAAGGAAATTTCTGGTGCCTTGAATGCGACCAGTCCTAGCGTTAGTGTCCGTGGCGTTGGTGAAAACGATTGGGCTCAACCACGAGATAGCAGTGAGCCATTGCGTTTTAGTGGCCCACTCGATGCGCCATCTGACTTGCTCAAGTATGTAAAAAATTACTCGGGCGGGAATCAAAAGTCACGTGCCTCACAAATTGATGGGTGGGCAGCTACGGCACTGGCCTTACACGGCGCAAATCTCGCTGTCGCAAGTGGTGCGCAGCAATACAATTTTATTGGCCACAGTCGCGGCGCTGTTGAGTGCATTATTGCGGCGTGGTTTATTTACGCCTATGGTCCAAAAAACATTCCGATCAACATATTTGTTATCGATCCTGTCCCTGGACCAGGAACTTGGTACGGCATTTTGACACAGCTTCCGCCTAACGTTAGCCATTACGTTGGCGTCTATGCGTGGGACCAATGTATCCAGCCCGCAGATAAACCTTATATGGCGTTGGTGCCTCGACCAAATGGGCCAATGACCGGCCAATCACCCGACATATCGCTGGGCGGTTCATGGTGGGAATGGTGGCAAGACTCATGGAAAGTGCTGGCCGATAACGCGCAACTAGCCGATCCACTCGCACCAAGCTCCGCAGCACAGCCAGTTGGCTACGAACTCTATGCCTGCCGCGGACGACACAGCACGGTTGCCGGAAATACGACTGTAGATGGGCAATACTCACCCGACGCGGTAAGCGATATCGTTGCTCCCGTTCCAGAGCTCATCTACAAAATGGCGAGAGGCTATCTAACCAAATGGGGAACCAATTTCGCCGTTAAGAGCGGTGTCGAAGAAGACACATTGAGCCTAAGAAAACGCATCAACACCGATCATGCTGCGTTTGACGCGATGGGCGGCGGTGCCACGCGAACAAGTGCCTTGCCTGATCGCCCTTACGTGCGGCGTGTTTCGTCGATATCTGGCGTCAACCCATTTAATAGTTACTACATGGACGATGTAGTTGGTGATCCACCGTACAAAATGGTTTATCCGGTGACCAGTGAGCGAAAGAATGCGGGTTGGGTGAAGTGGAAGTTTCTTTAATCGTAGCGACTACAAAATATCGAGGCATCAAGAGCTAGTCAGTTCGGATGAGTCCAAGCAGTGTTTGCGATTTTGCGGCGCGTAGTGACAACGGTATTGAGGAAGGGATGATGAGTAAGCTCGACGATGTGCAAGCAAGCCTAGGTAACTATTTCAATCATATTAGCGGCCCAAACTACATCAGAATTATGGACACTCCACATGTTTGGGGGTTGCCATTTGGTCAAGAAATTATGCCTCAAGCGCTGGCAAGGCAGGCCGAGTTTGAACGTGCGATAGAAGAGATTATACAAAAGGCGCGTTATCGCTGCGATTTGTCGTCACTGAATAGTCCAGATCCCGACTGGGTAAGAGTGGTTCTTGGTGCGATGGATACCGCATTGACTAATAAGATGGGACGAACAACGCAAACGCAGTTCCGTTTCCTTTTCGGCCAAACACCGATGTCGCCTTTCACTGAGCCAGCCAATTTTACCGATTTTAAAGCGGCACTCGTTCGATTAATTCGGTTACGGTCATCGTATTGGGAAACGATGCCCGAAATATGGATGGGACGATTCTATCGCCTCGAAGCTGGCATCCTGTCCGCGCTAAAGTCGCGGGTATTCGGCGACAGTGCAATTTCCAGTGATGATACCAAAATGACCTGGAATCACTCGAAAATCATCTCGGTTGATGGCACCGAAGCTCTAGTCGGTGGGCACAATCTGAATATGGATTTGTTCCGCAGCTATCCGCCCGTTCACGATGTCTCTGTTGTGGTGCATGGTGCGGCTGCCTATAGTGCGCAACTGTACCTCAACAGAATGTGGGACTGTGGCATAGATCTGTTCACTAAAGAAAAGTTAAATACCAGAACACTCAACTGGGAGAACGGCGATAGCAATCGTTCGTTACCCGCTGACCCGCTGCAGCAGCCAACCGTCACCGCGTATATGAAAGCACGTCAAGATGCGCTGGTGGCAATGCATCGCTCTGGAGTTCAGCCTGCGGCACCTGATGAGCAACCCGCTATTCCACCACGTGAAGTACCACAAGACATTCGCTCGCAAGATCTGCAAACCCTTGAGGACTTGAAGCTGGAAGTTTTCCAGGAACGCATTATCTACAATCAATACGATCAATTTGATCGCTACAAGATGTCAACAGCGATGCTGGCCGTAGGCAAGTATTGGACCGGGCCGAATATAGAGACAGACTATCAAAAGGGCTCGGAGATAATGAAGGAAACGCTGATAAAAAGCGCGAAACGTATGATCCGAATGTCTCAGATGGACTTGATCAGCGCGTGGAAGAAAAATTGGTCGGATCACGTGGTTTGCCAATGGCTAATGCAGGCATTGCTCGCCAATGTCGCGCTCAAGGTTCAGGTTGTGGTGTCGCCGCTGGATGCTGGCGCTGGCGCTGAAGGCGATCAGTACTCTTTTGGATCCGGTGCTAGCCGGACATACGAACTGATCAAATACTATATGACGCATGATGTAAATACGGATGCGAAACTAACGGACAAACTTGCCGAGCGCGCCGATGCATTAAGTCGACTCAGTATTGCGCCTTTCTTTTACACGGATGCCGTAAGAGATGACCAAAGCCTCGAAGGCGAAACGTATAAATGGCCAAATCTTTCGAAAGAAGGCTATACCGCCACGCTGAAGCAACCTTCCTTGGAAAGTAAACCTCCCCGCAAAGGCGTGATTGGTAGTGCAGCATTATCTGTGTTGAGTGCAAGTGGTTACATTTATAACAAAGTGCCATCCGCCCCGGGCAATCACGCCAAAATCATGATTATCGATGATGAGATATACGTGGTTGGCTCGGACAATCTCTATCCTGGCTCGTTATCCGAGTTCAATTACTTGATCGAAGGTGACGAGGCGGTAAATGATTTGCTGACATCGTACTGGCAGCCACTGTGGCAGTATTCTCGTCCGCATGTGTACGGGCCCAAACGCCCTGAAGCAGCTTATGAGTCGAATCTCTCCAATCCAGCGTATCTTTACGATCTGGTGGTTGGCACAACCGCAACGGCCATTAACAGCACATTAAAGCAATTCCTTTCCAAACATGCCTCAGATCCAATTGAAATTTGGTACGGACAAGAAGACGCTGGGTCGCCGATAGTACCAATGGCACCCATTCCCGGAGTCGACCCATTTGCCATCGCCTCTGACGGCACACCACCCTCTGCTTTGCTTGATTCAACGTTTGTTTTTGCGATTAAAGCCCAATTTGGACTGCCTGAAGGGGTAATGCCCGATGTGTTACCCGATATAGTGGTGTTGGGTACCGACAGCCAAAAAGTCACCTACAACATGTTCTTTAACACCTTCCAAATCGCTACGCTTGATTGGGGACGAGGCGGGGCTTACGCCTGGCGTAATTACTCACAGCCAACAGATAGCCCCTATATTTTCACGTATCAAGTCGATATGAATTTCAATGCTGCTGACCCCGATAGCAAATTCAGCTCATTGCCAGCGAATGTACGAGACATGCTGTTACAGTACAACACCAGCACAATGTTTAGCGTGCAGCAGCTCTATTTGGACTTGAACAACGCCGGCCTGCAAACCATGCCGCAGATAAGCGGTGTGCCATCCAACTCGCCGGTTTACATGAAGTTGCAAAAGGATTTTGTGCTCAAATATTGGCAATCGATTGCACAGTCCGGCCAGTTTGTTTTGGGGTATGCGGTTCATGCCAATGCTGGCACACCGAGCCGTACTTCTATGCAACCCACTTCGCTCAATTTTATGGTTTCACCACATTATGACGATACGGGCGCCATTTCAAAAAATCATCAGCTTTATACCCTGAATTACTTAATGGAAACCGAGAACCGAAAACTGACGGTTGGCGGTGCGTTCAGCTGGAACTGGATCAATGACAATGAACAGAATACCTATCATGGTGCCATGGCCGTGCGCCGCGAAGTGTTTGCCAACTTCCTGATTGCGGCCATATCGCCCTACTTGGCCAGCATCGCCATTACCCCAACAACAACGTATCGGCAATCTAATGCCGGCTTTACCTGGAGTGCGAGCTATAGTCTAGCCAGAACGCCCAATCAAACGTTCAGCTATGTATCTACACCGGGCTCAAGAGTTGCCGATTACGGTTTCAATGCTTCCAGCCATCATAGTGATACGTCTGGATTGATTAGTGGGCACTACAATTTGGATTCAGCAGCCAGTGCATCGATAGACATCGCTGGCAATGAAATAACCATCACGTTATCCGCATCAATGAACATTGATTTCA
Source organism: Permianibacter aggregans (assembly GCF_009756665.1). Taxonomy (GTDB): domain Bacteria; phylum Pseudomonadota; class Gammaproteobacteria; order Enterobacterales; family Permianibacteraceae; genus Permianibacter; species Permianibacter aggregans. Next base: position 3,485,224 of record NZ_CP037953.1, read on the forward strand.
GCAACGGCGATCTGGGCGCTGCCGATATCAGTGGCTTGGTGGGAGGGTACTCAAACACCATTGTCCTGCTCGTTACGGTCAATGACGATGGCTCAATCAGCGTGGCGGATAAACCGGGTTACCCCACGCCCAAAGCCATTCCTGCAAATTTAAGCTCCGGCTTTATGGCAGGCGTAGACGGCGTAAGTGGACTCGCCGACTCGTTAACATCCAATTACACCACCATGACCGAGTACATGAAGACCTTTGCTGCTCAAGTTGAAAATTATCTCAATAACAGCGGTACCAAATGGATCTTCCCTGGTGGTCAAACTTTTGCTTTCAAAAAAGTAGGATTCTCAGGTAATCAAGATTTGGTGGCACATCTTGTTTACGTTGAGCCTCAGTAACGATTTAGGCGCGGTAATCCGGGCGATTTTCTTGGAAAGACGTAATGATGAAAGGCTCGAAGAGGCTTTTCTTTATTTGTTCATCAAACCGAGTTTTCCGCTGGATCAGGAGAATTTGGGAGAGTATTTGTGTTCGGACCTTGGAAGAATAGCCGATAACCTGGTAAGGGGATTACCGCGCCGAGCGCCGAAACCCAGCTTACTGCATTACGACGAACTCCATTCTACCGCGTTGTGTAGAATGTCAAATGTAAGGCCCGACCCTGCGCGGTTAATTGCTCAGCCAATCAATGTTCCCGGCATCATAGGCGGTCGCAATTTGTTCCGCATTTTCGGAGAAAAAATTCCTCAAAGCATTTACTGATTCTTCGCTGTTAAACGGCATACTTCTTCTTTATCCCAAGTTCATTCGGTCCTTCATCGGCAGCCTCAATGACTCCGACTCCATCGAACCGCTCTCATTGATCTATAAGGTTAACACTCGTACGATTGCGTTTTGCGAATCGTGTCTACTGTACTAGTTCACTCTTCACCGTGAGTGTCATGTTCTCGAAGAACTGGGGTGACGGCCACAGACAAGCGACTCGCCCCTCGCTGAATTTCAATGGCGACCGCTATATTGGGTGTTGCCATTTGTACCAAGCCGGCAAATTGGTCCCAAGACGTAACGGGGACGCCGTTGAATTGGATGATCACATCATCCGGCTGTATCCCCGCTTTGCTGGCAGGCGAGTCGATGCCGACATCCAATACCATTACTTGCCTCGTTTCATGAGTTCCATCTGACGCGGGATGCCATTGCACCTCTCCCGAAATGCCAATGTATCGACGTTGGTAAGTTTTCCCAGCTTTTAGCTCATCTATAGCTCTCAACAAAAGCGCAGACGGATGCGCGAGGGATATCCCGGAATACCCGCCGCTACTGGTGTATATCGAGTTAAGCATGCCAATTACTTCCCCTTTCTCGTTCAATAACGGGCTGCCTGCTTGACCTCTATTGGTATAGATATCTGCTTGCAGGTAGGAGATTCCTGGAAAAGAAGGAGAGGGCACGGCATGAGCGCTGATGACGCCAACCCAAAAGCTCTGATTCATTTCATATGGAAAACCGACCGTGGCAACGGGGGCTCCAACGCGAAGTAACGCGCTATCACCGAACGACAGGCCATGGGATGTAAGGTTATCGACCTGCAACAGAGCGATATCGAGTAGCTCGTCGGTGGCAATCACCTTTGCTTGATATCGCTTGCCACCGCCAATTTCAACAGAAGCCACCTTGGCACCGCCGATAGCCGATTGGGTGGTCAGCAGTGTTCCTTTGTTGTCGATGAAAAATCCGGAGCCACCAACTTTGCTTTCTTTGACGCGTGAAGGAAATCTCTTGCCGAAAAACGTTTCATCAAGGGTGGTTGATTCACGTTCTTGAATCGTAGTCGCTTGAACGCGCACCACCGCTTGGGTCGTTTTTTCAAAAATTGCCGGCCATCCTGAAGACGGTTCTGCAGCCATAACGGTACTCAGTGTTAGCAAACATAAAGCAGTGGCGAAGAATTGGCGAGGTAAAGCAGACATGGGAACTCCAGTTTTAGTGGATTGGACTTATAAGCTCAACATCTATTTTGAAAACAGCGTTCGATGAATAGCCTTAAAATTAAAGCAGAGCTCATTGGTTGGGCTGCAAAGCCCAACCTACCGCGCTATGAATCATTCAAGTTCTATCTCCATCGAACAATGTTATCTTTCTGCAGGTGATACGGTCGCCAGAATATGCTCCAGCTCTTTCAATCCTTCGGAAAAACAACGCCCGGAATCCAGAGTAGAGAAATTTCGGCTCCATCTTTGGTGAAAGAAAATTCACAATTCTCCACACGCAAGAAAGCATCATAGAGCGAGGTTTCGCTCTCACAATCCACTTTAGCGTTGCCTTTAGGTTCCAAGTGGCGCGACGCTTCTCCAGCGGGGGTAATCGACATAATCATCATGTTCTCCAGCAAGATGATTAGCTATCGGAGCGGAAGTACGCCTTGGCGCCATGGCTCCGGTAGTTGCATGGGCTCTCCAGGCTGTTCCGCCTTGAGCTGGTTTGCGCGTTTCTCGTGTTTCTTTGCTTCTTTTGTGTTGTGAATAGCGCCGTGAAGCTTCGCGAGTCGTTCATGGCAAGCAATCAAGCGCGCATAGTTTGCATTGCCCGCCGTTTCCCATTTTTTCTTCGAGTCGGCGAATTCCTTGTCCAGTACTTTCAATGCCTTTTCGTGCCAGGCAATCGCGTCCTTGTTTTTTCCTCTTGCAGCATCAATGGCGCCCAGGCTTTGCCAAGCGTGCGCTGAGCCATCAAACTTAACGCCCATAACGTCAGCCTTGGAGGATTCAAGCGCTCGCAGAATATGGCGCTCGGCGTCATCGAGTCGGCCTTGTTCGTAGTAAATGTGGGCCAATGCCTGGAGCGGTACTTGGATATCGGATAGCTGCTTGTCTTTCTTCGCTTCTTTGAGGGTCAGTAGCTGAAGGTAGATTTCCTCAGCCTTCTCAAATTGACGTTGGTCCGCATGATTTCCGGCAACATCCATTAACGAGTATTCGTAGTCACGACTATTCACGCCAAATATTTTTTCACTGAGTTCAAGTGCTTGAATGAAATGGGGATGAGCTTCAGCGTAAAGCGCCTGATCGGACTTGATGCGGCCAAGCTTGGTCATAACCGAAGACATTCTCTCGCTCGATAGCAGCGAGTTGGCCTTAAGCACGGCAATTAATTCATCAGCTATCTGGATTGCCTCATCGTAGCGTCCTTCGCGATGGGCCTTTGACAAATCGATATAGCGCATATCCCAGGACGTATCCAAACCTTTGGAGCTCGCCGCATATGACGCAGTGAACAACATCACACCAATGATAAAGGCGAATCTGACTATGGAAAACATACGCTTACCTACGTTTGAAAAAGGTGGAACAGAGACTAGTTAGGGCTTGCAGGGCATTCTATGCATATCTCCAAGCATTCAATAGTCGATTTGAATGCTGGCAGACGTCTTCTTTTGGATATTTCTCGGGGAAAAGTTCATGGAGGCAGCGGGCGGCTAATCTAGAGTTCAGTCCGACCGTTTCTTGTACACCCTCGTTATGTAGTGTCAGTGTTTGGATGTATGTCTTGAGCGCTCTCTCGACCCAGGGCGCAGAATCGCCAATTCTGGCAATAGTGTTTAGTAAAAGATGAGAGACAGCCGCTTGTCGGTTGAAAGCTCCGTCCTCGGTCCATTGCTTGCCGCCCTTTAGGTTGAATTCGTTGAGGAAAATGACCTGATCGAGATAGGCAAATATGGCTGGCAACGCATCTTGTCCCAATTCAGCAAGGTGCTCCTCTACATCCAAATAATAACGATACTGCAGAAAGTGTCCTTGGCCGATCTCGTCCTTGCTCTCGTATGTCTTCAATACGCCTAACCAATAGCTTATTTGCACTTCGGTGCTGAGCTGATTGATATCGATTATCAACTCATTGAACCTTCTGACTTCCGGGAAAAGTTTATCGAATGTGGCTTCACCCACTGTCTTGCGCATTAGATGTTCTTTAAGTTCTCGTGAGCTATCGTAATACGACACAAAGGCAATGAAATGTTCGGTTTTATTCAGAAATGCCAGTTCATTTTGGACTTGACCTATCGCGGCGGCGACTGCGTCAAAAAATCGCTCGCGGGTCTCCTCGTGCTCCTCATCGGTCTCTAGCGATTCCAAATGGGCTTCGTATTCCTCGGCCCAATCGCTCAGTTCGTCTGGAAAGCTCCAGAAGTCATGAAAGCCAAAGTCGTGGGGATTAAATCTAAAGCCAAAGAGACCATTTACCTGCTTCTCGTCGCACTCATGATAGGTGGTGGATTTTCGTGCTTCGAATACAGATTCTGTGTTGATGTGGAGTGAAACGCTCCCCGAATTGGGCTCTGCTGAAAAGGCAACAGCGTACACCTCAACGCTATCTTCGGTAACCGAGAATTGAGTAATGCCCTTGCTTGCTTCCGCGGCTAAAAGCTTGGTCAGGTTCTCGTAGCTAATCTGTTTTTTCTTTGGCAAGCTATTACTCCGTCATTGCATAATTCGCTAGCGCGACCAAATTTGCTCAGCTGCGTTAATAGCATTCGCACGATTCCGCTTTGCTAATCGCACCCACTGCGCCGCCCGTTAGCGAGTCAGTTAACTGAGTCATTCTTACTTGGCAGACATGGGGCCTATGCATTCATTCCACACCGACAAGACCGGTTTGGTTCTTGGTTTGTTTGATTGGTAAATTTCGTCAACAATCATCGTTGGTGTTTTGCTATTAAACTGTGCACCAAATTTGTACGCTTCTTCTTTTGAGCGTCCGGCTTCCTTATCTTCAAGTGCTCTGGCAGCTATCAGACCATTCATCGTGCAATAAGCGGCGTCCTTGGAGCGTTCTTGCGCGACATTGGCGACGTTCTGTGCGCACTCGGTGAAAAACGAGACCGCGTAATCGAAGGAATTCGAAAAGGAGTCCTCAAAAACTTTCTCAACAACCGGAACGAGGAGCTTGGCAGTACTGGCAGCCGAATAGCTATTCCTTACGGATTCTTCCGACTCGCCTGCCGCCTTTCTTCTTGCTACCGTATAGGCGTTGCCCGTAAGGCTAAAACAGAATGATAAACGCGAGGCTTCATTGGCGGTGTAAATGGGGGCTGGCAAATCCGGTTTGGCGACGCCTTGATTCTTTTCTGAAGTAGCACATCCAATAAATGTTGTCAGTACGAAAGACGTCAATAAAAAGTACTTACCCATAATCTTGCTCCAATGTTTTGCTTGTTGTAATGAATTAATCCGAACATGCAGACTTGCGTTCACTTCCTAATGCAATCCCCTAAGGTTTATCGGTAGGTTGGGGTGCTTCATTCACTCTGACCCTATTGAACACGGATCACGTATGATTACGCTTCGCTAATCGTACCTACTGCGCTACGCGGGCTGACCCCTTAAATCCTCCCTAGTCTGGCACTTTGATGCCATAGAGAGGAGGAGTCCATTCCATTATCCTACGACGGAACTCAACTCACCGCGCTGGAATGTTTCCGATGAGTTCAAAGTGGGATGCTGCCAATATTTTTTTTAAGTAATGCTTGGGTTCTGGGGCGCCCTGTTGCAGATGTGTCGAAGCCTAACCCATATCTGTAAATTTCAGGTAAGAACAGTCTCTCTTCTCCCAACTTGCCATCAAGATCTTCATATATCACGCCGATCTCCTGCAATGAGCTCAATAGATTAGTATCGAGTTTGGCCTGCTCTGGACTGAACGGTACTTTGAGGTGATTCACGCCAGAGCTTTCCATGAGGCCTGTCCATCTTCGTAACGGAGCGATTTCTTGCTTGGCTTCCGCAACCTTCTCGCGGCTACATTCTGGTATGGCTTTTCGCATGTTTTCTGGTGAAAGGATGCGGTCAGCCCATGCTTGGGAGGAACGTGTTGACTCAAATCCGGCAGCGAATTTCAAGAATCGAACTAAATCTCGCGCCTGAACATTCCCCTTGAGATCGCATAGTGCAGAATAAACCCAGCGAGCAGAGTGGGCCTCTTTGGATTTTTCAGTACCAAGTTTCTTACCCCATAACTCTTCCAACCGGTCTTTCAGCTGCTCAATGCGCATATTTTCAGATGACTTTGGGTCGTCGGGATAAATGCCTGCTTGGCAGCTCAACATAAAAGCGAGTCTCAAAAAGCTTTCAGGATTCCACTGAAGCTGGAAGGGGTGAAACCGTTGAAGTAGTTGCCCAAGATTCTGGCGAATTGCGGCTTGAACGTAGTCAGCGCGCACGAAAATAAGTGTCCCTAAGTGTCGATTTTCCAGTTCGCTCATTCTGTTGGGTAATCTTAACAGCGCCTGAATTGCGTCCACCGCACTTTTTTGATTTACATCTTCAAATACATCTTCGATGCCGTCAAAAACCAGAACAACTCTATTTTCCGCTTGAGCGAGACGGTTGTTGAGTTCCTGCAATCCGCTTTTTCCCAATCCAAACTGTTGAATTATGAGTTCATCCCAGAACGCATCCCAAGAGTCTGGTGGGTTCTTCAAATTATCTCTGATTTTGTTAGATAACGTGGAGGCGAGATAAATCTGTTTGTTATCTGCCAAAATTGACTTTAGAGCAAGATTCTGTGCAGTTTTAATCTCACCCTTAGGAGTGTCCTCTATGTTGCTGGACCAAAGAACCGGAAAAATATTTGCATCAACGATGTTGTTGCTCTCGAAACCAAGCTTTGTTAGAAAAGTAAGCCATGAGTTGGTCCTTACTAATTGCATATACGTGAAGGTCTTGCCCGCGCCTTTAGCTCCGATCATTAGGGCATTGGGTGGCTCTTTTGAGAAATGCTTACCTAAGTTCAAAAGTGGTTCAATCGCTAAAATGGGGGCATTTGCATCACTTTCTGCGAATTGTGCTCTTTGACAAACCTCTTGAAGTCTTTTTGCCTTTTCTTGCCTCAATAGCATTCGTTCTTGCGTGAGGTTTAAGGATGAATCTTTTTGTTCAGTGTATAGTGCTTGAGCCCATTCCTTGGCGCTAGAAAACAGGCGGTTGGACTGTGGTAATACCTGTAATGACTCTCGTACAGATCCGACCGACATTAGGGTGTTTTGGAAATCTGCCTCCAGCCAAACTATGCCTGCTGTTAAGGTGTCGTTACTAGGGTAAGCATTATTCAGAACGCTCAACGCTCGCTCGTAGTATCCTGCCTCTCTGAGTTCCTTAGTTAGCAAGCTAAGAACCACCGTCGGTGTGGCTGAACGTTGCCTATCCAGCGGCAGATTGCTGTTGAAGGCATGCAAACGAGAAAGTACTTCTCTCATGCCTAGTACAGATTGAGGTGCGACTGTGCTTACAAAAAAGTGATCTACTCTAGGATCAAAAAGAATCGGACTAGCTAGTTCACTCAAGCCTGCTCTAAGATCTAGAAAGATTGCATCTACGCCTAAGCGCTGCCCCAAGGAGTGAATATAATCTGACAATTGCCAAGGATTTTGAGGGTTTCGCGCTAGATGTTCGGGGGCTACAGGCATGTCCTGAATTTCAGATAAATCCAGTGCAGCGGGTAGGATAAATAATTCTTGTTGAATTCCTGATAGGCTTAAAGATGTTTTACGCAGCTCGTCGCAAAAAAAATCAAGCGTTTCATTTGTGTTTGTCGGCGGATAGTGCAGTGCCTCCAGTAGCTGCACAAAGGAAACTGCGGGCTTATTAACATCATCTAGCCAAAAGCTAACTCCAGGAGCTTCAAGGTCCGCATCAATAACTAAAATCCTCTTTGGCTTTGTGCCGACCTCCTGCATGCAAGCCGCTACAAACGTCATTAGAGTTGTAGTACGACCGACACCACCTTTGAATGAATGAAATGATACTAGGTCGGGTCCGGAGCTCCATTGGGTCGGCCAAAATGGAGCTTGGACTTTAAGGGGGGGTTCGGTTTTATTTCCAATTTTATCTTTTTCTTCATGAACATAAGTCACTTCTTTCCATAGTGGATAAGTCCGTCGCTCAATGTCAGAACTTTCAGATTGTGATTCATTTAAAAACTCAACTGGATAGGCCGCATTCCCTATTCGTAAACGGATTACATTGTTTGTCTTGTTGTAGCTTGAGCCGAAAATCTCTGCCAACCATTCCTTTACGTCGGCCTCTGGGCATGAGTGATGAACCTCCATGCCACTTACAAAGCAATCAATCAATGAGATTCCTTCGGGCATGCAATTCCACAATGATGTTCGCTGTTTTAGTTGGCGCTCAATATCTAGCCACGTAAGTAAACGCTCTTGAGCGCTTTGTTGGGGAGTCATTTTAGTTCTCCTTTTAGCCAGTCCAGTATTTGCTGGAGTTGGACTTCACAATCCTGGTCGGTTGGCGTAATACAGTAGCCTCCATAACGCCAAGCTTGATGCAGAATTCTTACGTCTCCATTGCGTGGATGACTAAGGTTTTGAATTGTGATTGGGCGCAATTGTAAGTTGTGTGGAAGGGCTAGATTGCTACCTACATTTAATGCTTTTAGGAGTTTGCGTAGGTCGTGACCTGAGTTGTCTACATCATTTTGGTCAAAAACAGAACGATTCTGGCGTTTCAGAAAAACAGCCTTTAACCCGCACTCGACTGCATAGAACAAAAGCAATCGGTGCGAGTTGTTACGCTGACCTCCGTTAATGGGCGTTGCGACTACTGCCAGCTCTCGCCATGCACGTGTCAACTCACGATCTGTGAATGGGACCACGCCCATAAATAATAAGGCGGCGTAAACGTATCGATTAATCCCAGCTCAAAGCCCCACCAGTCTGATACTCAATCACGCGGGTCTCAAAGAAGTTCTTCTCTTTCTTCAAGTCCATGATTTCGCTCATCCAGGGGAACGGGTTATTGGCGCCTGGGTATTGTTCTGGCAGGCCCAATTGCGCGAAACGGCGGTTGGCGATGAAGTGCAGGTATTCTTCCATCATCGCGGCGTTCATGCCGAGGATGCCGCGCGGCATGGTGTCGCGGGCGTATTGCACTTCGAGTTCGGTGCCTTCCAGAATCATCTGGATGACTTCTTTCTTGAACTCTTCGGTCCACAGCTGCGGGTTTTCGTATTTGATCTGGTTGATCACGTCGATACCGAAGTTCAGGTGCATCGACTCGTCGCGCAGAATGTATTGGAACTGCTCTGACACGCCGGTCATTTTGTTGCGGCGGCCCATCGACAGAATTTGGGTGAAGCCGCAGTAGAAGAACATGCCTTCCATGACGCAGTAGAACGCGATCAGGTTGCGCAGCAGTTCTTGATCGGTTTCGGTGGTGCCGGTTTTGAACAGCGGGTTGCCCAAGCTTTGTGTGTACTTGAGTGCCCAGGCGGCTTTGCGCGCCACGGTTGGCACTTCGCGGTACATGTTGAACACTTCGCCTTCGTCCATGCCGAGCGACTCCACGCAGTATTGATAGGCGTGGGTGTGAATGGCTTCTTCGAAGGCTTGGCGCAGCAAGTACTGGCGGCATTCCGGGTTGGTGATGTGACGGTAGGCGGCCAGCACCAGGTTGTTCGCGACCAGTGAATCGGCGGTCGAGAAGAAGCCTAAGTTACGCATGATGACCAGGCGTTCGTCTTCGGTCAGGCCGTCGGTGGAGCGCCACAGGGCCACGTCTTTGGCCATGTTGATTTCTTGTGGCATCCAGTGGTTGGCGCAGGCATCGAGGTATTTTTGCCAGGCCCAGTCGTATTTGAACGGCACCAGTTGGTTAACGTCGGCGCGGCAGTTGATCATGCGCTTTTCGTCAACGGAAACGCGGGCAGCACCCATTTCCAGTTCTTCGAGACCGGCGGCAACGTCGAGATCACCGATGGCATTCAGCGCGGCTTTAACGTTCGGATTTTCCACGCCTTTTTTCACCGCTTTTGGGGCAGCGGTGTCGGTTTTGACCGGAGCGGGTTGGTCTTCGGTTTCGTTAAACAACGGTGCGGCTTTGGCTGCAGATTGCTCTTCAGTTTCGTCCCAACTGAACATTGTGCTTACCTCATCTCTCTGTTTTTTTGACATCTACACTTTCACTTAATTCATCGTGCTCATTAACGGTTGAGTCGCGACTTTCGACGCGACCAACCTAAACCGAGCAGCACTGCCGACATCAGCGCAAAGGCTGCTGGAGCCGATACGGCGGCGATACGGCCTTCGCCCATTGTCAATACGGCACCACTGTCATCAAAGGCCCAATCGATGATCGTAATCAGTGGGCCCGATCCGTTCAGGTTCTGATAATCCTGAACCTGCAATTGCATCCAGCCGTAATATTTCGGGCCATCAAAGTCGCCCAGCATCAGCGCGGCATAACCAACAGTATTACGGAACGCGCCTTGATCGATGCCATCGGTCGTGAAGTACCAAAGAATCATCGAACCTGAGCCGAAGCTCAGCACCGGTGTAGCGCCTTCGCTGTACTGTTCCACATACGGAAACTGGGAAAAATAGCCCAACACTGCAGGCGCATTCAGCCAACTGGTGTTGTAGCCCGCAGTCGTTTGATTTCCGCTGTGAAAAATGTCGAATTGCATGTTGTCCCATGTACCCGACAAATCACCAGCCAAATCAATCGTTACGTTGTTGATCGCACCATCAACGCTTTCAATGTTGATGTTCTGCAGGCCAGAGTAAATGATTCCGGCTTGCGTGGTACCGCTTCCGATCAAGCCGGTAGCAAATACCAGCGCGATAGCGCCCATTTTCTTAAAAGACCACATCATTCCTTTTCCTTGTCTTTGTTTTCACGTTACTTCTGATTTTTGGAAAGGTTTTACCCCCTCCTGGCCTCCCCCTTGGCAGGGGGAGGAACAATATTGTTTTCCCGCTCTTCCTCTTAGAAGAGCAGGAACGTGTTGCTTACTGGCAGGCTTCGCAATCCGGGTTTTCGATGCTGCACAGTTTTGGTTCTGGTTCGGCTACCGGGGTGGCCGCTACCGCGTTCAAGGCACCGCTCTTGACGGTGGATTTCTCGGTGCTGGTGGCGCCGAGTGAGCGCAGGTAGTAGGTGGTCTTCAAGCCACGGAACCAGGCCATGCGGTAAACCAGATCCAGCTTTTTGCCGCTCGGCTGGTTGATGTACAGGTTCAAGCTTTGGGCTTGATCGATCCACTTTTGACGGCGGCTGCCGGCTTCGACCAACCATTTGCAATCCATTTCGAACGCGGTCGCGAACATCGCTTTTACGTCGGCGGGAATGCGATCGATTTTTTGTACCGAACCGTCGTAGTACTTCAGATCGTTGACCATGACGTTGTCCCACAGATCACGCTTTTTCAGCTCGTTGACCAGGAACGGGTTGATCACGGTGAACTCACCCGAGAGGTTCGATTTGACGTACAGGTTCTGGTAAGTCGGCTCAATCGATTGCGACACGCCAGTGATGTTGGCGATGGTCGCGGTCGGGGCGATGGCCATGATGTTGGAGTTGCGGATGCCTTTTTTCACGCGCTCGCGCAAGCTGTTCCAGTCCATCGTCTGGCTCATGTCGACTTCGACGTATTTCGCGCCACGGTTTTCGGCAATGGCTTTCACCGAGTCGATTGGCAGTACACCTTTGCTCCACAGCGAACCGTTGAAGGTGCTGTAGCTGCCACGCTCTTCGGCGAGTTCTGCCGAAGCAGAAATCGCGAAGTAGCTGATGGCTTCCATCGAGCGGTCGGCAAATTCAACGGCGGCATCAGAACCATAGGAAATGCCGAGCAGGTACAGCGCGTCCTGGAAGCCCATGATGCCCAGACCAACCGGGCGGTGCTTCATGTTGGAGTTCTGTGCTTGCGGCACCGGGTAGAAGTTGATGTCGATAACGTTGTCGAGCATGCGCACGGCGGCGCGCACGGTCTTCTGCAGTTTGTCGAGGTCGAGCTGGCCGTCTTTGATGTGGTTAACGAGGTTAATCGAACCCAAGTTACAAACGGCGATTTCGTCTTTGCTGGTGTTCAGCGTGATCTCGGTGCACAGGTTCGAGCTGTGTACAACGCCGACGTGCTGCTGCGGCGAGCGCAGGTTGCAAACGTCTTTGAACGTGATCCACGGATGGCCGGTTTCGAACAGCATCGACAGCATTTTGCGCCACAGATCTTTGGCAGCCATTTTCTTGAAGACGCGGATTTTGCCTTCAGCAGCCAAGCGCTCGTAATGCTCGTAGCGCTCTTCGAATGCTTTGCCGTACAAGTCGTGCAGGTCTGGCACTTCGTTCGGTGTGAACAATGTCCATTCCTGGTCATCGGTAACGCGCTTCATGAACAGATCCGGCACCCAGTTGGCGGTGTTCATGTCGTGGGTACGACGACGGTCGTCACCGGTGTTCTTGCGCAGATCCAGGAATTCTTCGATGTCGATGTGCCAGGTTTCCAGGTATGCACAAACGGCGCCTTTACGCTTGCCGCCCTGGTTAACGGCGACGGCGGTGTCGTTGGCCACTTTCATGAACGGCACCACGCCTTGCGATTTGCCGTTGGTGCCTTTGATGTGGGCACCCAGGCCGCGCACTGGCGTCCAGTCGTTACCCAAACCGCCGGCGAATTTCGAGAGCAGCGCGTTGTCGCGAATGGCGTCGAAAATATCGCCGAGATCGTCTGGCACTGTGGTCAGGTAGCAGCTCGACAGCTGTGAGTGCAGCGTGCCGGAGTTGAACAGCGTTGGCGTTGAGCTCATGTAATCGAAGGTCGACAACATGTTGTAGAACTCAATCGCGCGCTCGTTCTTTTGCGGCTCGCGAATGGCAAGGCCCATCGCCACGCGCATGAAGAACACCTGCGGCAATTCAAAGCGGGTGTTGTGGTAGTGAATGAAGTAACGGTCGTACAGTGTTTGCAGGCCGAGATAAGTGAACTGCATATCGCGCTCTGGCTTGATGGCGGCGCCAAGCAGGTCCAGATCGAAAGTTTTCAGTTCGCTGGAAACGAGCTCGTGCTCGCTACCGATTTCCAGAAAGGCTTTCAGCGCGCGCGGGTACAACTCACCCATGTCGTGTTGCTGAGCATTCTCGGCGATGCCGAGGAAGGAAAGGGCTTCGGAACGGATAACGTCCATCAGCAAACGGGCGGTGACGTAGGTGTAGTTCGGGTCACGCTCGATTTGCGTACGCGCGGTCATGATCAGCGCGGTCGAGACGTCTTTTTCGGCAACGCCGTCATAAAGGTTACGAACCGCATCTTTCAGAATGCTGTTGGCGTCGACATCGCTCAGGCCTTCGCAGGCTTCTTTGACCAGCGTGTCGAGGCGGGCCATGTCGATCGGGTTCAGGTTGCCGTGCTTGTCCTTGACGCGGATTTGGCTATTGAGGCCAACCGCTTCGCGGGCGGCTTTATCGGCGGCGGCACGTTCTTGGGCGCGTTGTTCGCGGTAAAGCACGTAGGCGCGGGCGACTTTTTGCTCGCCATGACGCATCAGCGCCAGCTCGACCTGGTCCTGGATATCTTCTATATGCACGGTGCCGCCGGTTGGGTTGCGGCGATTCAGCGTCGTGAACACCAGGTCGGAAAGCTGGCGCACGGTTTCATGGACGCGGCTGGAGCCAGCGGCCTGGCCACCTTCGACAGCCAGGAAGGCCTTGGTCATCGCCACTTCAATTTTGCTGGCATCGAAAACGACGACTTTGCCGTTACGCTTGATGACGCGCAGTTGACCAGGGGCGGTCGCGGATAAATCAGTGTCGGTACTCATAGGATGGTTGATGCTCGGGGTACGGGATTTCAGGTCGGTGGCTTGTTGTTCCATGGCTCCTCCACTTACGGCCGGTTATGTATTGGGCATTGCGAGCGGAAAAACGACAAAAACCACATTGCCCGAAGTACTTACTTACCGTGTTTCCGGCAGCCTGACTCATTCGAGAAATTACGTGGTTTTGCGGCCTTGACAGGGCTGGGCAGTTTTGCTGTCAAGCACAATCATTGGTGGCCTTCGCAATAGAACACCCCAATATCTTGGGTTGTTCAACGTGGGGGACACTGTAAGACGAAATACCGGGCAGGGCAAGAGCAAAAGCGGGGGAAATCGGCGAGAAAAAGCTGTGGATAAAAAATTATCGCTTGCACCGGCGAACAAGTTAAAACGCATTTCGTTTCGCTGCGCTTTTTTGCACCAATTTATGACCGCAAAACGTGGCACCAATGCCAGCCAGTCGGAATTTTAACGGACGCGTTTTAAAGCTTTTTGACCAGGCTTGACTATGCTGTAAGAGCACAACTTTTAACTTGCCGTGGACATGAAGCCGCCGTTACAGCTTTTGCTGGTTGAAGACTCACAGGACGACGCCGATTTGCTGGCCATTGCGCTGCGCCGAGGCGGGCTTGAGGCCGAGGTGAGCCGGGTCGATTCGGCTGAACAATTCCGAGCAGCGCTGTTGGATGCCACCTGGGATGTCATTCTTTCTGATGTCAATCTGCCCGGTTTTGGCGCCGAGGCGGCGTTGCGTATTGTCGATCAGTTGGCGGTATCTACCCCCTTTATTGTCGTTTCTGGCCATTTGAATACCGAAGAAGCGGTGACGATGATGCGCGCCGGCGCTGAAGACTTCGTCAAAAAAGACGATATGGCCCGGCTGGTGCCCGCCGTCGAACGGGCGATACGTGACGCCGAGCTGCTGCGCGACAAAAAGCAGGCCGAAGTAAAAGTCCGCAAATTAAGTCAGGCCGTGGAGCAAAGCCCCGGCGGCGTGGTGATTCTCGACCGCAGCGGCCGCATCGAATACATCAATGCCGCGTTCGCGCAAATGCTCAATGAAGAACGCGAAAACGTGTTGAACCATTCTTTCTATGATTTGCTGAGCAAGAACTCACCGACCCATCGTACCCAGCAGATCCAGCGTGCGCTTGACGTTGGCGGCCATTGGCGCGGCGAGGTGCATACCCGCACCCATGATGGCAGCGCCATCTGGCTGTATGTAACGCTATCGCCGATGCGCACTGAAGAAAGCATCATCGAACATTATCTGGTGATGGCCGAAGACATCAGCGTGCGCAAGGAATACGAGCAAAAACTGATGCGTCAGGCCAGCTACGACGAGCTGACCAAATTGCCGAACCGCTTGCTGGCATTTGACCGCATTTCGGTGGCGCTGGCCGATGCCCGCCGCAACCAGCACAAAGCGGCGCTGTTTTTCCTGGATTTGGATAACTTCAAAAACGTTAACGACACGCTCGGTCATTTTGCCGGTGACGCGCTGCTGGTCGAGGCGGCAACCCGGCTGGGTTCCTGTTTGCGCGAGAACACGACCTTGGCCCGCTTTGGCGGCGATGAATTTTTGATCGTCATGCCGGATCTGGATTCGCCAAACAGCGCGCACCTGGTTGCTCAGCGCATTCTGAAAGCCTTGCAACAGCCTTTTTATATCCAGGGCCGCGAGTTGTTTGTGACCGCAAGTTTGGGCATCACGGTATTCCCGGACGATGGCGAAAACACCCAGGCGCTGCTGCAGAATGCCGACGCGGCGATGTATCGCAGCAAGGACATCGGCCGCAACAGCTACAGCTTTTTCACCAAGGAAATGAATCAGCAGGTGTCGCAGCGTTTGGGCATTGAAACCCAGTTGCGCCGGGCCTTGAGTCAGCATGAATTTCACTTGGCCTATCAGCCGGTGATGGATGCGGCCAGTGGTCAAATGGTCGCGGTCGAAGCACTGCTGCGTTGGAACAATAAAGAGCTTGGTTTTGTGCCGCCGGACCGGTTCATTCCGATAGCCGAGGAAACCGGGCTGATTGTGCCGATTGGTGAATGGGTGCTGCGGGAAGCGACACGCCAAGTGGCGCAATGGCAACGGCATTACGGCTTACCGCTGCGTTTGGCCGTCAACGTCTCGGCCCGGCAGTTCCAGGGCGAGGGCTTGCTGCCACTGCTGCGCGAGGTGCTCGATGAAACCGGTTTCGCCCCGGAATCGCTGGAGCTGGAAATCACCGAGCGCCTGATTCTGAACGAAACCGCCAGCAATTCAGAACAACTGCTGCGTATTCATGAGATGGGCGTCAGCCTGTCTGTGGATGATTTTGGTACCGGCTTTTCCGCGCTTTCCTACTTAAAGCGTTTTCCGTTCCGGGTACTGAAAATCGACCGCTCGTTTATTCGCGATATCTGCACCGATCAAGGCGATGCCTCGCTGACCAAAGCGATTATTGCGATGGCGCATGGTTTGGGCTTGCATGTCATCGCCGAAGGCGTCGAGGAGCAATCGCAGGAGCAATTCCTGATGGCCAGCCAGTGCGACATGCTGCAGGGCTATTATTACAGTCGACCATTGCCCGCCGCCGATATCGAGCCGTTTATCCAGCGTTTTCAGCAACAAGCCAATACCGGTTAAGGCGCAAATCCAGCCTGTTATGTAGATCCGAGTTCATTCGGACATCGTTCCAACGAGAAATGTGTGCGAATAAATTCACACCTACAACGAGAGATTGCCGCAGGTTAGGTGGCTTTTGTAGGTCTGGATTTATCCGGGCATTTTTTAAAGAAAAAATTTCGCGTGAGAAGTTTAACTGGCAATCCACGAAGCCCGAGGCGCCTGATTGACCTGCAGCCAATAACCGGCCAATTGCGAGATGGTGTCGGTGAAGGCTTGGAAATCGACCGGTTTGGTTACGAAGCTGTTGACGCCGAGTTCATAGGTGCTGCGAATATCCCGCTCCTCGGCAGAGGAGGTCAGCACGACCACCGGAATGGATTGAGTACGGCTATCTTCCTTGATTTTCTTCAGTACCTGGATGCCATCAACCCGAGGCAGTTTCAGGTCGAGCATGATCAGTTTCGGTTGCTGCTCGATCGAGCGTTGCTGGTGTTCGCCCTGGCAGAAAATAAAGTCCAGGGCCTCGACGCCGTCGCGGGCGATTTCGATACGCTGGGCAACGTTTTTCCTGCGCAAAGCTCGCAAGGTCAGATCCAGATCGTTCGGATCGTCTTCTACCAGCAGAATTTCCACATCCATTGCCTTCCTTCGCCTGGCCATATTTGAAAAGCCTAGACTCATGAATGCTGGTTTTCAACTTGAACCAGCGAGTCCGCGCTGAATTTCCTGCACCTGCGCTTTCGCCTCGGTTAACAGCTCCATTGAGAACGACGGGCTTTTCAGTGAGGCCGGCAATTTCTTGAACGCCGGTATCTGCGCCAAGCCCGGTAATCGTTGCGCTTGGGGTGTGCCGAGCAGAGCGTGGAAGCGGGCAATGGTGACAATGTCGGCGTAGTCGGCCGGGCCGTGATGATCGCGCTGCCAGTCGCCGCGGGCACGGGCGGTTTCGACCAGCGATTCATCAAAATTCCAGCGTTCCAGCAGACTGGCGCCAACTTGGCCGGCGAAACGTTCCAGAGTTTCCAACAGCAGATCTTTTTGCGTCAATAGTTGTGGGTATTCAACGATTTTCGCCAACAGCGGCAGCATGCCGATGTCCTGCATCAAGCCGGCCAAGGTTGCTTGATCGGTATTCAGCGGCGGGAAGTGCGGAGCCAACACACTCGATAGCGCCGCCAACCGGGTCGAGAACTGCCACTGCTTTTTCAGCAGCGGTTTCAGCACCGGTGATTGCGGTTCGTACAGCGCCATCATCGCGTAGCTGTAAACGTAGTTGCGGGTAGCGGACAGGCCCATCCGGGCCAATGCTGTCGCCAGTTGGTCGACCTTGCGGGCGCCGCGATAGAGCGGGCTGTTGACGATTTGCAGCAGGTAGGCGCTCAAGCCGGGGTCGAGTTGGATCAGTCGAGCCAGGCTCGCCAAATCGCAATCGGGTGATTGCATGACCTGTTGCACGCGCAAGGCGACATCGGGCAGTGCCGGCATTTTCAGCCGGTCGAAATTGATGTCGTCATGCAGGCGGGCGAACAGCGCGGTGATGCTCATGATTTATCGGACAAAAGCAACATGTACTCAGTGTAGCCAAATCGGTGTTCACGATTTTTGCGCGAAATAAAAAACGGCCACACGTTGGTGGCCGTTTCGGGTGAAAACTTGGCGATTAACCGAAGTTTTTCGAAGCGAAATCCCAGTTGACCAGATTCCAGAATGCCTCGACGTATTTCGGGCGGGCATTGCGGTAATCGATGTAGTAGGCGTGTTCCCAGACATCGCAGGTCAGCAGCGGTTTGTGACCGTCGAGCAACGGGTTGCCGGCGGCGCCGGTGTTGACGATGTCAACACTGCCGTCAGACTTTTTCACCAGCCAGGTCCAGCCGGAACCGAAGTTGCCGACGGCGGAAGCGCTGAATTTTTCCTTGAACGCGGCAAACGAACCGAAGGCTTTGTTGATGGCATCGGCGAGCGCGCCTTTTGGCTCACCACCACCGTTTGGTGACAGCGAATTCCAATAGAACGTGTGGTTCCACACCTGGGCGGCATTGTTGTACACGCCACCGCTGGCCTTTTTCATGATGTCTTCCAGCGATTTGCCTTCAAAATCGGTACCAGGAACCAGTTTGTTCAAATTATCGACATAGGCCTGGTGGTGTTTGCCGTAATGGAAGTTCAAGGTTTCTTCGGAGATATGCGGAGCAAGCGCATTGCGGGGATAGGGCAGAGCAGGAAGTTCGAAAGCCATAATCTTGTTCCTCGTCATTGTTGAAAGATAATCCCTTGATTTCGTAAGGGAAAATAAAAAATGCAAGGGCAATATGATAGCGCAAAGCCGTACCAACTGCAGAGCGGCGGTTAGAACGATTCGGCTTGACCTTGGTTTCACAGCGTATATACGAGTAAGATCGACACCAATCCCTTATCCAAGACGAGGTTTTTACCGTGGATACCGTAGAAAAAATCAAAAAGCAGATCGCTGACAACTCGATCGTGCTGTACATGAAAGGTTCTCCGAAGCTGCCAATGTGCGGCTTTTCCGCGCGCACTGCCGAGGCGGTTCTGCAATGCGGCGTGCCCTTCGCGTTCGTTGATGTCATTGCCAACCCGGATATCCGCGCCGAGTTGCCAAAATACGCCAATTGGCCAACGTTTCCGCAACTGTGGGTCAAAGGCGAATTGATTGGCGGCTGCGATATCGTCACCGAAATGTTTGCCAAAGGCGAACTGAAGCCATTGCTGGAGTCGGCTGGTGGTGAGACCGCACAGTAAGTGCTGTGAAGGGAAAAAAGCCGCGTTTGCGGCTTTTTTTATGGCTGAATGGAGGCGTTGATGCAAACCGTTGTGGTACTGGGCGGATATGGCCAGTTTGGCCGCCATATTGTCGAACGCTTGGCACATGATGCCGCGCTGACGATTGTCGTAGTCGGTCGCGACGAGAGTAAAGCCCGTGCCTGGATTGAAACCATCGCGAGTGCGGCAAAAGCGACGTTACTGCCACACGCAGTAGCGCTGAATCCGGTTTCGTTTCAGCAATTACTGCTTCAGTACGCGCCGAAGGTTTGCATCAATACCGTCGGCCCATTTCAAGCTGCGCAATACGATTACCCGCGTTTGTGCATTCAGCATCAGGTGCATTATCTGGACTTGGCCGATGCGCGCGATTATGTCGATGGTTTTTCTGTGCTTGATGCGCAGGCAAAACAGGCCAAGGTTTGTCTGTTGACCGGCGTCAGTACCGTTCCAGCCTTGTCATCGGTGGTGCTGGATACGCTCACACCAAAGTTTTCCGCACTTGCTGAAGTCGACTATTGCATCGCGCCCGGCAATCAAACCGACCGCGGTGAAGCGACTGTTGCGGCGATTCTGAGCTATGTCGGCCAAGCCTTTTCGCAATGGCGAGAGGGCCGCTGGCGGTCGGTGTTTGGCTGGCAGGGGGCGGTGAAAAAACGCTGGCGTTCCGGCATGACCTCGCGCTGGGTTTCATACTGCGATATCCCTGATCTATCGCTGTTTCCGTCACGTTATCCCGGCATGCAAACCGTGGTTTTTCGCGCTGGTTTGGAGCTGCCGTTGCTGCATTGGGGGCTGTGGTTGATGTCGTGGCTGACGCGCTTTCGTGTAGTGAAAAACTGGCAAGTTTACGCTCCAGTTCTGACACGAATCAGTCGCTGGTTTCAGCGCTTTGGCTCCGATGTCGGCGGTATGCAAGTGACACTGAGCGGTTCGGATAACGATGGCAAGCCCATAATATGGTGTTGGGAACTCGTCGCCGCTGGCGGCGATGGCCCGAATATTCCTGCCATACCGGCGGTAGTTCTGTGCAGAAAGCTACTTACCGAAAATCAAATGGAATCTGGCGCCGGCGCTTGCCTAGGCCGTTTTACGCTGGCGGAGTTTTACGAGGAAGTCGCCGATTTGAATATTCGTTTTGATTGTTATGAGTATCAGCGATGAAGCAGTCCTTGTATCAACGCGTTTTAGGTGAGCAATTTCATCAGCTGCCGTTGGCTGTCCAGCAGATGCACAGCCTGATAGAGGGTGAACGTCTGGTGCAAGGCGTTTGTCAGATAGAGGGCGCGGAAAATCGCATTGCGGCGATTTTTGCGCGCTTGGCCGGTTTGCCGCGTGCAGGTGAAAATTTGCCGGTTAGTGTGCATTTTTCTGTGCGAAACGGCGTCGAGACCTGGGATCGACTTTTTGCCGGTAAACCGATGACTTCCTGGCAGTGGCAACAACAGACAATGTTGGTTGAACGTTTGCGCTTTGTCCGTTTTTATTTTGCCATTGATGCCGATGCTTCCGGTTTGCAACTCCGCTTACTGGCGATGCACGTTGCGGGTGTACCGGTACCTGCATGGCTATTTCCGCGTATTTCGGCGCGAGAATATCAGCAAGATGGTGTGTTTCATTTTGATGTATCGGCGGCGATCAAAGGCATTGGCCGTTTGGTGCATTACCGGGGATATTTGCAATGAATGTTGAAAACATCGTTGTCTTCGACGCCCATTGCGTGCTCTGCAATGCCTGGGTGCGTTTTATTCTGCGCCACGATCACGATAAGCAATTTCATTTTGCTGCGGTGAATTCGGAAACCGGAAAAAATTTGCTGGAAAAAGCCGGTATTGATGCGCTCGATCCGCAGTCAATGTTATTCAAAGAAGGCCAGCGCATTCGAACTCATACCGATGCCATTATCCGGGTGCTGACACTGCTCGGTGGCTGGAAGAAAGTGGCGCTATTGGGCCGGGTGATACCGTCTGTGATTCGCGACCCGATTTATTTGTTTGTTGCCAGACGGCGCTATCGCTGGTTTGGTCGCACCGAAAGTGGCGCGCTGCCAGAAGCACAACATCGCGGGCGATTTTTGCATTAAAGCAATTCTTGCTTCAAGTAGTTGTTAATTCCCTCTCCTTTCAAAGAAGGGGATTAGGGGGGAGTAGATAAACGTTTAATGAAAGGCGTTGCGCTACCAGGTTTCACCTCCCTCCAACTCCCTCCTCGGTGAGGAGGGAGCACCGTGGCTTAGCTACCGATTTCACCACTGGCTGATTGCAGGTAGTTCTGCAGGCCCATTTTGTCGATCAGGTTCAGTTGGGTTTCCAGCCAATCGACATGCTCTTCTTCGCTGTGCAGGATGTCTTTCAGCACGTCGCGGCTGACGAAATCATGCACTTTTTCGCAGTGGAGAATGGCTTCTTTCAACAGAGGAATGGCTTTCATTTCCAGTTTCAGATCACATTCGAGCATTTCTTTGACGTCTTCGCCAATCAACAGCTTGCCGAGATCCTGCAGGTTCGGCACGCCTTCGAGGAACAGGATACGCTCGATCAGTTTGTCGGCGTGTTTCATCTCGTCGATCGATTCGTGGTATTCGTGTTCGCCGAGTTCCTTGAAGCCCCAATCCTTGTACATTCGGGCATGCAGGAAGTACTGGTTGATGGCAATCAGTTCGTTGGCAAGGGCTTTGTTCAGGTATTCGAGGACTTTCTTGTCGCCTTTCATCGTGCAGGCTCCTTTTGATGGGGATCATGCACGCAAGTTTAGTACCGGCGCTGCGACCGGACAAGGAAAAAAGGCGCTAAGTGATTGAATCTAAATGAGAATCCGTATTGTTTCGGATTCTGGCTCAGGCTGCTTTATATGGCGTATTCAGCGTCAGCGTGGACTTCAGCAGGTCGCGCGCGTCTTGGCCGCAGCGGCCACACTGGGTGGCAACGCCCAACTGCTGAGCCAGATCTTTCATGGAATAGACGCTCTTGCCGACCACTTCTTTGATTTGGCGGCAGGTGACACCTTTGCACAGACAAACATACATAGGGGCAGCGACTCAGTTGGTAGATGACAAGAGAAAGTATATGTAAATAAGAATGATTGTCAATAAGATTCAGCGGTGCGCCAGTACGAGATTTGAGCGATATCAAGGCCCGCTACCTGACATGCCGAAAAGTTGAGTTGTTTACTTGGATAAGTGGTACCAGAGGCGCCTATAATGTTGGCCTTCCTGATGTCGTGTGGTGGCTTCGACTGGTTCTTCCCGGACTGGTTTTCAGCACCAGCACGATATCCTGTTTCAGTTTTTCCATCTGCAAAAGGAGATCATCATGGGTGTACTCGTAGGCCGTCCGGCTCCAGATTTCACGACCGCAGCCGTCACCGGCAAAGGCGAAATCGTCGATAACTTCAATTTCAAAGCAGCGACCAAAGGCAAATACACAGTGGTGTTCTTTTATCCGCTGGATTTCACGTTTGTTTGCCCGTCCGAGCTGATTGCCTTTGATCACCGCCTGGAAGAATTCACGTCGCGCGGTGTTGAGGTCATCGGCGTCTCGATTGACAGCCAGTTCACGCACAACGCCTGGCGCAACACGCCGGTCGACAAGGGTGGCATCGGCCAGGTCGGTTACACACTGGTTGCTGACGTCAAGCACGACGTTTGCCGTGCTTTCGATGTCGAGCATCCGGACGCTGGCGTCGCGCTGCGCGGCTCATTTCTGATTGACCGTGAAGGCGTCGTCCGTCATCAGGTCGTCAACGATCTGCCGCTGGGCCGCAATATCGACGAAATGCTGCGCATGGTTGATGCGCTGCAGTTCACCGAGAAGCACGGCGAAGTTTGCCCGGCTGGTTGGCAAAAAGGCAAAAAAGGTATGTCGGCATCGCCGGAAGGCGTCGCCAAATATCTGGCCGAAGAAGCCGAACAACTGTAATCGTTGTTCGCATCAGGAAGGCTGCCGAATGGCAGCCTTTTTTATTTTTCAGTTATCGGCTTGTTCCCGGTTGATGGTGGAGTGCGACGCGTTTTTCGCCGGCCTGAATGCCGCCAGCAGCAGCGCCAAAAATGCCGCGGCAATCGCCGCCGCCAGCGGTGCTTCCGGCCATCGCTGATACCACCAGCCAGCGACGGCGAAGCCGAGCGTATAGCCAGCGGTATGCGCCAGCGACAGCTGACCGAAACGCTTGCCGCGCTGGCTCGTCTCAGCACCGGCGTCGACCTGACTGCTGTAGGCCGGCACCAGCAGTGCGGCGCCGATGGCCAATGCGACCAGCGCCAGGCCGAAGCTGATGGCCTGTGCTGACCAGGCCAGCCAGACCATGCCGGCAGCGAACAGCAAGGCGCCAAAGCGCAATGCGAGGTTCAGTTCGGAAAGGCGCCGGACGATGAAAACCTGGGTCAGTATCGTCACGATGCTGACCAGCACCAGCAGGCTGGCGCTGGCCGCTGATGCCTGTTCGGCCGACAGCGCAAAACGCTCGCCGAGCAACGGGCCGAGCAGAAACTGCAATTGGCCGATGGCGGCGGTCAGAGAAAACGCCAGCAACAATGGCCGTAACGGGACCGATGAGGCGTCAGCGGCAGGTGAGGGCGTCGGGGTCACGATTGCCGGTTCCGGCGCTCGCCAAATCAGCAGCAATGACAGTAGCGGCAATAGCAGTAGCCACAGCAGCGGCGCCAGTACCGCCAATGGCAGCAATGGCAATACCAGTAGTGGCCCCAGGCTGCGACCCAGATGGCTGCCGGAACTGATCGTCGCCAGCGCTTTCAGCGGCTGCCCCCCAATGCTGGTATCGCAGGCCCAAGCCTGGCAGGCCGGATAGACTCCGGCCGCCAGCAGACCATAGGCCAGCCGCATCAGCGCCAGCAGCATCAGGCCGACATTGAGATTCAGCCAGCTATCAGCCAGTGCCAACAGCACCAGGACAAAGCCGGTCTGCGCCAGCAAATAGCCGAGCAGACCGGTGCGTAACACCGAACGGCGACCATAGCGGTCGCTGAACCAGCCCCAGAGCGGTGCCGCCAGCATCAGGCTCAGGGTGCCGAGCGCCATCAGGCTGCCAAGTTCGGCGGTGTTCAGGCCTGTGTGTTCCAGCAGCACCGGCACCAAGCTCAGCAGCACCGTTTGCCCGGCACCGAGGCTGGCCGTGATGAACGTCAATCGAGCCAGCAAACCAGCGTTTTTCGTCACAAAATTTCTTCCTGTAAGACGACCGTCACAAAATTATATTGTAAACGAGAACAATTCGCATTACGATCTGACGCCTTTCTCACTGCCGGAATGCCCGTGATGAATGCTTCTGAACTCGCTCGTCTGCCGGAATTTGATCTGACAGCGTCTGACTCCTCAGAACAGACCCCGAACCAATCGGTTCGGAAAATCGCCGAATTATCTGAACTGGTTCTGTCCGAGCTCGAACTACCAACTTCTTCGTCACCGCAACAGCGCTTGGTCCAAACCGCCGCCGAACAGCTGTCAGCCAACTGCTATTTCAATGCGCTGCTGCGCGAATGCGAAGGCGAAGGCTGGCAATGGCGGCAAGCGCCGGCCGTCATCCGTTCCGATAACGTGGTCAACGCCGTGCGTCTATCTTTGCCTTCATGCGGTGGTTGGTTGTGGCTCCTGTTGTCGCACCAGACACTGGGTGGCCGTCATCAATTTGTGCTGCCTTGTTGGCTGCAGGCGGCCGATGGTCGGTTGCGACCACTGGGTTTTGCCGAAGCCGTGACGCTGACGGCTTCGGAACCGGCTTTGTTTGGCGCGCTCGATAAAACGCGAAGGGAATTGTTTATCGAGCGGGTCAAGGCCAGTAACGCCAATATCGAAACTGCGCTGCGGGCCCGCTGGCAGGATTTGCCAGTGCTGTTCAATGCGCCGCTGAATTTTGCCGACGCCGAACAGGCGCTGCTGGTCGGTCATTCGGTACACCCGAATCCGAAAAGCCGCGATCAATTCAGTCATGGCGACGCCGAACGATTCGCGCCGGAATATGGCAATGAATTTGCGCTGCACTGGTTAGCCGTGGCACCAGAATTTCTGCATGCGCGCAGCGCCCATGCGCACTCGGCTTTGGAGCTGGCGCAACAGGTATTCGATAGCGAACCGATGGCTTGTGCGGCAAGGCCTTCACCACCGCCGGGCATGGTGCTGATGCCGGCGCATCCGTGGCAGTTGAACGTGCTGAAACGCGATGCCCGTTTGCAGCCGCTGTTCGCCAGCGGCGACATTGTCGATCTCGGCAGCTTTGGCGGCGGCTGGCGCGCCACTTCATCGACGCGATCGATTTATGCCCGCCATGCGCCGTTCATGTTGAAGTTTTCCTTGAGTGTGCGGCTGACCAATTCACTGCGCACCTTGTTGCCGAAAGAAATGCAACGCGGCCTGCAAGTGCACCAGGTGCAACAGTCACCGGTCGGTGCGCAGTTTGCCGAGCGCTGTCCGCAGTTCACGATCTTAAGCGAGCCGGCTTATCTGTGTCTGAAAGATGGCAAAGGGCAACTCGTCGCCGAGAGTCTGGTGTTGTTCCGCGACAATCCATTTGTTGCTGCCGCGGCGGACAACTGCTGCGTGCTGGCGACGCTGACCCAGGACCACCCTCTGCAGGGAAAAGCGCGAGTCATCACGCTGATTGAACAGTTTGCTGACGAACAGAAATGTCTGCCGGCCGAAGCGGCGCGGCGTTGGTTCACGGCATTTCTCGATACCGTTGTCGAACCGCTTTTTATCGCCCAGGCTGAGTTTGGTTTGCTGTTCGGTGCGCATCAGCAAAACCTGGTATTGCGTTTTGATGGCGCGTTGCCGGTGCACGGTTATTTTCGCGATTGTCAGGGTACCGGCTACAGCCATGTCGCCCATCAATTGCTGTCGCCGTATCTGCCAGAGCTCGGCGCGGAAACCGAAAACTTAATCGACAACGAGATGGCCAACCGGCTGTTCAGTTACTACCTGATCGTCAACAGTTGCTTTGGTGTCGTCAGCGCCATCGCCGCCGGTGGGGTGATCGGCGAAAACCTCTTACTGCAGCTCTTGCATGATCGCCTCAATGACTTGCGTCAGCAAGCGCCTGCGGATCGCAGTTGTCTCGATTACCTGCTCGACTCGGCGCTGCTGTGGTCAAAAGGCAATTTTCGTTGCAGCTATCAGAACGTCAACGAAACGACGACGACCGACCCGCTCTCGGTTTATCACACGATGCCGAATCCGTTGTTCCGTTTGTAAACGCGATGTGTGAACGCTTTAACGCTATATCGCCATAGGTCTCAATGTGATTCACGCAATACGTAGGTTGGCGTTGAGCGCTTTTCGCGAAGCCCAACGGCGACAGATGAAGTGGTGTTGAGCTTCGTTATGCTCAGCGCCAACCTACGCGAGTATGACCAGCATTATGTGTTGACTTTTTCAGAGTGGTTTAGGTTGGGTGGAACGTTTTTCGCGAAGCCTAGCAGCGATAGTTTTAGCACCAGAGCATCATTAATTGAGAAAGGAATCAAACAAGATGAACAGAAGTAAATCCGCGATCAACGTATCTCCAGTTCGTATCGAATTGGACCCGATCTTTCACGCCGTGGAAGATGGCGTTTGCATTGACTGGCTCGTCGATACGCAAGGCCTACACGCACAGCTTCGCTCGTCGTCGCAACGATTGGCCGAACTGCGACTGCAGAACAGCGAAACGACAAGCGAGCTTCAGTTATTGCTGGCTGATTCAGAACACACGCTACCCTTTCGCTTGCTGGCTCGCAGTCTCGAATGGCTGTGGTGGCAAGCCGGTACACCGCGCCAGTTACAACTCAGTGAAGCTCTGCGGCGATTGTTCGCGGTGCCGAAAGGCTGGTGCGATGACGATGGCTTGATCGATTGCAGCGATTTTTTTCAGCAGCCGCTGCTCTGGTATTTCGGTGACAACGGTGGCGGCAAACCGCTGTCCTGGGTCGAGAATGACAAAGGCCTGCGTCATCCGCAGCGGCGACCATTGCCGAATGGTCTGCTGTACCAGCGTTACTTGCCAAATCTCGACACCGTGTTGAGTTTTCGCAAGCTTGATCCGGCGCTCGATCTCGATCGTTTCTGTCACTGGATGCAGCAATCGCGCGTTGCCGAATTCTGGGAGCTCGCCAAGCCTCGTGAAGAACTGGCGCGCTATCTCGACACCGTGTTGGCCGATGCCCATCTGCAACCAGTGGTCGGTTGTTTCGACGACGAGCCGTTCGGTTATTTCGAACTGTACTGGGCGCTCGAAGATCGCATCGGCCCGCATTATGACGCCGCACCTTTTGATCGTGGCGCCCATTTGCTGGTTGGTGAGTCGCGCTTTCTCGGACGTCAGTATGGCGTTGCCTGGCTGAACGGCATCAGTCACTTCCTGTTCCTTGATGATGCTCGAACCATGCGCCTGGTCGGCGAACCGCGTGCCGATAACAGCAAGCTGTTGAAGTATCTGACGATGACGAGTTGGCACAAGGTAAAGGAATTCGATTTTCCGCATAAACGGGCGGCGCTGGTCACGTGCGAGCGGGAACGATTTTTTCAGGAGACTGAGTTCACATGAGCGTTCACATGAATGGGGTAAAAAACATGGAACAAAATGAACCGGCGTTACAACAACAGGCGGCGCTGTGGCGCATCGCCAATCGCCGTTTGACCGCCAAGGCGCTGGCCGAACTCAGTTACGAGCAAGCATTGCGACCGGAAGCATCTAGCGCTGATCGTTATCTGCTGAAATTGAGCAATGGCATTCGCTATCGCTTTTCGGCGGTGCGCAGTATCTGGGACTTCCTGTTGATTGATGTCGACAGCCTGCGCCGGGAACAACAAACGGTTTCAACGTCGGCCGATAATGCCGCGCAATTTTTTATCGATGCCGCTGCCGATCTGGAGCTGAATGACGTCACGCTCGGTGTGTTCTTGCATGAGCTTGCCAACACGTTGGCTGCCGACATGGCCGTGTTGCAACAGCGCGCCAATCTGCCGGCGGAAATCATCGCGGATTTACCCGATGAAGCTTTGCAGGCCCTGCTCGACGGTCATCCGAAAGCGGTGTTGAACAAAGGCCGCATCGGTTGGGGGGCCGAGGAATTTGCCCGTTACGGTACCGAAAGCGCCAGCGGCGCGGCGCTGATTTGGCTCGCCGTTAAACGCGAAGCGGTGCGCGTTGGCATGCAAAGCGAATGGTCGGTCGAGCGCCTGCTGCAGCAATCCCTGGATAGCAGCGAGCAACAGCGATTGATGGTACGTTTGCAAACGCTTGATATTGACTGGCAGGCCTATCTGCCGATGCCGGTGCATCCCTGGCAATGGCAGCACCATATCCGTCATCAATTCGCCGGTGAAATCGCCGCCGGTCGGCTCCGTTATCTTGGCGCGTTTGGCGATGCCTATTTGCCGTTGCAATCGCTGCGCACACTGGCCAATGCGCAGCGCCCGGCCTGTTTGCATATCAAGCTGCCGATCACGGTGCTGAACACTTCGTGTTATCGCGGCATTCCCGGCCAATACATCGAAACCGGCGCCGAGTTGTCGGCCTGGATGGCGACGCTGTGTGCAAACGATCCGGTGCTGAAGGCGCGCGGCACGATTGCCTTGCAGGAAGTCGCCGGTATTTTCTATCCGCACCCGGAGCAGGAACAAGTTGCCAACACGCCGTACCGCTACCGGGAAATGCTCGGGGCGATTTGGCGGCAAAGTCCAGCGGCCGGTTTGCAGGATGGCGAACGGCCAATGTTGTTGGCGGCGCTGCTGCAAACCGATAAGGATGGTCGGCCATTGATCGAAGTGCTGATTCGCCGCTCCGGTTTGTCGACCGCACAATGGCTCAGTGCGCTGTTCGATGCGGTCGTCGTGCCGCTTTATCACCTGATGTGCCGTTACGGCATCGGCCTGGTTGCCCATGCCCAGAACCTGACACTGATCCTCGATGGTGAAATGCCGGTGCGGGTCGCACTGAAAGATTTTCATGGCGACTTGCGCATGGTTGATAAGCATTTTCCGGAACACTCGACGATGCCGGAGCAAGTCAAGCAGACGCTGACGCGCTTGCCGGCCCATTACCTGATTCACGATTTGCAGACGGGTCATTTCGTCACGGTGCTGCGTTTTCTGTCAGCGTTGCTGTGGCAACGCTGCGCTTTTGATGAGCGGCAGTTCTATGCGCTGTTGGCCGAGGTTCTGCGCCGTTATCAGGCCAGTCAGCCTGAGCTTTCGAATCGTTTCGCGATGTTTGATTTGTTCACGCCAACCATTGCGCGCGTCTGCATTAATCGCGTGCGTTTTCGCATTGGTTATCACGACAACGCCGAGCGGCCGCTGCCGATGCTGGCTGGCGATCTCGACAATCCGCTATGGATGGTCGAACAAACAGGCCAAAACCAACTTGAGCTCGGAGGGCATCATGACTGACACCTTGCATCTGGCCGGCATCGGTATCGGGCCGTTCAATCTTTCCATTGCCGCGTTGCTCGACGGCATCAATACGTCGGTGCGCTTTTTCGACAGTAAACCTGAATTTTCCTGGCACCCGGATTTACTGTTACCGGGCGCCAGTCTGCAGACCTCGTTTCTGAAAGATCTGGTGACGCCGGTGGCGCCGACCAATCCACACAGTTTTCTTGCTTACCTGGTCGCGCATAAACGTTTTTATGCGTTTTTGAACGCCGAACAGCGCGCCGTCAGTCGTCAGGAATTCGCCGATTATTTTTCCTGGGTGGCCAGACGGTTGCCGTCGCTGCAGTTTGCCAGCGGCGTCAGTGACGTAGTGTTCGAGCGCGATCATTTTGTGCTGTGTATCGGCGAGCAAAAAATCAAGGCGCGCAACATCAGTGTTGGTACCGGCCGTCGGCCGCATGTGCCGGCTTGCTGTCAGCCGCATATTTCCGCCGAGTGTTTTCATGCGCTGGAAATTGGCCGGCGCCAGCCGGATCTGCGCGGCAAGCGGGTGGCGGTCATTGGCGGCGGTCAGACTGGCGCTGAAATTGTTCTGAACCTGCTCGATCAACAATGGGGGCGCTGCGAGCAACTGCTGTGGCTGACACGAAGGCCGAATTTGCAGCCATTGGATGAAACACCATTCACCAACGAGTTTTTCACGCCGGAATACGTCAGCGCGTTCCAGCAACTGCCATGGCAGCGGCGTCAGCGTCTGGTCGCCGAGCAGAAGCTGGCTTCCGATGGCGTGTCGCCGCAGACGCTGACGCAGTTGTATCAGCGCCTGTACCGCCAGCGTTATCTCGATGGCAGCGCCGATTTGCTGCAATTGCTGCCAAATCGTGAGCTGATGGCACTGAGCCGTGATCAGGATTTTGTCTTGACGGTACACGATGCGCTGCACGGCGACCATAGTCAGTACCGGGCCGACGTGATCATTTTGTGCACCGGCCTTAGCGATGCTTTTCCGGCCTGCCTGCAATCGCTGCGCGAGCGACTGGAATGCGATGAACAAGGGCGGCCGCGTCTCGATGCGCAGTTCCGGGTCGGCTGGGACGGACCGCGTCATAACCGCATTTATCTGCTGAATGCCGGCCGCTATTCGCATGGGGTCGCCGAACAACAACTGAGCCTGATGGCCTGGCGTTCGGCCTGTGTGATCAACGATTTGCTCGGCGAGCCGAGGTTCGATATTCGCAGTGGTGGCGGTCTGCTCGATTGGCAGACACCGGCAGTGACCGAGGCCGTGGCATGAACAACCTGCTCGTCGTCATTCCGTTCGATTCGGAGGCACCATGCGACAGCCGATAGGTTGGCGCCGCGGCATCGGCAGCACCGTGCTCGGTCTGTTTGCCGCGCTCAGCGTCGCGATGCTTTCCGGCACCGGCACGGCGACGCCGTCGATACCGGTGCTGCTGAATGCAACGGTGTTGCTTATTCCGTTGTGGCTCGCTTTTTCGCTATTGCTGCTGTTGCAACGCCGCTGGTGGTGGGGCTTGCTGATGCTGACGGGGCTCGTGGTTATGACGGTGCTGTTGCTGGTCTGGACGGGGGCGTCATGAGTCAATCTTTGCGTACGATCAACAGCAGCCATATCGCCTTCGGCGTTGCCTGCGGTTTGCTGTTGTTCGCGATTTCCTGGTTCGGTTTGCTGTCGCTGTTTCGTTCCGAGCTGATGATCTGGCAGCACCCGGCTATTCAACTTGATGAACAGAATCTTCAGCCATTGTCGCCGGATGTTTTGATACAGCGTGCCCGCGAACAAGGCTTTCTGTTCAATGAGTTCCGGCTGGAGCTGGCGCGTGGTGAAGACCGTTTCGCGCAGATCCTGGCGCAGGATGAAAACAAGCGTCTGCACGAACGTTTTCTCGATGTCCATACCGGCAAAATCCTGCAGGCGCCGGAGCAGAGCATCGCCGATTATTTCTGGCAATGGCACACCGATTTGTTGTTGCCGAAACCTTGGGGTAGATACCTGGTCGGCTTGCTCGGCGTTGCGCTGTTTTATTTGTTAATCGTCGGCATTTTCGGTCAGCGAAAATTTGGTCGCAGCTATTTGACCTGGCGACGCGATAAAAGCAAGCGCTTATGGTTTTCTGACGGTCATCGCTTTTTCGGTGCCTGGCTCGCACCCTTTCAGTTGCTGATGGGGTTTTCCGGCGCGCTGCTCGGGCTTGCCGGCCTGCTGCTTGGTTTGATCGCACTGGTGGCGTTCGATGGCGATCGGCACAAAGCCACGGCGGCGCTGTTTGGTGAAGAGCCGGTGTTGCAGCAACAAAAAGCGCCAATGGCGCCACTGGCACCGATGTTCGAGCAGTTCGAACAGATTTGGCCCGGCAGCAAAATCGAGCGGGTCGAATACCACGGTTACGGCGATGCCGGCGGCCAGGTGCATATTCGCGGTACCTGGCTTGCCCGCTGGGCCGCGATGCAGGAAATGCATTTCGATGCGGTGACCGGCGAGCATCTGCGGCAGACCGATTTCACCGAGCTCGGTTCCGGCGGTTACCTGTACAGCCTGGCCGTGACACTGCACCTGGTGCGTTTTTATCAGCCGATCGTGAAAATTTTTTACGCACTGCTGACCTTTGGTTTATTGGCGCTGATGTTGTTCGGGGTGTTGTTGGCACTTGATAAACGCCGATCAGGAGAATTTTCCTGGCATTGGCTGCGTTGCTCTTACTGGCTTTGTCTGGCGATGCCATCGGCCTCGGCGGTATTGCTGCTCGATGCCCAGTTGGCACAGCTTTGGGCTCGCGCGGTCAGCGCGCCGGGGCCGCTGTTCTGGTTGTCGCTGTCGTTCGCGATACTGGCGTTGATGTGGACACGCAGCCATCGTCAGGCGCTGCAACGCGCGGCCGGCATGCTGGCGATTTTACTCGCTGCCAGCGCAGCGTTGAGTCTCAGCCAGGGCGTTGCCGATCCAATCGTGCTGGCCGTTGATATCGGTCTGCTGTTGCTGGCGCTGTTCAGTGCCGGTATTTACTGGCGCATGCGCCGGGTGCTGGCGACAACGCCATCGCCCTCATTTCTATCCCTCATCAGTTTGCCCGCATTTTTTACCAAACCAAAAACGCAACAAAAGGAAATACCATGATTGGGAAACCACGACACTCGTTGACATTGCTGGCCAGCGCCATTGCCATGACGTTCAGCCAGCAGACATTGGCCGAACCGGAAACACCGGCGCAGGATGAAGAGGAAGTTGAACATATCGTCGTCACGGCCAGCCGACGTGCCGAACACCTCGCCGAAATTCCCGGCACGGTGCAGGTGCTTGGCCGCGAGCAATTGCTGGAACAGGCGCAGCCGGGGCAGGGGCTGGGCGATGTGCTGGCGATGCTGATTCCTTCGCTCGGTGTCAGCACCGAAACGCGCACCAGCGCTTCGCAAACGATGCGAGGTCGCAATGTACTGGTGCTGATCGACGGCGTACCGCAGAACGATAATCGCGATGTCTCCCGGCATTACGATAATCTGTCTTTGTCGCATGTCGAGCGCATCGAAGTGATTTCCGGCGCCAGCGCCGTTTACGGTTCCGGTGGTACCGGCGGCATCATCAATATCATCACCCGGCGCAATCGCGGCGAATCGTTGGCGTTTGATGTCCGCAGCGGTGGTTCGATCAATACCGAATCGAGTGGCGATGGCGGTGATTTGGGTTTTGCCCACGGCGCTACCGGCCGTGAAGGCGCGTTCGATTTTTATTTCGGTTTTGGTTTTGAAAGCCGCCAGAGCGCGTTCGATGCCGAAGGCCGGCAGATTGCTCCAGAGCCGGCGCAGACCTCGCTGTCGGATACCGAGACCAGCGACATGTTGCTGAAAGTCGGTTTCGAGCCGAATGATTTGCAACGCATGGAATTCCATTTCAGCCGTTATCAGAACGAGCAGGACAGCGAATACGGCCCGAATTACGGCGGCCCCGGTGTACCGGTGTTGTTGCGCCGCGAATCGGTGCCGGTCGAAGCGGTGGCCGGTCTGCAGCTTGACGATCAGCCTTATACCGAACGGCAGGCAATGAGCGTGCAATATCGCCATGACGATGTCGCCGGCCAGCGCCTGCATGCACTGGCTTATGCACGCGAACGCGAGTTTCGTTTCTTTCCGTTTCCGCAGCAATTGATTCCCGGCAATGCCAGCAGCATTGTCGTCAATCAATCGACTTCCTATGCCGATGTTGCCGGCGTCAAACTGGCGCTCGATGGTGAGCCGATACAGCATTGGCGCCTGGTTTACGGCATTGATTACGACCGCGATGAAGGTCGCCAGCGAGCACGCGGTTATGACCCGATGGCGTTTCTGATCAGCGGTGGTTTGCAGTACCTTCCGATTGGCGGCGAATACGATTACGGCCCCGATGTGCGCACCGATAAACTCGGGCTGTTCATGCAGAACCATTGGCAGATGACCGAAGCGCTAGCCTTGCGTACCGGTATTCGTCATGAACAGGTTGAGGTCGAGGTTTCCGATTCAGTGCCGGTGCTGGAAACCTTCGCGCATGGACTTGGCGTCATTCCGCGCATCACGCCGTTGCCGGGTGCCGAGCTCGATTACCGCGAGAATCTTTACAACCTCGGCGCGGTTTACGCCATTGATGCCAGCCAGCAATGGTTCGTCAATTATTCCGAAGGTTTCGAGCTGCCGGATACCGCCCGTCTGCTGCGCAACGCCATTGCGCCGAACAGTCTGACGCTGTTCATTCCCGGTGTTCGTGGCGGCACCGTTGTTGCCGAGTCGGAACTGGAAGCAGTGAAAGTTGAAAGCA
Source organism: Permianibacter aggregans (assembly GCF_009756665.1). GTDB lineage: Bacteria > Pseudomonadota > Gammaproteobacteria > Enterobacterales > Permianibacteraceae > Permianibacter > Permianibacter aggregans. The sequence continues at coordinate 3,519,381 of NZ_CP037953.1, forward strand.
CGGAAATCGGCTGGCGCTGGCGCGGCGATGACAGTCGCCTTCATGTCACGGCATTCCAGAATCGCTCATCGAAAACGCCGGTATTCAATGCCGATTATTCGGTCGATATTCTTGATCAGGAAAAGCGCATCGAAGGCATCGAGTCCGGTTTTGATGCCTACCTCGATCAGAACTGGTCGCTCGGTGGCAGTGCCGCTTACACGCGCGGTGAAACCCGCGATGAAAGCAGCGGCGACTGGCTGTCACTGTCGGCATTCGAGGTGTCGCCGATGAAAGCCACCGTTTATCTTGGCTACCAGCAAAGCGGTTACTGGCAAACCCGAATCCAGGCGCTGCATGTCGGTGATTACGATGCGGCCAATCGGGACAACCCGCGTGAGGCCGCAATCGATGGCTACACCGTTTACGACTGGCTGACTGAAATCGAATTGCCGGCCGGCGCGCTGACGATCAATATCCGCAACCTGCTGAACGAGCAATACCAAACGGTGTACAGCCAGTGGGCGCAGAATATTTATGGCGATTTTGTCGGCATTCCGGCCAACGGCCGTTCTGTGGCGTTGCTGTATACGCTGCGTTACTGATTTAAAAATGGACATGCGGAGGGGATTTCCGTATGTCCTTCTTTTTTCAACCTGAAAAACAAAAAGCGGCCACTGGCCGCTTTTTGTTTTCATGGGTGATGATCAATAACGCCAGTTCAGCGTCAGCGTATAGTTGCGCGGTGCGCCGTAATAGCCTTGTTCCCAGTACAGACTCTGGATGTATTTCTCATCGGTCGCGTTGTTGACATGCACCGAGACGTTGATTTGTTCGTTGACGTGGTAGTTGGCGAACAGATCAATCAGCGCGTAACTGTCCTGGCGAATGGCGGTACTGCCGGCATCACGGTGAATATCATCCTGCCAGTCGAGACGCATGCCGAATTGCAGGGCATCGAAGCTGGGTGGACGGTAGCTGGTGGCCAAACGCAGGACTTGTCTTGGAACAAAGGTGCGGTCGGCGTTGCCATCGCGATCTTCGATATCGAGATCGGTGAAGCCGAAGACCAGTTGCCAGCCGTCGGCCAATCGGCCAGCGACTTCGAATTCGTAACCGTTGCTGTAGTAATCGGTGCCAGCGTAAATATTTTGCAGGGCGACGGTATCGAAATACGCGTATTCGGCGATATTGGTATGCTCGGCGTCGAAGTAGGCAAAGCTCGCGATCAGTGCATCGTCAAAGAACGAGGATTTGAAACCGATTTCCGCGCTGCTGCCTTCGGCCGGCGCCAGTCGGGTCAGATCAGCACCGAGTTCGCCCTGCGGCATAAAGGTTTCGGTGTAGCTTGCATACAAGGAAACCTGATCGGTCAGGCCGTAAACGAGGCCACCGTATGGCAGGGTTTTGCCATTGGCTTCGGCGTTCTGCGGTGTGCTGTAGCTGACGCCCTCACTTTGCCAGTCCAATACCCGGACTCCGGCAATCAGCGACAAAGCATCGGTCAGCGAGAAACGCGAGGCAAAATAAACGGCAGTTTGTTCTTCGGTCCACTGACTGCCATCGCCGATATCGACAAAATTCGGACGCGGATAGTCGCCATTCCAGGCCGCGAAATTCGGGATCGGCGGGAAGCCGTTGGTGTAGTCATACCAGGACTGATCTTCGATTTCGGTTTCCGACCAGCTGAAACCCAACACCATATCGTGTTCGCGACCACCGAGCGTGAAACTGCCGGAGGCGAACAGATCAAAAATATCTTTCTTGTCATTCAGGACATAGGCACTGGCATAACCGGTCAGCCCTGCCTCGGTGCTGCGATCCGGTGTGCCAAACATATAAAACAGTTCGCTGTCGCCATCGATGTCGCTCTGGCTGTAAACCGCTTTCGCCAGCCAGCCATTGCTGAACTGGTATTCGTATTCGGCGAACAGATTGGTTTCTTTCGAATCCCAGTAAGCCCAGTCGGCCGAGGTGCTTTTCGAGACATCGTAATCGGTGGCGCTGCCATCGGTGTAGTAGAGCGGCAGCGCGCCCCAGAGCGGACTGTCGGCATTGCTTTGCTGCTGGCTGACGCCAAAGGTCAGCACTGATTGCGGCGTCACGAAGGCATCGACGACGGCGTAGATAATGTTTTTGTCGAGCGCGTAATCCTCAAGGTAGGAATCGCCTTGCTGAGCAGCGACGACGACCCGGCCGCGCACATTTTCAGTCAGCGAACCGGAGACATCAGCGTCGAGGCGGGCGGTGCTCCAGGAGCCGTAGCTCAAGCCGGCACTGGCCTGGAATTCACTGGTCGGGCGCTTGCGCACCAGGTTGATCGTTGCGGCCGGATTGCCGGCACCGGCCATCAGGCCGTTGGCGCCACGCAGCACCTCAATGCGCTGGTAAATGGCGGTATCAAAATCGCCTTCGGCATTGCCATAGGTCAGCGGCAGACCAACGCCGTCCACCTGAAAATTGGTGATGTCGAAACCACGGGCGGTGTAATAGGTGCGGTCGGTTTCCACCTGCTCGACCTGCACGCCGGTCGCCAGTTCCAATGCTTCATTGATGTTGTTCAGGTTGAAATCATCGAGTTGGCTGCGGTTGATGATGGAAATCGATTGCGGCGTTTCCAGCACCGAGAGATTCAGCTTGGTGGCGGTGTCGCTGTCGCGGGTCAGGTAGCTGTCCGGCAGTTTTTCGCCATGCACTTCGATGGTTTCGACCTTGCTTTTGGCGGCGTCGTCATCGGGTAGTTCATCGGCGAACGTGGCAAAACAAGGGGTAAGGGCGACGGCAAGCAAAGACCGACGGAACAGTCGGGAAAAGGGCAGGTTCACGGCATGGATCCTTTGTTACGGGAAAGTAATTGGCAAGAGAATGATAGTGTTGTTGATAATCATTATCAATAGCGGAAAAGCCCAATGACCGAAGCACGGTGGTTTGCCGACTTATCAGGTGCTGCGGGGCTGGCTGTTAAGGGGAGCAACTGAGTTCGAACTTTGTTGCTAATAAGATTGATTTTTATCAAGTAACAAAAATGAGAAGTGTTCTTATTAGTGACCAATTCCCGTACAATGCGCACCGTTCCTTCACATTCTCAATTAAAAAGGATGCACTCAACATGACGAACACTTTGTGGAAGTCGGCCGTTGCACTGGCCGTCAGCTTGGGATTGGCCGGTACCTCGTTGGCCGCCGACAACGCCCAGGTGGAATCCCTGCAGAAAAAACTGGACCAACAGCAAAAGCAGATTGATCAGCTGAAAAAGCAGGTCGAAGCTGCGGTGGAAGCCACGGAAAATGCCAGTAACGTGGGCACGGCGTCGAAATCGACGTTTGGCGGTTACGGCGAATTGCATTACGGCAATTACGACAAGAAAGCGCCGGATGGTGCGTCGAGCACGGATGACAAAGCCTTTGATTTTCACCGCTTTGTGCTGTTCTTCGGCCACGAATTCAACGACAAAGTGCGCTTCTTCTCCGAATTGGAGCTGGAGCACGCGCTGGCCGGTGAAGGCAAGAAAGGCGAAGTCGAGTTGGAGCAAGCCTTCATCGAATACCGTGTCAGCGACGCCTTTGCCTGGAAAGCGGGCTTGTTTCTGTTGCCCGTTGGCATGCTGAACGAAACTCATGAACCGCCAACATTTTATGGTACCGAGCGTAACCGCATTGAAAGCGACATCGTCCCGACCACTTGGTGGGAAGGCGGTGTTGGCGCCACGTACCGTTTTGCTGACGGTTTGACCGGTGAGTTTGATTTGACCAGCGGTTTGTACACGGGCCAGAGCTTTAATATTCGCAGTGGTCGCCAGAAAGTGTCGAAAGCCAAAGGCGATGCGCTGGCCTATACCGGCCGTTTGAAATACACCGCCATCCCTGGCCTGGAACTGGCGACAACGCTGCAATACCAAAGCGATTTGCTGCAGGGTGAAGGCACCACGGCCAGCGCTTCCGAAGAAGCCTCGGCGACGCTGTTTGAAGTGCACGCCGCCTGGCAAATCGGCCAATTTGATCTGCGCGCGCTTTATGCGATGTGGGATATCGACAGCGCCACGGCGGAAGCGGCCAATGTCGACAAGCAGGACGGCTGGTTCATCGAGCCTGGTTTCCGCATTAACGAGATGTTCGGCGTGTTTGCGCGTTACAGCGTTTGGGATAACGGCGGCCTTGCTGTCGAAACCGAGAAAAAGTCCGCGCAGTTCGGCATCAATACCTGGGTGCATCCAAACGTGGTGTTGAAAGCCGATTACGAAAAACTGAGTGGTGCACTCGATGACAAGGGCTTCAACCTTGGCGTCGGTTACTACTTCTAAACGTCTTCGATGCGAGACAACCGGGGCAGCTCAATCTGCTCCGGTTTTTGTGTTTTACCGCGATCTGAAATGCGGAGCGATGCGATGACCAGATGGCTGTTTGTTTGCCTGTTGTTGGCATCGTTCTCGTTACGGGCCGAAAGTACCTATCTCGCCCCTGACGAGTTTTTGCAGCAAACGTTCGCTGGCAAAGTGCCCGCGCCAGAGTTGTTCTGGTTCGACAAAGAACAACGCAGGGCCATCACCGACATTCTTGGCCATGCACCGCATGGCGCCCGCACCCGGTATTGGCGTGAGGGAAAACGCAGTGCCTGGATTCTGGACGAAATCGGCAAAGAACATCCGATTACCTTTGGTGTCGTGATCAACGACCAACAGATTGAACGCATTGCCGTGCTGATTTACCGGGAAAGTCGCGGCTGGGAAGTACGTTCGGATGCTTTCACCGGTCAATTCGATGGCGCCCGCTTGACCGGTGAACAAAAACTTTCCAAGCCGATTGATGGCATTACCGGCGCTACCCTGTCGGTGCGCGCCATGCAGAACATTGCCAGGATGGCTTTGTACATGCACCAGCAACTGCCCTGAACGCCATGTCGAAGTTTCCCAAACATCGTCACACTGCTCAGAAAAACCATGGCAATAAAAAATGGTCGCGGCCATGGTTTGCCCGCTGGCATTGGCGGCTTGGCTTGGTATTTGTACCTCTGGTTTGCTGGTTATTGTTAACCGGTGTGCTGCTGCAATATGCCGGTCGCCTGGGGCTCGATAAACAACCTGTGCATAGCCAGCTGTTGCTCGACTGGTATGGCATTCCCGAGGCAAAACTGCAGACATTTCCGGTTTCCGGACACTGGCTGAGTGACCTCGAGCAACAGTGGTATTTTGATCATCAAGCGATAGCCGCGCCGGCGGATGAATTACTGCTGGCGACGGCATTCAATGACATGATTGTCGCCGTTGGGCGCAAGCAATTGGTGTTGCTGACCGCAGATGGCGAATTGATCGAAATAATTTCCGATGCCGATCTGCCGTCGCCGGTTATTGCGGCGAGCTTTTCTGCAGAGCGTCTTGTGCTGCAAACGGCTGAAGGCTATTTCCGTAGCGAAGATTTATTGACCTGGCATCCGATGGAGCAGTCCGCAATGCCGGCTCCCATGATTGCCAGCGCGACGATGCCGGTACTGTTGCAGGAGGCGATTGGACAAGACTGGCGGGCACGACAACTGCACTGGGAGCGGGTGCTGCAAGATTTGCATTCCGGCCGAATGTTCGGTGTCGTCGGTGAATGGTTGTCCAACCTGGCCGCGATGGGACTACTGTTTCTGAGTTTCTCTGGTATCTGGATGTGGTGGAAACGGCGCCACGGCAATCACCGACAAGTAAATCGTTGAGGCGGTGCCAAGAGCATGAACCGGATGCTGGTGTTGTCGTAAAAACTTCTTTTGTCTGGCACCCTCCGCGCGGGAATAATGCCGCCGCGGTTTTCGAGAGCAGGAGTATTGAGCGATGAGCAATAATCAGTGGAAGCGGTTGAGTTTGGTGCTGATCACCGGGTTGGCGTCAGTCGCCAGCAGCGCCGCCGATTTGGTGATCTATTCGGCTCGCAACGAACAATTGATCAAGCCATTGTTCGATGCCTATCAGAAAAAGACCGGTGTCGAGATTCAGTTCATCACCGATAAAGAAGGGCCGTTGCTGGCGCGCTTGCAGGCCGAAGGTGCCAACACACCAGCCGATGTATTGCTGACCGTCGATGCCGGCAATCTTTGGCAGGCGGCGCAAGTCGGCGTGCTGCAGCCGGTGCAATCAGAAACACTGAGCAAGAATATTCCGACTCATTTGCGCGACCCGGGCAATCAATGGTTTGGATTTTCAGTGCGCGCACGGGCCATGTTTTTCAATCCGGATAAAATTCAGGCCTCAGCACTCAGCAGCTACGAACAACTGGCTGACAGGAGCATCGCCGGCAAACTGTGTTTGCGCACCAGCAAGAAGGTGTACAACCAATCACTGGTAGCGATGATGATTGCCGAACACGGCGAAGAGAAAACCGAGAAAGTCGTCAAAGGCTGGGTCAGTAATTTGGCGCTACCGCCATTTCCGGATGACACCAAACTGCTGGAAGCAATCGCCGAACCGCGCTCGCCCTGCGCGGTGGGTATCGCCAATACCTATTACTTCGGCAGGCTGATGGAAAAGCAACCACAACTGAAGTTGAACCTTTTCTGGCCAAATCAGGCATCAAGCGGTGTACATGTCAATATCTCCGGTGCGGGCGTAACGAAGCACGCCAAACATCGGCAAGCGGCCATCGCGTTTCTGGAATGGTTGTCATCGGAGCAAGCGCAGAACCTGTTTGCTGACGCCAACATGGAATACCCGGTCAACCCGAACGTGAAAGCGGCGGAGTTTGTCACGGCCTGGGGGCCATACAAAGCCAATCTGATTAACGTCGCCAAAGCTGGCGAATTGCAGGTACAGGCAACGATGTTGATGGATCGAGCTGGTTATAAATAATCCACAACGCCGGCAGTCGGTCGTAACCGTCACCACGAGCTATAACCGACTGCCGAGTCAACGCTGATTTCTCTTCGATGTCATGCCAACGTTTCGGCGTCAAGTTGCTTACGGTTTGCGCTCTACGTTCAACGTCAATTTGCATCAACGCATTCAGCCGGTACACTGCCGCCATTGCTCGCCGCTTTGTGTACGCCCTGTTGATGTTCAAAACCACATCGCTAATCAGTACTCGCACTATCAGTGGCGGCATAGAGCAGGCGCCGTTCGCGCACACCAGCGTTTATTTTTTTGCCGCGCTTACTGCCTTGCCGCTGTTGGTGTTGCTTTCTTCATTCCTCGATACCGATGCGCAAATCTGGGCGCACTTGCGCCGCTATGTATTACCGCAAATCAGCTTGAACACCTTGCTGCTGACCGTTGGTGTTGCGGCGTTAACCGCCGTGCTCGGCGTTGGCCTTGCCTGGTTGACGGCGATGTTTCGCTTTCCCGGTGTGCGTTTTTTTGCCTGGGGTTTGATGCTGCCGCTGGCGATGCCGGCCTATGTGTTGGCGTTCGTGCAAACCGGCCTGTTCGATTTTGGTGGGGCATTGCGTGAGTTGGCTTACACCCTCGGGCTGGCTGATTGGTTGCCGAATGTGCGCTCACTGCCGGGCACCATCATGATCATGACCGGCGCATTTTACCCGTACGTTTATCTGCTGGCGCGCAATGCGTTTTTAACGCAAGGTCAGCGCGCGCTGGAGGTTGGTGCTTCGCTTGGGCTTTCGCCGCGTCAGGCTTTTTTCCGGGTGGCGCTGCCATTGGCCAGGCCATGGATTTTTGCCGGCGTATTGCTGGTCGTCATGGAAACGTTGGCCGATTTTGGTGTCGTGGCGATCACCGGCGTTGATACCTTCACGACCGCCATTTATAAATCCTGGTTTGCGTTTTTCTCTCTGCCTACCGCCAGTCAGCTGGCCTGTCTGTTGATGCTGTTGGCGCTCGTGTTACTGGTGCTGGAACAGCGCACCCGCAAAGCCCGGCGTTATTTGCCGACCGGCCGGCAGGCGATGATTCGCAGACAAAAGTTGCATGGCTGGCGCGCTGCAGCCTGCTTCGCCGTCTGCACGGCGGTTTTGCTGATCGTGTTTGTGGTGCCGGTGCTGCAACTCTCGGTTTGGGCTTGGCAAGAATCGCAAGGGGAATTCGATTGGCGTTATTTCGGGTTTGCCTGGAATTCGCTATCGGTGTCTTTGATGGCGGCGGCCATTGTGCTGAGTGTTGCTTGGCAGATTGGTCGGGTGCAGCGCCAGCAGGTGTCACCGGCGATGAACTGGGCGATACGTATTTCAACACTGGGTTACGCCATTCCCGGCGCGGTGCTGGCGGTGGCCATTTTTTTGCCGATGGCGTGGCTCGATACGCGAGCAGCAGCGTGGCTTGATGGCAGCTGCTGGTTCAGCGGTTCGCTTGTCGCGTTGCTGGCAGCTTACGCGATACGATTCATGGCAGTCGGCGCCGGGCCGATGCAGGCTGGCTGGCAGCGCATCAGCGCCCATCACGACATGATCAGTCATTCACTCGGTGTCAGTGGTTTTGCGCTGTTTCGCCGTGTGCATTGGCCGCTGCTGCGCATGCCGGCATTGACCGCCAGCCTGCTGGTGTTTGTCGACGTGATGAAAGAACTGCCGATTACCTTGATGATGCGACCGTTCGGTTGGGACACACTGGCCATTCGCATTTTTGAATGGACCTCGGAAGGCCAGTGGCAACAAGCGGCGTTGCCGTCTTTGCTGCTGGTGTTGGTCGGTTTGCTGCCGGTTTATCTGCTGGCCCGCCAGCGCGATGACAAGTTTTGAGTGCTGCCATGACAACGAAAACCCCCGACTCCATCATACTTCGTGTCGAAAAAATCGCTGTGCGCTATGCGGCCACGCCGGTCATTCACGAGCTCAGTTTTTCTTTGCAGCGCGGTCAAATCGGTTGCCTGCTCGGCGCTTCCGGCTCCGGCAAAACCACAGCCTTGCGCGCCATTGCCGGCTTTGAATCGATCAGCGCCGGCCGCATCAGCTGGGCGGAAAAAACGCTTTCTTCGGCAACGCAAACGGTGCCTGCATATCAACGTCGGTTCGGCATGGTGTTTCAGGATTACGCGCTGTTTCCGCACCTTTCCGTGCAGGACAATATCGGCTTTGGTTTGCGCGACTGGCCGCGCAACGCCGCGCAAAAACGCATCGATGAATTAGTGGAGCTGGTGCAATTGCGTGAAGTGGCCAAGCGCTGGCCGCATGAATTATCCGGCGGTCAACAACAGCGCGTGGCGCTGGCACGAGCGCTGGCACCGAAACCGGAACTCTTGTTGCTCGACGAACCGTTCTCCAACCTCGATGCCGGTTTGCGCGAAGCCATTGGCTGGGAAGTGCGAGCGCTATTGAAAGCCAGTAACACCACGGCGCTGCTGGTGACTCACGATCAAAACGAAGCGTTCGCGATAGCCGATGAAGTCGGTGTGCTGCACCACGGCCGCTTGGAACAATGGGCTACGCCCTATCGCTTGTATCACCAGCCGGCTTCGCGTTATGTCGCCGATTTTGTCGGCGAAGGTGTGCTGCTCGATGTCCGGCGCCGACTTGATGGCAAGTTGGAACTGGCGCTCGAACAGTTGGTCGGCGAAAGTGCGTCGCCCAACAAGGGCGAACGAGTGCAGGTGCTGATCCGCCCGGACGATATTCTCCACGACGATTTGAGCCCGATCACCGCCGTGGTCGAAAACAAAGCCTTTCGTGGCGCTGAGTTTCTCTACACGCTGCGGCTGCCGAATGGCAGTAAGGTGCTGAGCCTGGTGCCCTCACATCATGACCACGCCATTGGCGAAGCGATTGGTATTAGGCTCGATTTGGATCACAAGGTGATCTTTGCCGGTTGAGTTGCCGCGGCAAGCCGGCGGCGCAAATCAGGATGCTGCGGCTTCTACCCATATAGCGTTCTCCTGACCTCGATTATTTGGTCGTGACAGCGAGCCATGTGGTTATTGGCTCGCTGGCAAGGGCATCGCCTTCATTTGATAATGAGAATTAATGATATTTTTATTTAATGTCGGTACAATGGGTCGCAGCACTCGCTGGTCGCCCTGGCGACAGTCGTCATGATGCCGAGAATTGCCCATGCCACATCAATCCGTTGAATCGACGGCAACTGCCTCGAATACCGTTCAAAATCTTGTTGCCGTCGCCAATCGCGTCGCTGCCGCCCTGGTCGGCGGTTATGCCTTCACATGGGGTGTCGTCGCGCTTGGCATGACGGTGCTGGTGGCGCTCGGTGTCGATTATCACGAAGCGGAAATGGCCATGATGCTGCTGGCATTTCTGGTGTTTCTCACGGTGTTTCTCTGGGCCTTCGCGGCCGAAAGCATGCTTCGGGTCTGGGCGCTGCTGGCCGGAGGCGCGGTGGTCATGATTTTGGCGGCATCGACATTACAAGCCTCGTTGATCGGTTAGGAGTCCCGCTGATGTTTGCCAATTTCCGACTGTCGATGAGCTGGGTGCATACCTGGTTTGGTCTGTTGTTTGGCTTCGTGCTGATGATCTGTTTCTTTTTCGGCACGCTATCGGTGTTTGACCGGGAGATTGATCGCTGGGCAATTCCGGAAACGCGTTTCGACGCACAGCCGATGCCCTCGTTCGACGCCGTATTGCAACCGGTGTTTGCAAAGCTGAAACCGCATCCGGTCGATATGGCAGCGACAGCCGAGCGCGTGATCGGTGAGCTGCCACATCCGGACACGATGCCGATGACATCGCTGTATGCCTACACGACGCATCGTGATCCGGTGCTGCGTATTGGCGCAGAGTTTGCCATTCCGAACCAACTGAAAGACCCGGCTGACGATCATCTGCATGTGCACGGCTGGGGCACTGTCGATCCGCGCAGCGGTGCGATGCTGCCGGAAGATCGGCTGAAAATTGGCAGTGAATGGTTCTACCCGATGCATTACAGCCTGAACTGGAACTGGAATTACCTCGGCATTCTGATCGTCGGGCTGACCGGTTTCATGATGCTGGTGGCGCTGGTTACCGGTGTCGTTGTGCACCGGAAAATCTTTCGCGAATTTTTTACCTTCCGGCCTTGGAAACGCGCGCAGCGCAGCACACTCGATTTGCACAACATGACCGGCGTGCTGGCCTTGCCGTTTCATTTCTTTTTCGCGTTTACCGGTCTGGTGATCTTCGCCAGCTATTACTATTTTCCGATGTCGACAACGATGCTGAAGCCCTTGCACGATCAGCATGAAATCATCGAAGCGCAGCAAACCGGCCTGGCCCATGAGCCGGCTGGCGTCGCGGCGCCGATGGCCTCGGTTGACGCGATGGTGCTGGAAGCAAAAAGACGCTGGGCTGCACGCGACATGGCTGGCGAAGTCGGCTATCTGTATATCAATCATCTCGGTGATAAAAACGGCTATGTCAGTATTTTCCGTGCTGGCAGCGATCAAGTCGCCCTGGTCGGCCAGGGCGTGCATTTCGAGGCCGCTACCGGGCGCGTCATTCGCGAAGACCCGGCACCGTCGGCGGTTGCCAGCGTCAATGAATTCCTGACTGGTTTGCACCTGCAACATTTTCGCCATTGGTTGCTGCGCTGGCTGTATGTGGTCGGCGGTTTGATGGGCTGCGTCTGCATTGCCACTGGCTTTGTTTTCTTTGTCGAAAAACGCAAACAGCAACACGCGAAAACCGGAAGCCAAGGCAGTCGCATTGTTGATGCGGTCGCCGTCGCAACCGTTACTGGTATCGTGATCGCAGCCGTCGCAATGTTAGTTGCCAATCGCCTGTTGCCGGCCGACATGGTCGGCAAAGGCGAGTGGGAGAAAAACGTGTTCTGGGTTGTCTGGATGTTGGCATTTATCCACGCGGCGATTCGCAGCGGCCCGGTCGCGAAAGCACAGCTGAACCCGGCATGGCGTGAGCAGTGTTGGCTGCTGGTGATGCTGGCAATTGCGGCGGTGGTATTGAATGCCGTGACGACTGGCGATCACCTGATCAAAACGGTATTCATCGACAGCTATTGGCCGGTTGCCGGCGTTGATCTGTCGTTATTGGCGACGGCCTTTATTGCGTTTGTTGCGGCACGACGTTTGGCACGGCATCAGCACGCCAGCGATCAGGCGCCTAACGTCGAGTCGAAGCGCGCGTCGCACGCAGACTTGCAACCGGCAACACTGAAAACATCATTCTGAATCAAGCTCTGGGGTTGAAAGCCGCATGATCTACACACTGGCAGCATTAATCACTGTGCTCGGTTTTGCCTGGCTGGCGTTGGCGATGGAAGAGCATTGGCGCCAGGTACACAGTTCACCACTACCGAGCATTGGCGCTCGGCGCCTGATGCGTATTTTGGGGGCGCTGGCATTGTTGGCATCACTGCTGCTGTGTTTGCGTGTGGATTACGCGTCGATGGCCGTGCTGGTCTGGGTGATGTATCTGGTCAGCTCGGCGTTATTGATGGCGTTGATGCTGGCGTGGCGTCCGCGCTTGCTAAGCATCGCGTGGCCAGTTCGCGGCAGCTGAATTATCGACGAACGGCAAACGCTATTCTCTGATTTGCCGCTACCCACCATTGGCAAGTAGCGGAAGCGTTCAATTCAGCGCTTTCATTTGATCAGACGTTGTGCACCGTTTTCAGTGGAAACGTTGGTCGCGGCGATTGATCCTGATAGTACGGCATCATTTGTGGAACCAGTTTTTGCAATTCTTTCTGACGACGTTCTGGCGCTGGGTGTGTGCTCAAAAATTCAAAGCCATTATTGCCACTTTCTTTCGCCATTTTTTGCCAGAGCGTGACGGCCGCTTGCGGATCGAAACCGGCTTTGGCGGCAATCTCGATGCCGATGCGATCGGCGTCAGCTTCCATTTGCCGGCTGTTCGGCAGCGCCAGCGCCACATTGGCCAAAGCTGCCGCGCCAATGACACTGCGATTGTCCATTTCGGTGGCGACCGCCGTGCCAAGCACCAAGCCATTAACAACCAAATGCGTTGACATTTTTTCTGCCGTGTGCGCGGCCAAGGCGTGAGCGATTTCGTGGCCCATGACTTGCGCGATTTCGTCATCGGTGGCGTTCAGTTTTTGTACCAGCCCGGTGTAAATCGCCATTCTGCCGCCAGCCATGCAATAAGCATTGACGGTTTCCGGGTCGTTAATAACCGCGACGCTCCATTGCCATTGCGCCGTTTCCGGTCGGTATTTGATCGCTTGCGCGACCAACTTGCCGGTGATACGTTCAATGCGGTTAATCAGGGCTTTGTCGGTAGACAGTTTGCCGGCGTCGCTCAACTCATTGACTTGCTGCGCATAGGCTTGCTGTGAGGCCGCGATGGCGCTGTCTTCGGAAACAATCATGAATTGCCGGCGGCCGGTGACAACGCTGGTTGCACAGGCAACCAAGGTCAATGCCAACAGGCCCAGAGATAAACGGCGTAGCCAGATTTTATTCATCGTTTTCTTCCCTTGTTTGTTCATCGCTGTCGGCCGGTTCGCCGTTTTCTTCCGACGACGAAGCCGGCGGCCAACCACCCAAGCCCTGCCAGTGATTGACAATCTGACAGAACAACTCTGCGGTCTGTTCCGCATCGTAAACGGCGGAATGCGCTTCTTTGCTGTCAAATGGCACATCGGCGGCACGACAGGCGCGCGCTAATACCGTTTGCCCATAAGCGAGCCCGGAAAGCGTCGCCGTGTCGAAACTGGTGAACGGGTGAAATGGACTGCGTTTGATGCCCGTGCGTTCGATGGCGGCATTCAAAAACGCCAAATCGAACCAGGCGTTGTGGCCGACCAATACCGCGCGCTGACAACCGTGTTTTTTTTGTGCTTGTCGCACTGGACCAAAAATCTGGGTCAACGCATTTTTTTCATCGACGGCAAAGCGAAACGGGTGGTGGACATCGATGCCGGTGAACGCCAATGCGGCCGCTTCGATATTGGCGCCTTTGAACGGTTCGACATGGGCGTGTATCGATTCGCCGCGATAGAGCTTGCCGTGTTCATCGACTTCAATCAGCACCGCCGCGATTTCCAGTAGCGCGTCGGTTTTGGCATTGAAGCCACCGGTTTCGACATCGACGACGACCGGATAAAAACCGCGAAAGCGCGATGCCAGCAAGCTTTCCTGGGCAGGAACGAGAGTGTGTTCGGTCACGCCGCGCCCACCATGCGAAAGCGCAAGGTTTCCAATGCGCGCAGCGGCACGATTTGCTCATTGCCGAATGGGTAAGTGGCCGGTACGGTCCAATCCGATTTTTCCAGTGTGATGATTTCGGTTGGTCGTTCAACACCGTAAAAATCGGCGCCAAACAGCGAGGCAAAACCTTCCAGTTTGTCGAGTGCATTCACGGATTCAAAGGCTTCGGCATACAACTCAATAGCCGCATGCGCGGTGTAGCAACCCGCGCAGCCGCAAGACGACTCTTTTGCGCCGACGGCATGCGGAGCACTGTCGGTGCCGAGGAAAAAGCGTGGGTTGCCACTGATGGCGGCGGCGAGCAGCGCTTGCCGATGCACTTCGCGTTTCAACACCGGCAGGCAGTAATAATGCGGACGAATGCCGCCCTGGAAAATCGCGTTGCGGTTGTACAGCAAGTGGTGTGCGGTAATGGTCGCCGCGATGTTGTGCTCACTGTCGCGAACGAAGTCGGCGGCGTCTTTGGTGGTGATGTGTTCGAACACCACCTTCAAACCGGGGAAGCGTTTCAGTGTTGGCAACAGCGTGTTGTCGATAAAGGCTTTTTCCCGATCGAAAATATCGACGTGCGAATCGGTTTCTTCACCGTGCACGCAGAGCGGCACGCCGTGTTTTTCCATTTGTTCCAGCACTGGATACACTTTTTCGATGGCGGTGACGCCATGTTCAGAATTGGTTGTGGCGCCGGCCGGATACAGTTTGTAGGACAGCACGGTGTTGCTGGCGGCGACTTGCGCCGCTTCGCGCGGGTCGCTGTTGTCGGTCAGGTACAACACCATCATCGGCTGGAAACTGCTGCCGGCCGGGGTCGCGGCCAGAATGCGCTGACGATAGGCCTCGGCCTGCGCCAGGGTCACCACCGGCGGTTTCAGGTTCGGCATGATCAGCGCTCGTCCGAATTGCTGGGCAGTGTGAAACACCGTGTGCACCAGGCGATCGCCATCGCGCAGGTGTAAATGCCAGTCATCGGGGCGCAGCAGTTTCAGCATGAAATTTGTCCAGTTCGCGAAAATTAGGGGGCAATTATAGCGGTTGCCTTCGCTCGACCCCACTCAAGAATCGCCGCGCCGAGCCGACATAAAGACCAATCCCGCTCAAAAGAGACTGGTCGCATGCGGAGTTTCCTGGCCGCCACGCTGTTGGCCACACTGCTTTCCGGCACAGCAAACGCCGAATTCAAGCGCTTTGCCGCCGAATTGGACGAAGCGAGTTGGAAGAGCAGCCAATCGCCTTTGCATTGTTCGCTGACCCAGCGCATTCCCGGTTTTGGCACCGCGCAGTTCAGCAGTAGCAATGGTCGCCCGAACCTGAAATTCCAGTTGCGCAGCGATTTCTCGCTGCCCTTGGCGGAAGGGCCGGTGACCATGCGCTCATTGCCGGCTGCCTGGGCAGTTGGCGAGGCCGCTGAGGAGCTGGGCGTCACGCCGTATTTCAACGGCAACAATCTGGTGCAACTGAAGGACAAGCAGGCCTGGCGGATGCTGACTGAGCTGTCATTCGGCAAATTTCCAACCTTCTTTTATTCCCAATACGCCGATGGCGCCCACCCGCTGACGGTCTCGGTCTCGGCAGTGCGTTTCACCGAGGGCCATGAAAACTTCCAGCGTTGCCTGCGTCAGTTGCTGCCGTACACCTTCGCCGAAATCGCCAAATCAACGCTGTATTTCGAGTTTGATCGGGTGGAGTTCACGCCTGCGACGAAAAACCGGTTGAATCAAATTCGCAATTACCTGAAGGCAGATTCCCGCATTGATTTGATGGTGATCGAAGGCCATACCGACAGCAAGGGCGGACGCTGGTTCAACTTCGAGCTGGGCCGCAAGCGCACGGAGGCGGTGCGTGACTATTTACTTGAAGCCGGTATCGACCCGAAGCGCGTGCAAATCAAGAGCTACGGAGAGCGCAGACCGGTGGCCAGCAACGAAACTGAGGCAGGGCAGAAGAAAAACCGGCGCGTCGAGGTTACCATCAGCCGCTGATTTCCAGAGGAGGAAGCCATGCGGCTGCTGCATACGATGATTCGGGTCGGTAATCTCGAACGCTCAATCGAGTTTTACACGAAGGTGCTGGGCATGAAACTGCTGCGCCAGCACGACTACCCGGAAGGTAAGTTCACACCAGTGTACTGCGTCGCCCTCGGAGGCGCTTTCAGCGAGTCGCAGGCTGGTCAGCTGCTAGGCGCACTTGCGCAGCAATGGCCGTAGCCCTTGCAAGCAAGTGCAACACCGCAGATGGCCAGCCTGCGACTCGCCCGAAGGGAGCTCCCCCGAAAGCGCCATGACTGCGTTGCAGCGCTTGACAAGGGAATGACCATTGCCTGCGCACTGCGCCTTGTCCTGACACTTTCGGGGGGCTCTGAAAGTGCCTCCGAGGGCGACGCAGTACACTTGTCGGCTACGGTGATGAGCGCGAGCACAGCGTCATTGAGCTGACCTACAACTATGACGTTGGACACTATGAACTGGGTACGGCATTTGGGCACTTGGCCATTGCGGTCGACGATGTCTATGCCGCGACCGAAAAAATCCGGGCTGCCGGCGGCAAAATTGTCCGGGAGCCGGGGCCGATGAAGAACGGCACGACCGTGCTGGCCTTTGTCGAAGACCCCGACGGATACCGGATTGAGCTGCTCAATGAGCGGTGATTGTGACAACAAATTCCGGTCATCGACTGGCAAATCCGTACAAGCAGACTAGGCTTGTAATAGCGTCCGGAAGCTAGCCTTCCGGCGAACAATAAGGGGCCATCAGCCACGACAGGCCGCAGGGAGCGGCCGGTGATTCGGAACCGGCGTTTTCTGTCGATTGCTTTGGGGATTCCGGACACAGCTTTGCGGGCACGCCGACCGGCGTGAAGGCGTCGTGATGGCCTCAAGATGAGCTAACGCGAGGTTGATACATGAACTTGTCGGTAAGCCAGCGCATTGCTGGCGGCTTTGCGGTGGTTTGCGGTTTTCTGCTGATCATCGCTGTAGTAAGCCTGATGAGCTTACGTTCCATCCAATCGGACCTTGAGAAGGTGGCCGACCAGGCCACGCCGATGGTCGTACAGGGCGGCGAACTCTCCACTGGCCTGCTCGAATCGAGCCGCGCTGCCAGCCGTCATTTCAATTCCCAGGATGATGCCGAAATCGCGGCTGCCACAACGTCCTATCAAGAAGCTGCCGATCGCTATCAGCAAGGCTATGCCCAGTTGCAGAAATTGGTCGCCGGCGATGACGAGCTGACCAGCGCGCTGGCTGAAGTTGATGAGCTGGCAAAGAGCTATTTCGAGCGCGTGCCGCAAATGTTTACGGCTCACCAAAACGAATTAGCCTCAGCAAAAAAAGTGCGTTCCCTGCGCGGCAATTTCGAAGACTTGGCTGACACACTCGGCGCTGACTTGAGCGATTTGGCTGAAACCGGCCGCAATGAAATTCGCGCGGTAGCCCGGCGCATCAGCAAGCTGACTGACGAAGGTACGGTAACCGCGATTGACGCGTTAGCCATCAAAAAGATGGCCAGTCTGGAAACAGCCATTCGCGAGTTGGGCTCGCTCGATGAATCGCTGACTGAGCAAATTGCGGCGTTCCGCGCGGCGGGGGGTAATAGCGCAATTCTGGCGGAGTTGGAAAAGTATAGGACGATGCTGGTTGGTCCGGGCAGCATGGTCAACGCCTATCGCACCCAAATTGAACAAGCCGAGCAAGCACGTGAATTGTTTATCACCGCTGAACAGGAATTGGGCGCGACACTGAAAGCGGTCAATGCCTTGTTGGCTGATGTCGAAGCGTTCAAGAATGAAGCGAAAGAGTCGGCACTGTCGGCAACCAGCACCGCCAATCTGATTGTACTGGTTTCCTGTTTGGTGGCATTGGTGCTGGCCGGTTTGATTGCCTTCCAGGTCACTGCGTCCATTGTTTCTCGCCTGAATCGTTTTGTTACCGCGCTCGGTCAGATTGCCAATGGCGACATGACCGTGCGGGTCGATGTGGAAAGCAAAGACGAACTGGGGCATCTTGGTGAGTCGGTCAACACCTTGACCAGCCAACTACGCAAAATGCTGCGTTCGATCACCGATGCATCGCTTTCGCTGGCGTCATCGGCCGAGCAATCGAATGCGATTTCCCGCAGCACCAACGAAGCGATTCGTGTGCAACGTGAACAGACTGAGCAAGTCGTCGTCGCGATGACGGAAATGTCATCGACGGTCGAAGAAGTGGCGCGCAGCGCCGGCAATACCTTGCAGCAAGTCAACAATGCCGATAAAGAAACGTCGGCTGGCCATCGTGTTGTTTCCTCGAGTATCGAAGCGATCAATCGTTTGGCACAGGAAGTGGAAAATTCGGTGCAGGTCATCAATCGTCTGGATAGTTACAGCGATCAAATCGGCACGGTGCTTGACGTCATTCGCGGCATTGCCGAACAAACCAACTTGCTGGCCTTGAACGCGGCAATTGAAGCGGCGCGTGCTGGTGAGCAGGGTAGAGGTTTTGCCGTGGTCGCCGACGAAGTGCGCACGCTGGCGTCACGCACCCAGCAGTCCACCGCTGAAATTCAACAGACGATTGAACGCTTGCAACAAGGTGCGCGCGAAGCGGTGCAGGTGATGGCGCGCAGCCGTCAGGAAGCCGAAGCGTCCGTTTCGCAAACAGCGCAGGCCGGCGAAAGCTTGGGCCGCATTACCCAGTCGATGTCCGTCATCAATGACATGTCGACGCAGATTGCCAGCGCTGCTGAAGAACAAACGGCAGTCACCCAGGAAATGCATCGCAACATGACGCAAATTGCCTCGGCGGCGGAGCGCACGTCTGATGGAGCTGAACAGAACCTGAAGGCGAGCCAGGAGCTGGCGCGTCTCGCCGATGAATTACAAAAGATGGTAAAACAATTTACCATTTGATCGGTCTTATCCCTGAACTGTCACAAAGAGTGAGATGCAATATGAGCAAACGAACCATACTTCTGGCTTTCTGTATCGTGTTTGCCATGGGAACGGTGCGTGCGGATGATGATTTGGTGCGATTGGCAACGGCCTTGTGTGATTACACGAAAGCTAACGACCGCTCCATGCTGCGGAAGAAGCTGAAGGATGCCAACCTGAGCTTACGTCGTATTTATGGCGGCTTGTTGTGCGCCAAAGATGACGTCTACGCCGGTGGCACTTTGCTTCGTACCGCCGTGGCCCACAATGCCGGTGACTCGATGGAATTTATTCTGAGCCAGGTAGGCAGTTCGGCAACGACAACTCCTGAACACGATGGTCGTACGATTATCGACTGGACCGAGGAAGCCGCCAAAGCCGATCCGGCCAAGGCGGATTTGCTGAGCAAGTTGAAAGCGGCTACAGACTGATTTTTTCAGCGCAATAAAAAACGGTCGGCGCGGGAAATCGCCGACCGTTTTTATTTGCAGAACGGAAAACTTAGCCAGCAGCTTTCAGCAAATCGACGACCGCTTTCTTGCTGGCGTCGCCGTTGAACTGTTCGGCCCATTGCACAACGGATTTGCCATCTTGCTCGGGCGCTTTAACCGTATCGGCACCTACTTGCGAAACGATGAATTCCGCCGCGTCGGCCGCGCCATAGGCCACGGTCACGCGCAACAGGCTACCACCAGGGAAAGCACCATCGGCACCGCAGGTGACACCACCGTACACACGGCGCAGTTGCACATCAGCCGATTTCAATTTCTTGCGCAGGTTGGCGCGATCGTTGGCCTTGGTGTAATCGCAAAGGCTCTGCACCAAACGGTCCAAATCATCGGCTTGTGCAGGGGCAACTGGCATCAACGCCGCACAGAACAACAGCCCCGGTATCAGTTTTTGCATCAGGTACTCTCCTAAAAATGTGGGTTGGCATCACAAACACCAAACCCATGGCGAGAGAAGTGTAGAAGGGCTTTTTGAAATTGCCAGGGCGAAAAATAAAAAAGCCCGGTAAACCGGGCTTTCGTGAAAACTACCGCGAATAATCGCTGGAACGTACGTCTATTTTTTACGTCCGGCGGCGGTGGCTTGTGTCACTTTGGTCGGATCGGCACCGCGAGTAATCGCCAGTTGTGCATAGGTGGCTTCGGCTTTCGGATAAGCCGCAGTAGCCAGCGTTACCGCGTGGTAGCGATCGAAGCCAACATCCAATGCTTTGGCAAAGGTTTCTTCCGCATATTGCGGAGCAACCTGCAGGGCAGCGGTCAGGTATTGATCGCGTGCTTGCGGATTGTCTTCATAAGCGAGTTGGCTTTGCCAGGCGTAGCAATGTTCGGCAGAAAAATAACTGCCGGAGGCGTCGGTTTGCGGATTGAATTTGGCCAGCGTCCGGCACTGATCCAAAGCTTCTTGGAAATAAGCATTGTATGGGTTGGTTTCGCCGGCAGCGGCGGCACCACACCACAAACTGCAGCAGGCGGCTAATACAGGTAAGGCATGCTTCATGGTGTTGTCTCCTTAGCGTGTGACTATTCGTTAATCACTTCGCGAGTCTATGCCCAAAGGTTTAAACGCGCAACGTGGTGCCTGCGTGCCAACGCAGGCATTTGAAAATTCGATGTTTATTGTTCCGGTGGCCAGACAAAACCGCTCAATTCCAGTGCGTGCCAAGCCGGTAATTGGGCGTCTGCAGCCACTGGCAAATAAATGCCGATATCCATTGCCGAAGCCATGCGCACGACAGCAGCCATCAACGCCGATTGCGGTCCGGCCTCGTACAAAGCCAAACCGAGTTTCAGGTAATCCGGCCGCCACTGTGGCAAGCGCGTCAGAAAACCGGAACCGAGACTGACACTGTCGATGCCGAAACCGATATCCGCAGCGCGTAGCGGCTGGATATGTTCAAGCAAATCGGGCAGGGCGACGGCTTCTGCTTCACTGATCTCAACCGCAATCGCCTGGCGTTTGCGCAAAGCAAGCAATTGCTTTTGCACCAGCAAGGATGACAGCGCCCGGCCGGTCAGGTTGATGTGCCAAAGCGTTTCATCATTCGGCAATTGCATCAGCGTTTCGATCAGCGCGGCATCGAGCGACTCGGTCAAACCGAGACGATGTGCCTGGCCAAACAATTGGCCGGCGCTGATCAATTCACCGTCACGCGCTGGCAAGCGCGCGAGCCATTCGATCGCCAGTTTTTGTCCGCTGCGATCGGTAATTTGCGCCGGCGTAAAACGGAAGCGCAACTCCTGAATTGCCGACAGCAATTTCTGGCGCCAGTGTTCGGCGGTCAGCGCCTGCCGACGCGGCACTTCGAAAAACTCCAGCTTGCGTTGTTGCGCTTCGTTCAATGCCTGATCGACAGCAGAGAGCACTTCGCTGCTGGTTTCGTGGCCATCAAAATTGATCAAGGCGGCGTGATGTTGAAAGGCTCCCCATTCGGTGATCAATTCCGGTTTCTGTCCGCTGTCGGCAATGCCGGCCCATTCACTGCCGGACAAGCGAAACCAACGCAACTGACCGGAACCCGTCAGCCATTGCCCCAGCTCACGCAATAATTCGTTGGTGCGTTGATAGCCGCGCTCGGCATTCAGCGGTGCGAGATTAGTCAAACGAAATGCCAACACCGCGTAGTGCTGCGCTTTCGCTTCGCGTTCGGCCAATGCGTCAAGAAAAGCCAAGCGATTTGGCAGGCGCGTGGTTTCGTCCAATTGCAGCTGTGACTGAACTTGCGCAATCTGCTCAGCCTGGGCATTGAATTGTGCTTGCACTTGTTGGCTCATATGGCCGAGCGCCAGCGCCAACGGCTGCAGTTCCGACACCACGTTTTCCGGCAGACTCATCGCCGTTTTCTTGTGCACGAAACTGTGTGCCGCATTGGCCATCCGGTGCAGTGGCGCCAAGCTGCGTTTGACCAACAACATGACCAGTGTGATCAACGCCAACAAGGCCAGCGACGAACCGATCAATAAGTCAACAAAGGTGCGCCACAGCGCTGCTTGCGCGTAACCAATATGGGATTCAACCTGGATGGTGCCTTTCTGTTGCCAACCGGCGTTCAGCAAAGCCTCGGCGGACGGCGCTTCAATCGGCAGTGCATCGGCGAACCAGTCCGGCACGGCAGCGGGGTTCGGTCGGCTTTCCCAGCGCTTGACCGTTTCGCCGTTGACGTTGTGCCATTCAATGCGTCGGTAGTAGCCGCGATCAAAAACTGCCGCAATGATGCGTTCGGCCATCACTTCATCATTGGCTTGCAACGCGCTGGTCAGCGAAAGTGCCAAACTGGTGGCCGTGTCTTGCGCGTGGCTTTCCAATTGCGCACTCAAGAACCGGCGTGTGCTTTGCGTTTGCAAAAACAAATTGACGCCAGTGGCGATCAGCAGCAGCAGCGCCAATACCCATTGCAGTCGTCGCGTCAGAGACATGATTACTCCTTGGTTTTCTTCTTCAGGAATGGCGCCTGGGAAAAATCTTTGGCGAGCCGACCCATGACATCATTCCACATCGACAGTCGATCGCTCTTGCCGACCAACTGCCCCTGGCCGCGCTCTTTCGCGAGCCAGAGATCACTACCATTGAAACTGTAAACCGGCGCCAAATCCGGACGCTCGGACGCCGGTTTGATTTCGTCGATCAAGTTATCGAGCACCAGCGGTTCGGCGTCCGGTGTCGGATAATAAGTCAGCACCATATGGGCTTGATTCAATTCGATGGCTTTGACGTAGGTAATGCGCAGTTTTTCTTCCGGCAGGCCGAGCGCAATCAGGGTCAGGTATTTGGCGATAGAGAAATCTTCGCAGTCGCCACCATTGGTCGCCAGCATTTCGATCGGCGTTGCCCAATAATCGGTTTTCTGCCAGTGATCGATATCATCGATGAAACGGATTTGATTGAAGAACAGATTGACCCGTTGCAATTGCTGCAGCTGCTGATCGGCATTCGGTTGCAGCAAATCCTGCCAGGACAGCAAGCGTGATTTGGCGTCCGTGCCGTATTGTTTTTCGACTCGCGCCAATAGCTCCGGCGCCAGCTTGACCGGCGTCAGTGCCAACAGACAGGTCAGAAACAACGCCAGCAGTGGCCATGACGGTTGGTGCAGGGCGGTCCGGAATCGGCAGCGCACGAATACGATTTATTGGTTATCGAATGCTTTCAAGCATAGCCCAAGATCGAGGAGGCAGCTTCCACCTCAGAGTTGATTGCGCAAACCGAGATCTTCAGGGTAGGGGGCAAAATAATACTGCTCCTGCAGATAGTCGCTGGGGAAGCGACGCAGGATATTCTGCAGCAGCGTGATCGGCACGATCAGCGGCACCTTGCCGAGCCGATACTGATCGATGCATTCATTCAGTTCCGATTTGTCGTCCGCTTGCAACTCGGTTTTGAAATGACCCATGACATGCTGCAGCACATTGGCCTGACGTTTGCGGTTCGGCTTGCGCGTCAGGCAGCTCATGAATTCGGCAAGATAGGCTTGGCGCCAGCTTTCCGCTTGTTCATTTTTTATCCCGGCCACCATTCGGCCCAGGCGTCGATAGCTGGCTTCGTTATGCGACATCAACAGCAATTTGTGGCGAGTGTGAAATCGGATGATGGCAGCCGGTGTAAAGCCTTCGTCGGCCAGTTGTTGCCAGCGGGCATAGGCAAATACCCGGGTAATAAAGTTTTCACGCAGCACCGGGTCGTGCAATCGGCCTTCCTCTTCCATCGGCAAATGCGGAAAGCGCTGCTGCAGTTGCTGGGAAACGAGACCGGCCTGATGCAGTGGGGCGCCGTCTTTGGCTTCATACAGCCGCACCCGATCCATGCCACAGCTCGGGCTTTTGCTTTTCCAGATGTAGCCGGAAAATTCCTGTGCCGATTCACCGATCACATTGGCGTAGTGCCGCAGTGGCTCGGTGACATCGAGCTCCGGATTCTTGACGCCCTTGACTCGCACTTCACCTCGTTGATAGACCAGCCGGATCGGCGGACGCGGAATGCCAAGCCCGATGGCCACTTCCGGGCAAAACGGCGCAAAGCGAAAATAACGGGAGAGCTGATCGTTGATGAACGGATCGCGTTTGTGGCTGCCGTCAAAGCGGACATTCTGGCCGAGCAGACAACTGCTGATGCCGAGCGTAATCGGTTGCGGCAAAGGTTCGAAACGAACAGCGCGGTGCGGCATGGAACGGTTTATCCGTCTTCGGTTTCCGGGGGCAGGGATCTTTTACGGCGACCGGCCAACAGCCGATCTTCAGCGGCTTCAACGTCTTCCGGAAAGCCCATCAGAATCAGCGTATCGCCAAAGCGTAATGGGTCGGTGCGGGAAGGATATTCAAACTCATTTTCACCACGGCGCAATGAAACGATTTCGACACCAAGGTGTTCCAGATCCAGATCGCTTAGGGTGCGGCCAACGGCGCGGGCATGCAGCGTCAGCTTGACGGCGTGACGCTGCTGCGGGTGACGTGTAGCCTCATGAGTAACGTTGGCGCCAGCGCCGAGATAAAAGCCTTTCAGTTGTCGATAGCGTTCGCGCCGCGCTCGCTGCACGCGTTGCAGCACCCGTGATACCGGCACTTCCAGCATCACCAACACATGCGAAATCAGCATCAGGCTGCCTTCGAGAATTTCCGGCACCACTTCGGTGGCACCGCCTTCGCGCAACTCATCAAGATGATGATCATCGCGGGTACGCACCATCACCGGCACGTCTTCGCGCAGTGCTCGTGTGGCCGAAACAATTTGTTCGGCATGTTCAATATTGTCGACGCAGACGACCACCATGCGTGCCCGCTCGACACCGGCGGCGCGCAGAATTTCCTTGCGGCTGGCATCGCCAAAGAACACGTTGACGCCAGCTTGGCTGGCTTCCTGCACGCGCTGACTGTCGCGATCGAGTGCGATATTCTGAAAACCTTCCCATTCGGTGAAACGATAAACCAGCTGACCCACGCGGCCGAAACCGCAGATAACGATATGGTCTTCGAGTTCACCGGTCGCCGCTTCGATGATCGTGACCGGTTTGACGTCGTCTTCAAGCCGGTGTTTTCGGCGCAGCAGAAAATCAGCGATATTGGTCGAGTGACGCAGAATCAGTGGTGCGAGCAACATGCTGGCAATACTGGTGGCGAGCACCACCGCCAGCGTTTCATCGGTCAACAAACGGTGGTCGGCCGCCAATGCGAACAAGGCAAAACCGAATTCGCCGACCTGGGCCAGCACCAGACTGGACAACACGGCCTCACGCTGACGCTCTTTCAGAATCATCAGGCTGACGTAAATGACGCCGGCCTTCGCGGCGATGATCAACGGCAGGGCAATGGCGATTTTCTCGGCGTGCTCCACCAACGCTGCCAGTGACAGCAGATTGCCGATACTGATGAAAAACAGGCCCAACAGGACATCGCGAAACGGTCGGATTTCCGCTTCAATTTGATGCTTGTGCTGGCTTTCGCCGAGCAGTGTGCCGGCCAGAAACGCGCCGAGCGCCATCGACAGTCCCAGTGTCTCGGTGACTTCGGCCGCGACCAGTGTCACCAGCAGGCAAACCAGCACGAACAATTCGTCACTGCCTTTTTTCGCTACCCAGTGAAACAGCGGCGGCAACACTTTGCGACCGGCAAATACCAACACGATGGCCGCGGTGATGCCTTTGGCAAAGGCCATCAACAGGTTCTGCGCCAGATTGCCATCGACGGGTGCGGCCAGCGCCGGCACCAGAATCAGTAATGGCACCGCCACCAAGTCCTGAAACAGCAATACCCCGATGGCATTGCGGCCATGGCGGGTGTTCAACTCACGTTGTTCACGCAGTTGTTTCGACACCAGCGCGGTTGATGACATTGCCAGCGCAAAGGCAATGACGACCGCTTGAGTAATGGTGAAATTCAGGAAAAACGCCAGCGGCAAAAAACCGATCAGGGCGGAGCCAAAAAACTGCGAGGGACCAAAGGCAAACACCGCGCGTTGCAGGCTTTTCAGTTGCGGAAAGGAAAATTCCAAACCGAGCGTGAACAACAGGAACACCAAACCGAGCTCGGTCAATAGCTTCAACTGCGCGCCGGCTTCGAACAGGTCGTAACCGAGTTCACGCAGCGCGATACCGGCGGTTAGATAGCCGAGAATCGCGGGTAGCCGCCAGCGCATCAGCAAGGCGATCGCCAGCGTCGTCAATGCCATCAGAATAATCAGCTTCAACAGCATGGAATGGCTCGTGCTCCCTCAAACACCTGAAATTCGCGCTTAATTGCGCGAAAAGACGTATTTTTCCCGGCGCACTGAGCGCACACCAAAACCGGCGGCTTTCAGCATCGCATAGGTTTCATCGACCATTGCCGGGTTGCCGCAAAGATAGACCAAATCGCGCTCCATGTTGGGCACTAGCGCGGCCAGCCGGGCGGTGACCCGACCGGAGAATTCATCTTTTGTTTCGGCCCGCTGGCGCGACAGGCACAGGGAAAAATGAAAGTTTGGATGGGCTTTCGCGGTCGCGCGAAAATCGTCCAGATAAAACGCTTCCTGACGCTCACGGACACCAAACAGCACATGCACTTCCAGCCCTTGCTCCAGCCATGGCCGCAATTGATGCAGCATTGATCGGTAGGGTGCGACACCGGTGCCGGTCGCCATCAGGATCAACCGACCGGGTTTTTCTTCCGGTAACACCAACTGTCCCAGCGGGCCGGCATAGGCAATCTCGGCGCCGGGTTTGGCCTGCCAAATCCATTTGGTGGCGCGACCGTTTTCGACAAAGCTCGCCACCAGTTCCAGTACCTGCGCGTCCAACGGGTTGTCGGTCAGTGTTGCAATACTGTAGCTACGTTTCAGGATATCGCCGTTTTCATCGGGGATGTGCAGTGAAACGAATTCACCGGGACGAAACGCAAAGTTACTGCCGTCGGTTTTCTTGAAGCGTAGAACGCGGGTGTTGGCGCTGATCGGTGCATTTTCGACCAGTTCGATGGGAAACGTTTGCATAGTGGTTGAATTCCATTGATGGCTTGTACCAGTTTAACGTAAATCGGTGAAATGCCCCAACGCAGCGACCGTATGGCGCTTGCCCGCTGTTGGTGCCGCGCGTCATGTCGCTATCGGCACGGAGATTTGCTCAATGTGGTGCTCGGCCGCTGCGCCGGTTCAGGCGCAATTCAGTTAACAAGGAAAGATCAAGACCATTCGGTAATTTGCACGCGTTCCGGTGTTGTTGATTCAGTATCGATTCAGCGCCTCAAGCCTTAAATGACATCAAGCAAGTTCAATCAACCGGAGTGTTGTCTATGAAAACCTTGATTGTCGGACTCATGGCGGCGAGCCTGAGTGCAGGCTCATGGGCGGCCAGTGAAAGTGCCGCCGACTATGTCGAGAGCAAAAAAACGGCAGAAACGCGAATCGCGAGCTGGAGTGCGGCGCCTGTCGATCTCAGTCAGGCAACGAGCAACAGCGTTCAGAAATCGAATGGCATTATATGGCATGCAGACAAAGCGCAAACACCGGTAGAGAAACGCGCAACCCAACCACAACAGTCATCACGCAGTCACTATTTCACATTATGGGATGCCGGTCGCGAAATGATTCGCGACGATGATGATGACGGTTATTACGCGCGCTTCAAGATTCGTTTCGATGCCGACGTCAGCATTGGTGATGCGCTGGTCTACGCCAAGCTTTATATTCGCCGGGTGGGTGACTCCGGGCCGTGGTTGCGCTATTACACCACCAATGACTTCTGGATTTATGGCACCAGCGGTACTGACGACTACTATGTCGACACCATTCTGACTGGCGGTTATCCAACCGGTTACTACGATGTGCTGATCGATTTGTATGAAGTGGGTTATGACGGCATTGTCGCGACAATTGGCCCGGCTGAAGACAGCAGCCTGCGTGATCTGGCTTTGGAACAAGAAGACTTTGATCGGCCATTGCATTATCTCGGTGTGCACATCAATGATGCCCGCACCGAGCTGCTCGAAGATCGGGATGGCGACGGTTACTATTCGCGCTTCAGTGTGACCGTTGATCCGGACATGGATAATGGCACCGGAGAAGTCTATGCGATTGTTTATGCCCGCGCTGCCAGCGGTGCCTGGCTCGAAGAATTGCGTTCCGATCCATTCCCGGTTTACGTCAACAGCGGTGCCGATGCTTACCAATTTACTGCTGAATGGCAGCAAGGATATCCAACCGATCACTACGATTTTCGCATTGAATTGGTTGATACCTTGACCGGCTATGTGGTGGCATCGGTAGGCAGTGAAGATCCTTCGCTGTCGCGGGTACCGCTGGAAGATCAAAGCCGCGATCAACGGCCGTCACCGCCACCACCAGGTGGTGGCGATTCCGACAGCGATTCGCGTGGTTCGGGTGGTGGTGGCAGTATCAGTTACGGTCTGGTGTTGTTGCTGTTGGCGCTGCTCTGGCAACGCTCAACGGCGGTACGCACCGCGGCCGCCAACCCAGATGTCCGCTTGATCCCGAGAAAATGATCGCACTTCGCTGTACAGGCGGCTCGGTGACGGCGGTGTCATCCAGTCGCCTTGAGCAATGGTCAAACGAATGATACCGGTGCGCTGATGCAGTAACGCGGTCAGCGCACCGGCCGCCATGCCGGTGGCCGACTCTTCATCAATACCGAACGCTGGCGCAAACATTCGGGCCGCCGCGTCGTAATGTCCACTTGCGGTTTGCACAAAAACATAAAAACCAATCAGGCCATGCGCCATCGACAATTGTTCGATCGCTGCCTGCGAAGGGCGCAGTGCCGCCAGTTGTTCTCGCTCGCGTAATTCCAGCAATAGAAACGGCGCACCCGTGCTGACCATCGCCGGCGCACTGGCCAGCGGCATCTGCGCCGGATCGAGGCCAAGGCTGTGCAAAGCTTGGGCAATCACCACCTCATCCGGAGACGGCGAAAAACGTGGCGGTGCCACCTGCATCCAGATCTGATCGGCATTCACTTCAATGATGCGTTCGCCGGCATTCAATACTTTGATGAATTCCCCCTCGCCAATCAGTCCTTTTGATCGTAACAGGCTGAATGCGCCAATCGTGGCATGGCCGCAATCGGCAATCGGTTTATTCGGCGTGAAAAATTGCAGACGAATGCGGTTGCCATCAATGCCATCGACAAACGCGGTTTCCGAATAACCGAGCTTGGCAGCCAGCTTTTGTTTTTCCTGCTCACGCATTGCTCCGCTATCAAGTACCACCCCGGCGGGGTTGCCGCCATTGCCGTGTTCATCGGTAAAAGCCATGGTCAGAAAGCTTGGGGGTTCGGCAGACATGAGGTGGTATTTCCTCTAGTTGGTGAGGTTGTGAACCGTGGTGTTGATTACCTTACAAGTTCTTGTTGGGAGATCAAGAAAACAAAAGGAAACACTATGTCGCCAAATGCGTGTTTTTATGGCAAGGAGAACCGTCTGATCCTGATGACCAGCTTGGCAATCAGGAAAGGCTGGATTTTATGGCAAGCAAAACGCGAGAATGAGTCCTCAATGCAAAAGAGGCTTTTTCGTTGGCTGTTATCTTGGGAATTGACCCCGGTTTCCGAACCACCGGTTTTGGTGTCGTGCGGATGCTCGGCAGCAAACCACAATACGTCATGTCCGGCTGTATTCGTGTCGCGGAACTGCCGTTGGCCGAGCGTCTGCGCACCATTTATGACGGCATCAAATCGGTGATACTTGAATGTCGGCCGGACGAAGTCGCCATCGAGCAGGTGTTCCAGGGTAAAAACGCTGACAGCGCGCTGAAACTTGGTCAGGCACGTGGTGCAGCGATTGTCGCTGCGGCGGAAGCGGGCATCGCGGTGTCTGAATACTCCGCTCGACAGGTCAAACAAGCCGTGGTGGGTACCGGTGCTGCCGATAAAACCCAGGTCCAGATGATGGTCTGCAAGCTGCTGAATCTCGATGGCGTGCCGCAAGCCGATGCTGCCGACGCCATTGCCATCGCCTTGTGTCACGGCCACGGCATGAATAATCTGGTGCACAATGCCGGCCTGATGCTGACTCGGCGTCGGCGCGGCCGGATGCGCTGAGTCGTCATTATTCCAATAAACAATGATTTCAATGAGGTAGCTCATGATTGGTCGCCTGCGCGGCGTATTGGTGGAAAAGCGGCCACCGGAAGTGTTGGTCGAATGCCACGGTGTCGGTTATGAGGTGCTGGTTCCACTGTCGGCGTTTCCTTCATTGCCGGATGCCGGCAAGGAAGTGACGCTGCACTGCCATTTTGTTGTGCGCGAAGATGCCCAGCTGCTGTTCGGCTTCCACGACAAGGACGATAGGGCGATGTTCCGTGAGCTGATCAAGGTCAATGGCGTAGGCCCGAAGCTGGCATTGGCAGTTCTCAGCGGGCTGCCGCGCGATGAGTTCGTGCGCTGCATTCATGATGGCGATTTGAAATTGCTCAGCAAAGTGCCGGGGGTTGGTAAAAAGACCGCCGAGCGCCTGGTCATCGAAATGCGCGACCGCCTGAAGGACTGGGATGTGCCATCGATTCTGCAACCGGTAGCAAGCGGTACTACTGTCTCCCAATCCTCGGCAACCCAGGAAGCGGTCAGCGCCCTGGTCGCGCTTGGCTACAAACCGCAGGATGCGTCAAAAGTCATCAGCCAGGTGGAAACCGGTGGCGAAAGCGCCGAAGAACTTATTCGCCTTGCGCTGCGACACATGGCAAAATAACGCAACTCTCGGATTTTGCTGAAAAAATACATTGGTACCCATGCAAAATCGGGACTGGCGCACATGGAACTTATATAAGAGCTGATAGTCTCTGGCTCCATTGGGCGCCGTCAGGAATGCAAAGTCTGCTCGGACGCATCATTGGCCGCCTGATCGCGGCTTTTCAGGGCTATAGACCGCAATAACGATGATAGAAACCGATCGCCTGGTCACTGCGAGTGGCAGCAAACAAGAAGATCATGTCGATCGGGCTATCCGGCCGACCCGGCTGGCCGACTACACCGGCCAGGAGCCGGTGCGTCAGCAGATGGGGATTTTTCTGGAAGCGGCTCGTGGTCGCAAAGAAGCACTCGATCATGTGCTGATTTTCGGCCCCCCCGGCCTCGGCAAAACCACGCTCGCTTCGATCATCGCCAACGAAATGGGCGTCAACATCAAGCACACCTCTGGCCCGGTGCTGGAAAAAGCCGGCGACTTGGCCGCGATGCTGACCGGTCTTGAGTCCAACGATGTGCTGTTTATCGACGAAATTCATCGCCTGTCGCCCGTCGTGGAAGAAATTCTCTATCCGGCGATGGAGGATTATCAGCTCGACATCATGATTGGTGAAGGCCCGGCTGCCCGCTCCATCAAACTCGATTTACCGCCGTTTACGCTGATTGGCGCGACGACCCGTGCCGGTCTGCTGACTTCGCCGCTGCGTGATCGCTTCGGTATCGTTCAGCGTTTGGAATTTTATTCGGTCGCCGATCTGACCCAGATTGTGTTGCGCTCAGCCAGTTTATTGAAAGTGCCGATGGACGCCGCCGGCGCTCATGAGATCGCTCGCCGGGCTCGCGGCACGCCGCGCATCGCCAACCGTTTGCTGCGCCGTGTGCGCGATTACGCTGAAGTCAAAGCCAATGGTCATGTAACCGAAGACGTCGCGGCGCGCGCGCTCGATTTACTCGATGTCGACATGAACGGTTTCGATACGATGGATCGCAAGCTGCTGCTGACCATCATCGAGAAATTCGATGGCGGTCCGGTGGGGCTCGATAGTTTGGCAGCGGCGATTGGCGAAGAACGCGACACCATTGAAGATGTGCTGGAACCGTTTCTGATTCAACAAGGTTTTATCCAGCGCACGCCGCGCGGCCGTATGGCGGCAAAATTGGCATATCAACATTTTGGTTTGATTCCGCGCGCCCAGAGTGGTGAGCTGTTCAACGGAGAATCGGCATGACGCCGTTTGTATTTCCGGTGCGCGTCTATTACGAAGACACGGATCTGGCTGGCGTCGTCTATTACGCCAATTACCTGAAGTTTTATGAGCGCGGCCGTACCGAGATGGTGCGTGCCATTGGTCTTGATCAGGCCATGTTGATTGAGCAAGGGCTGGCGTTTGCCGTGGCCCGTGCCGAAGTCGATTACCTGAAATCGGCGCGCTTCAATGACGCGCTTGATGTTGTTACCGAGGTGGAGCGTTTTGGTCGCGCTTCGGTCACCTTCAAGCAGCAAATTCGTTTGAGCAATGACCCTGAAACCATTTTGTCACGCGCCATCATCAAAGTGGCCTGCGTGACCGTCAATGATATGAAGCCGGCGGCATTGCCGGAATTGTTAGTGAAGGAGTGGCAAGCGTGACCCACGATATGTCCTTTATCGGACTGTTTTTGAATGCCAGTTTGTTCGTGCAGCTGATCATGGTGTTCCTGCTTTTCTTGTCGGTGGCGTCGTGGACGATCATCATTCAGCGCCAGCGTGTGCTTGGCAAAGCCCGGCAAGAGATGGAGCAGTTTGAGGAGAAGTTCTGGTCCGGTGTCGATCTGAACAAGCTCTATACCGACTTGTCATCGCGCAACAAGGAAAACGCCGGCCTGGAATTGTTTTTTACCACCGGCTTTCGTGAATTCGCCCGCCTGCGCGCGCAAACCAGCACCTCACCACAAGCGGTCATGGACGGTACTCATCGTGCGATGAAAGTCGCTCATTCGCGTGAAGTCGACAAGCTTGAGCATCATTTGTCCTGGCTGGCGACCATTGGCTCGACCTCGCCGTACATCGGTTTGCTTGGCACCGTTTGGGGCATCATGAATTCGTTTATCGCGCTCGGCTCGGTCAAGCAGGCGACGCTGTCGATGGTGGCACCCGGTATCGCCGAAGCGCTGATCGCCACCGCGATCGGTTTGTTCGCAGCGATCCCGGCCGTTATTTTCTATAACCGCTTCAACCATATCGTGCAAAAACTGGAAACCCATTACGAAAACTTCATTGATGAGTTTTCCGGCATCCTGCACCGCAAAGCGCATAGCGCCCAGACCCGCGAGTAATACTGATGGCCAAACCCCGTCGCCGCCAGATGGCAGAAATCAACGTCGTGCCGTATATCGACGTGATGCTGGTGCTGCTGGTCATTTTCATGATCACGGCGCCATTGATCACCCAAGGCGTCAGCGTCGATTTGCCGGAAGCCGAATCGGAACCGGTATCGAGCGAACAGGAAATTGCTGTGATTAACATCGATCGCAGTGGCAACCTGTTTTTCACCGTCGGTGCCGATACCACCGGCCCGCTGGAGTTTGAAGAGCTGTTGACGATGGTACGCGCACAAAAAGAAGTGAAGCCACATATTCGCTTTGCGCTCGGCGGTGACCGCTATACCGAGTACGGCAATGTCGTCAAAGTCTTTGTCGCGTTGAAAAAAGGTGGCATTGAAAACGTTGCACTGATGACTGATGACTCCGCGCTTGGCAATGGCAAACGCAAGTAACGGCCGATGACTCGACGCAAAGAAGCATCGCTGAAAGGCGCCATCATTCTGTCAGCGGTAGCGCACATCGCGCTGCTGACCCTGCTGGCGCTCAATTACGATTTTTGGGATTTACCTCCCGAGCCGGCGACTGCCGAGATTCTGGAAGTCGAAACCATCGATGTTTCCGAAATCAAGCAAATGCAGCGCAAGGCACAGAAAAAGATTGAGGATGCCGAGCGTAAAGAACGTGAACGGCTGGAAGCGATTGAGCGCGCCAAAGAAGACGAGATCCGCAAAGAGCAAGAGCAAAAAGCAGAACAAGCGCGCATTGAACGCCAGCGCGAAGAAGACCGTATTGCCCAAGTAAAAGCGGCGGAGGAAAAGGCCCGCAAGGAAAAAGAGCAGAAAGAGCTCGCGCTGAAAAAAGAGCAGGAAGAGCGCAAGAAGAAGGAAGAGGCAGAGAAGAAACGCAAAGAGGAAGAAGCGCGCAAGAAAAAAGAAGCCGAAGAAAAGAAAAAGCGTGAAGAAGAGGCGCGCAAGAAGAAAGAGGCTGACGAAAAGAGAAAGCGTGAGGAAGAGGCCAAACGCCGAGCCCAGCAGGAAAGTGAGCTGGAAGAGATGATGGCGGCGGAGGCGGAAGCTGCGGCGGCTAGACGCAAAGCGGTCTTGTCGGAAGTCGAGAAATATAAACTTTTGATTTACAACAAGGTCAAACGCAACTGGATCGTGCCGGCCAATCCAATGGGAAGCTGTCGAATCCAAGTTCGTTTAGGCCCGGGTGGAATTGTATTGGATGTAACGGAAGGCATTGGCGATGCCGTGTTATGTCGTTCTGCGGTGGCGGCGGTGAGAAAAGCGGAGCCGCTACCCGTGCCGGAAAATCCGGAAGTGTTTAATGAAATGCGATCCATTACGTTCACGATGGATCCAAAGGATAAAGTGCAACCATGAAATACTTGTGGCAACGTTTTCTGTTGATCTGTGGTGTGATGTCGTGGCTTTCGGTCGCGCACGCCGATTTGGAAATTGTTATCACCGAAGGTTTGGATGATGCCCGGCCAGTGGCCGTTGTGCCGTTTGCCTGGCAGGGCTCAACCGCAGAACCACCGCAGGATATCGGCAATATCATTGCTCGCGATTTGGAGCGCTCGGGACGTTTTCGCCCGTTATCGCTAATGAATTTGCCGGAGCGGCCGACTCGCGCCGGTGATGTGAACCTGAGCAAATGGCGTACGCTCGGCATTGAAGCGGTGGTCGTCGGTCGCATCACCGAAACCGCACCAGGCCAATATCAGGTTGGTTTTGAACTGGTTGATGTGTTCAAAGGCAAGGGCCAGGGCGCCGGTAACCTGACCTTGAGTGGTGGTGAATTGATCTCCGGCGCTGGCAACGTCATCGAAGCCCGTCAGCATCTGGTGCAGAATGCTGGCCTGCGCATGCATGCGCACCGCATCGCCGATATCGTTTATGAAAAATTGACTGGCGTGCGTGGCGCGTTCGCTACCTATATTGCTTACGTCAACGTCGATCACAGCGATTCGCGTTATCCGTTCAAGCTCTACATGGCCGATTCTGATGATTACAACCCGCGTTTGATGGCGCAGAGCCGCGAACCGATCATGTCGCCGGCCTGGTCGCGTGACTCGAAAAAATTGGCCTACGTCAGCTTTGAAGGCGGTCGCTCACAAATCGTTGTGCAGGAGCTCGCTACCGGCAATCGCCAGACAGTGGCATCGTTTGCCGGCATCAATGGCGCGCCAAGCTGGTCGCCGGATGGCACCAAGATGGCAATGACCTTGTCGTATGAAGGCAATGCCGAGGTCTATATCTACGATTTGGCCACGCGTACGACGAAGCGGATAACGGTTTCCAGCGCAGCCGAAACCGACCCGATGTTCGCGCCGGACGGAAAACATCTCTACTACACCTCGGATCGCGGTGGTCGTCCGCAGATCTATCGCACTCATCTGGCTTCGGGTCAGGTCGAGCGGGTGACGTTCGAAGGCACCTACAATTCCGAGCCACGCTTCAATGGCGATCCGAACAAAATGGTGTTCGTGAACCAAACTGATGGCCAATATCGGGTATCGATCATGGATTTGCGCACAAAAACCATGCAAATTCTCACTGATACGCAATTAGATCAGTCGCCAACCTTGGCACCGAACGGCAGCATGGTAATATATGCGACCATTTACCAGGGACGGCAGATGCTGGCAGCCGTATCGACCGATGGTCGTTTCAAGGCCAGACTGCAGGCACGCAAGGGTGAAGTACGGGCTCCGGCGTGGTCTCCCTTTTTGGATTTCTGACCTCCTTTGAGCTGATGTGGGGCTCGAAGGTGGTTTTTATTTTTCCACACACAACTCTAGGCAGGAGTCAACAATGTCAATGAAGCACATCTATAAAAGTGTTGTCGTTGCCCTAATGGTAGCCGGTTTGGCTGCTTGCGCCAGCAAGCAAACTGAAACCGAAGGCCAAAGCACGCAGCCGGTCGTTCAAGAAACTACTACTCAACCAGTGCAAACTGGCCCGAGCGCAGAAGAACTCGCCCGTCTGCAAGACATCGAAGCCCGTAAAGCGCGCGTCGTGTATTTCGACTTCGATGATTCCACCGTCAAGCCGGAAGCCCGCGATCTGCTGGCCCTGCACGGCGCGTTCCTGGCCAAAAATCCTGGCCTGAACGTCACCGTTGAAGGTCATTGCGATGAGCGTGGCACGCCAGAGTACAACGTCGCCCTGGGCGAGCGTCGTGCCAAAGCCGTTGCTCAAGTTCTGATGAGCTATGGTGTTCAGGCTTCGCAAATCAAGACCATTTCCTACGGCGAAGAAAAGCCGGCGGTTCTGGGTCATAACGAAGCTGCTTGGGAAAAGAACCGTCGTGGCGTTCTCGTTTACGAAGGTTAATCTCCGTCGCTTCACCAGCGTGATGGCCGTTTCGGCCATCACTGCCTGGGCGACGCCGACGTTTGCTGCAGCACCGGTGGTCAATGCCTCTTCCGGTGGCGGCAGTGCTGCAGATGCGCGCATTCAATCGCTGGAGCAGCAAGTCGAAGTGCGTAACCGCGTCATTGCGGATATGCAAATTCAAATTACCACCCTGCAAGAAGAGCTGCGCATGCTGCGTGGCCAAGTCGAAGAGCAGGAATTCAAGCTTTCCCAAATTCTGGATCGACAGCGCGATCTGTATCGCGATATCGACAGTCGTTTGTCGGCGCTGAATCAAGCCAGCACGCCATCGCTGCCAGCAGCCAACACGACAACCCCAACGACAACGGCTGAGCAACCGGTCACCACGGTGACCGCGCAAGTGGCGACGACGACGGCGAAAAATACCGTCAGCGCCAAGGATGCCCAGTCGGAAGCGGCGGCCTACGATGCCATTTTCCCGCTGGTGCGCAATCGTCAGTACGCTGAAGCGGTGACGGCTTATCAGGATTTTCTGAAAACCTATCCGAACGGCAAGAACGCGCAAAACGCCCATTACTGGCTTGGTCAGGTCTATTACGTCACCAGTCAGTGGGAAGAAGCGGAAACGCAATTCAAGGTGGTGGCAACGCGTTATGTGGATTCATCGCGCGCTTCCGATGCCTTGTTGAAGCTTGGCGAAATTGAAAAGCGTCGCGGCAATGCTGATGCGGCGCGTGCCTATTTCCAACAGGTGCTCAGCAAATATGCCGGCACCAGCGCAGCGCAAGCCGCACAAAAAAGTCTGCAGGATCTGCGTTAACGAACGGCTGAATGTCGCGTCGGTAAAAGCCGGCGCGGATCGGCAGTTTTACTCATATGTTTGATTGGCGCAGGTTGGCGCTCTGTGATGTCTGAACGTCTCCGAATTACCGAAATTTTCCACTCGCTGCAGGGCGAGGCACGTACGGTTGGCTTGCCGACCGTGTTCGTCCGTTTGACCGGTTGTCCACTACGCTGCCACTACTGTGATAGCGAATACGCTTTTTATGGTGGTGAATATCGCGAGATGGACGAGGTCATCGCCTCAGTGCAATCGTTCGGCGCGCGTCATGTTTGCGTAACCGGTGGTGAACCATTGGCGCAAAAAGCCTGTATCCCGCTGCTGCAAAAATTGTGCGATCTCGGTTATCAGGTGTCGTTGGAAACCAGCGGTGCGATGGACATCAGCGACGTCGATCCGCGGGTGTCGCGTGTCGTGGATATCAAGACGCCGGACTCCGGGGAAGTCGATAAAAACCGTTGGCAGAATCTGCCGTTGTTGACCACCAATGATCAAATCAAATTCGTGTTGTGCTCGCGCCAGGATTACGATTGGGCCCGGATGATCTGCGATCACCACCAGCTCTGGGACAAAACCGAATTGCTGTTTTCGCCGAGTTTTCAGCAACTGCCATTGAAGTCACTGGCCGAATGGATACTCGCTGATCGTCTGCCGGTGCGGATGCAGGTGCAGTTGCATAAATTTATCTGGGGCGATGTTCCCGGTCATTGAGAGTAGTGTGATGTCTAACGTGCGATGCGCCGTAGTCTTGTTGTCTGGCGGCCTGGATTCCACCACCTGTCTGGCGATGGCGAAAGCCGCCGGTTTTGCTTGCTACGCGCTGAGTTTTCGCTATGGTCAACGTTCGGCTCAAGAGATTGTTTTCGCCGAGCGCATTGCTCGCGCCAATGGCGTGATGGAACACAAAGTCATTGATCTGGATTTATCGCAAATCGGCGGTTCGGCACTGACCGATCATCGCATTGCCGTGCCGGAGTCGCCTACCAGCGGTATTCCGGTTACTTATGTGCCGGCACGCAACACAGTGTTCCTATCAATTGCACTGGGCTGGGCCGAAGTGCTCGGCGCTGACGCGATTTATACCGGCGTCAACGCCGTCGATTATTCCGGCTACCCGGATTGTCGCCCGGACTACATCGCCGCGTTTGAAAAGATGGCCAATCTCGCCACCCGCGCAGGTGTTGAAGGGCATCGTTTGCGCATCGAAACACCGCTGATTCAGCTCAGCAAAGCGCAAATCATTCAGGCGGGTTTGACGCTTGGTGTCGATTACTCGCTGACCGTTTCCTGCTATCAGGCTAATGATGCCGGGCAGGCCTGTGGTCGCTGCGATGCCTGCCGCTTGCGTCGTCAAGGCTTTACCGACGCCGGTATCACTGACCCGACGCTATATCGAACCTGAGCAAATGGTGAGGCCTCAGTAACTGTGACGCCGTTCACAGTGAGTAATGCCTGGCTTTCTCTAGGATCGCACGGAACTCGATAAAAACCCCCGACCCAACAGGATGTGCGAGCCGTACTCAGCGGCCATGTGTCGGAGCATTGATCAGCAATGATGTCGGAACAACGGAGGTTCGGATGGGCATTTCTGCCGCGCGTATCGCGCTAATTCTGGTATTCGGTTTTGGCTTTTCTTCCCTGACGATCGCGCAAAACAACGAAGCGATGGCGTTTGACTGGCCGCAATTTCTGCAAGCCAGCGCCCGCCGTTTTGAAGCCCTGCATGAACGGCAATTGATGTCAGTCGCGGCCAGTCCTGAATGCGAACAAGTCAACGGTGCAGAGCATTTTGCCCGTTGTTTGCACCAGGATGTGTTTGTCCGCCAGTCGATTGAATCCAGCGGCCTCAGCATTGAGCAATACGTGCGGCATTGGCAGGCACTGCAGCAAGAACCGAAACGGCATCGCGTGCACGATCGCGAGTATCAGCGCCTGCGGCAACAATTTTCTTCGAGCAATCTCAGCGCAGCTCCCTGACACAAGCCGGCACTTTTGGTGAACACTGTGGCCGCGGATTGCGCATAGTTTCGGCAAAAAAACTCGATTACACTGCCCGGCTTGCTAATGCCTGGAAGAGTGGGGCGCATGGGCTCAACACTGGGGCTGTACCTTTCCGCCGTGATCATCTGGGGTTCGACTTGGCTGGTGATCACCTATCAGCTCGGTGTCGTGGCGCCGGAAGCCAGCATCGTTTATCGCTTTGGCATGGCTTCGGCACTGATGCTGCTGTGGAGCTTGGTACGCGGCAAATCGCTGAAATTTTCCGCCGCTGAACATCGATTGTTTGCCGCTCAAGGTCTGTTTCTGTTTTGCATCAACTACGCGCTTTTCTACCACAGTGAGCGTTTCATCAGCTCCGGTCTGGTGGCGCTGATCTGCTCAGGCATGGCGTTCTTCAATATGTTCGGCATGCGTTTGGTCTATGGCCAACCGATCCAGCACAAAGTCGCGATTGGCTCCAGTCTCGGCGTACTCGGGATCGTGTTGGTGTTTTGGCCAGAACTGGCCGGATTCGATGCCAATATCCATGCCTGGCTTGGCGTTATGCTGGCGTCTATCGCCACCGTAAGTGCCTCTTGTGGCAACCTGGTCAGCGTTGCCCAGCGGCGCAGGCAATTGCCGGTCGTGCAATCGACCGCTTGGGCGATGGCCTGGGGTACGCTGTTCACGCTCGTTTATGCGCTGGCGGCCGGTATTGAATTCACCATTGAATGGAACGCCCGCTATCTGGGCTCTTTGTTCTATTTGGTGATTCTGGGCTCGATTGCGGCGTTCATGAGCTATTTGACGCTGATTGCCAAGGTTGGCGCCGACAAGGCCGCCTATGTCAATGTCACGGTGCCGATCGTCGCTTTACTGCTTTCCACGCTTTTGGAAGGCTTTACCTGGCATACGCTGACCTTCGTCGGTGTGGCGTTATCCGTCCTCGGTAACCTGCTGGTCATGGCGCCCGGCTGGCGTCAGCTCTGGACTCGGCGCGCCGCCTGACTCTTCAGTGCAGCTATCGCTGCACTGCCGCACATACGGTATAATTACCCGTTTTCCCAAGGGCAACCTGCACAGGTTGCCCATTTTCTACCGAAACTTTTTGTTCCTGGAGTGAATCAATGGCTGTTGAACGCACCTTATCCATCGTTAAACCGGACGCTGTCGGCAAGAACGTCATTGGCGAAATCTTTTCGCGCTTTGAACGTGCCGGTCTGAAAATCGTTGCGACCAAGATGATGCATCTGTCGAAAGAAAAAGCGGAAGGTTTTTACGCTGAACACAAAGAGCGTCCGTTCTTCGGTGCACTGGTCAGCTTCATGACCTCGGGCCCGGTTGTGGTATCGGTGCTGGAAGGCGAGAACGCTGTGATTCGTCACCGCGAAATTCTCGGCGCCACCGATCCGAAGAAAGCCGCTGCCGGCACCATCCGTGCTGATTACGCGGTTTCGGTTGACGAAAACGCGACTCACGGTTCCGACAGCACCACGTCGGCCGAGCGCGAAATCAATTACTTCTTCAGCAAAGAAGAAGTCTGCCCGCGCACGCGCTAAGCAGGTGTTACGCGGGATCGTGGCAGCATGATCCCGCGCATGTATTTTAAGTTGAGGTGGTAGAGCATGAACACGGTTGCCGAATCCCATTTGCCGAAAACCAATCTGCTGGGTCTTGATGCAAAAGGAATGGCGAACTTTTTCGAGTCGATCGGCGAAAAGCCGTTTCGTGCCACCCAGCTGATCAAATGGATACACCAGTTTGGCGTCGATGATTTCGACGCGATGAGCAATATCAGCAAGGCGCTGCGCGAAAAGCTGGCTGAGGTTGCCGAAATCCGTGGCCCGGAAGTGGTCACCGAACAGATGTCGGCGGACGGCACGATCAAATGGGCGTTGCGCATTGATGGTGGCCAGCTGGTCGAAACCGTTTTTATTCCAGAGCGCGATCGCGGCACGCTCTGCGTTTCTTCACAGGTTGGCTGCGCGCTCGATTGCGCGTTTTGCTCAACGGCCCAGCAGGGCTTCAATCGCAATCTCGAAGTGCATGAAATCATCGGCCAGGTCTGGCTGGCGGCTCGACGTTTAGGCGCGCTGCGCACCACCGGTGAACGCAAAGTCACCAACGTCGTGATGATGGGCATGGGCGAGCCACTGCTGAATTTTGATAACGTCGTCGCGGCGATGCAGCTGATGCTTGACGATAATGCCTACGGTTTGTCGAAGCGGCGCGTGACGCTGTCCACCTCTGGCGTTGTGCCGGGTCTGGACAAGCTGCGTGAAAGCATCGATGTCGCATTGGCCATTTCTCTGCATGCACCGGATAACGCGCTGCGTGATGAGCTGGTGCCGATCAATCGCAAATACCCGATTGAAGTGCTGATACCGGCGGTACAGCGCTATGTCGACGAATCCAACGCGGCGCGCAAAGTCACCATCGAATACGTCATGCTCAAAGGTGTCAACGACAGCGATGAGCAGGCTCGTGCGCTGGCGCGCTTGTTAAAAGATATACCGAGCAAAATAAATCTGATACCGTTCAACCCGTTTCCGCGCACCCGATTCGAGTGTTCGAGTGACGAACGTATCGAGCGCTTTGGCGACATTCTGATGCAGGCCGGTTACACCGTGATCACCCGTCGCACCCGCGGCGATGATATCGATGCCGCCTGCGGCCAGTTGGTCGGCAAAGTCAACGATCGCACCCGTCGCTCCCAGCGCAACCAGGCGCAGGCCAATGACCCGGCCCAGTCGATTCCGGTGCAGCAGATTTCGCTCTGAACGATTTCGCCGTAACGCTATCGACGTAGGAAGTGACGATGATTCGAATTGTGGTTTCCGTGCTCGTGCTGGCGCTCAGTGCTTGTGCCAGCCAACCAACCAGCCGCACTGCGGCGGCAACGACCGAAAACAAAGCCGCGACCGAGCGCCTGAACGCTGGCTGGGGTTACATGGGCGCCGGCAATTTCCAGCGCGCCAAATATCATCTTGACCGCGCTCTGGAGCACGACCCGAAAAATGCCAGGGTGCATGCGGCACTGGGCCATTATTACGCCGAAGTGGGCGAGAAAAAGCGCGCCAACGAGGCCTTTGAGGAATCGATCCGCCTGGACCGCAACGACGGTGACAACCTGAATCTCTATGGTGTGTTTCTGTGCCGCGAAGGCAAATACGCTGCCGCCGAAGATCAGTTCAAGCGGGCGATGAATCTGAAGTCCTATAACAATATCGCCGCGACGCTGGAAAACGCCGGTTTGTGTGCGCTCAGAAGCGGCAACGACGAAAAAGCCGAAGAGCATTTTCAGCGCGCGGTACGCCATAACCCGAAACAACCCGACGCGCTGCTGGAACTGGGCTATCTGGAATTCAACAAAGGCAATCTGGTTCGGGCTCGTTCTTATCTCGATCGTTATGTCGGTGCATCCACCGATACCGCTCGTTCTTTATGGCTGGGTGTACAACTGGCCAACGCGCAGGGTGACAAGGATATGGTCGCCAGCTGGGGTTTGAAATTGGAGCGACTGTTCCCGGAATCGGAAGAGGCAATCCAGTACGCAGACAAACGTAAACAATGGCGGAATTAACAGCAAACGACGTGGAAAACCCGGTTCACAGCTCAGCCGGACAACGGCTGCGTAGTGCACGTGAAGCCCAGCAATATACGCTGGAGCAGGCTTCCCGGCATTTGCACCTGGACATCCAGACGCTGACCAGCATCGAAGCCGATGAAACCCCGGATCATATTCCCGTCACCTATTTGCGCGGCTATTTGCGCGCTTACGCGAAATGGCTGGATCTGCCTTCCGAGGAAATCGTTGCCGAGTTCAATCGCAAGCACGAAGACACCACCACGCTGACTGGCCTGCAAAGCTTGTCGGCGCTGCCTGCCAGCAGCCATGGTGGCGGCGGTGGCAACTGGCTGAAGCCGGTGCTGATTGGAGTGGTGCTATTGGCTGCCGTTGGTGCCGGGGTATTTTTGTTGCCGGGTCTTTGGCAGTCACTGGCGCCAATGCTCAGCAGCGACAAGGAAACCTTGAGCGAGCCGGCAAGCCAATCGTTAAGTGAAGGCTCCTTGCCGTTGAACCTGGCACCGATTGAGCCGACCCCGGAAGAAATTCCGGCGGCGGTGCCCACAGCCGAAGAGCTGGCCGGCACCACGACGTCGACAACCGCGCCGGCGGCGACAACGCCCACGACGACAGCTTCTGCAACCGAAAGCACGAGCGCTACTGCTGAGCCATTGCCGGGTACCGCCGAGGTGCTGCAATTCAATTTCAATAGTGAATGCTGGGTGCGTGTCACCGATGCCAACGATGAAGTGTTGGCCATTGGTACCAAGCCCGCCGGCCATCGGATGCGAGTCGCCGGCCCGGCGCCACTGACGGTGGTGCTCGGTAA
This sequence comes from Permianibacter aggregans, assembly GCF_009756665.1. Lineage (GTDB taxonomy): Bacteria > Pseudomonadota > Gammaproteobacteria > Enterobacterales > Permianibacteraceae > Permianibacter > Permianibacter aggregans. The sequence goes on from NZ_CP037953.1 coordinate 3,562,829, forward strand.
CCCGACCGGTGTTGAGCTGCTGCATAATGGCCGTCCGGTCGATTTGAGTGGTTACCCGACCGCGCGCTCGGCCACCGTCACGATCAATGCCTTAACCCGCGAGTAACGCGAATCATGAAAGTGCAAAGCTGGATCCAGCGTCGTCCCACCCGTCAGATCAAGGTCGGCAATGTGCTGATCGGCGGTGATGCCCCGATCAGCGTGCAGAGCATGACCAACACCGAAACCACTGAGGTCGAGGCGACGGTCAAACAGATTCAACAACTGGCCAATGCTGGCGCCGATATCGTGCGCGTGTCGGTGCCAACGATGGACGCGGCCGAAGCGTTCAAGCTGATTCGCCAGCAATCGCCAGTGCCGCTGGTTGCCGATATCCATTTCGATTACCGCATCGCGCTGAAAGTCGCCGATTACGGCGTCGACTGCCTGCGCATCAATCCGGGCAATATCGGCAAAGAAGAGCGCATTCGCGCTGTCGTCGAAGCGGCGCGTGATCGCGGTATTCCGATTCGTATCGGCGTCAACGCCGGTTCGCTGGAAAAAGAACTGCAGGAAAAATACGGCGAGCCGACACCGGAAGCGCTGGTTGAATCGGCGTTCCGTCATATCGACATTCTCGATCGCCTGAACTTTCACGATTTCAAAGTCAGCGTCAAAGCCTCGAACGTGTATATGGCGGTGCACGCTTATCGCTTGCTGTCGAAGCAAATCGACAATCCGCTGCATTTGGGCATCACCGAGGCTGGCGGTTTTCGCTCCGGCTCGGTGAAATCGGCGATTGGCCTCGGCATGCTGCTGGCCGAGGGCATTGGCGACACGATTCGCGTGTCACTGGCCGCTGACCCGGTCGAAGAAGTCAAAGTCGGCTGGGATATTCTGAAGTCGCTGAATCTGCGTACCCGTGGCGTCAATATCATTGCTTGCCCGACGTGTTCACGTGCCGAATTCGATGTTATCGCGACCGTCAATGAGCTGGAACGTCGGCTGGAAGATGTGCGCTTGCCGCTTGATGTGTCGGTCATCGGTTGCGTCGTCAACGGCCCTGGTGAAGCCTCGGAGTCCGATGTCGGACTGACCGGCGGTTTCAGCGGTTCAATGTTGTACAACGATGGCGAAAAGCAGGAAAAAATTCCCAACGACCAGATTCTTGAGCGGCTGGAAAAAGCCGTGCGGCTGAAAGTCGCCGAGCGCGAGCAACTGATTCATAGCGCCAGCAAAGGTGCGCCAGTGTTGAAAGTGGAAAATCAATAAGCGACAGGATTGAAACCAACACCCCAGTCGCATTCAAAGGTTTGTCATGAGCAAAATCCAATCCGTGCGCGGCATGAACGATGTGCTGCCGGCACAATCGCCGACTTGGCAAAAACTCGAAAGTGCCTTGCGTACATTGATGGGTCAATACGGTTACGAAGAAATCCGTATGCCGATCGTCGAGAAAACCCAGTTGTTCGCGCGCGCGGTCGGTGAAGTCACCGATATCGTAGAAAAGGAAATGTACACCTTTGTCGATCGCGACAAGGAATCATTGAGTTTGCGTCCGGAAGGTACGGCCAGTTGTGTGCGTGCCGGCATTGAACATGGGCTTTTATACAATCAGGAGCAGCGGCTCTGGTACATGGGCCCGATGTTCCGTCACGAACGTCCGCAGAAAGGCCGTTATCGCCAATTTCACCAGCTTGGTGTGGAAACTTTTGGTATTCCAGGGCCGGATGTCGATGCCGAATTGATTCTGATGACCGCGCGTCTGTGGCGCGAACTCGGCTTTGCTGACAAGGTTGTGCTGCATATCAACAGCCTTGGCTCCAATGAAGCGCGCAATGCCTATCGCGCCGCGCTCGTGGACTACTTGCGCCAGCACGAATCGGTGCTCGATGAAGACTGCAAGCGCCGACTGGAAACCAATCCGCTGCGTGTACTCGACAGCAAAAATCCGGATGTGCAGGCGGTGCTGAACCATGCACCGCGTCTGCTTGACTGTCTCGATGCCGAATCGAAAGCGCATTTCGACGGTTTGTGCGCGCTGCTCGACGCCAATGGCGTTGACTACGTCGTCAACCCGAAACTGGTGCGTGGTCTTGATTACTACAACCGCACGGTGTTCGAGTGGATGACCGATGCGCTCGGCGCGCAAGGCACCATCTGCGGCGGCGGTCGTTACGATGGCTTGGTCGAACAGCTCGGCGGCCATGCGACGACCGCTTGTGGTTTCGCGATGGGTCTGGAGCGGCTGGTGCTGCTGATGGAAACCTTGAGCGGCACCGAGTCGCCGCGGGTGGCCGATGTCTTTGTCGTCGCGCTAGGCGAAACGGCGCAAGTGAAAGCGATGCAGCTCAGCGAGCAGTTGCGCAGCGACACCGCGTTACGGGTACAACTGTGCCATGGTGGCGGTAATCTGAAAAAACAGATGAAAAAAGCCGACCGCAGCGGCGCGCTGTTCGCGATTATTCTCGGCGATTCCGAGCTGGAACGTGGCGTTGCCGCGATCAAGTCTCTACGAATCGACGCAGAACAGATAGAATGCCCGCTTTCCGAATTGGCCAGCCGGCTGGTTCAGTCAATGAAAACCGCATAAATGCCGGTAAGCCCGGTAGTGAAGGAGTGCAGTGGTGGACGAAATTCTGACCGAAGAACAACAACTTGAGAAAGTGCGCCAGTGGTGGAAAGACAATGGCGTCTCGGTGGTGCTGGGCCTGGTGTTGGGCCTTGGTGCACTGGCGGGCTGGCGTTTTTGGCAGTCGCACCAGAGCGAAACAGCGATGTCAGCTTCTGCAGCGTTTGAGCAGGTGGTGAAACTTTCCGAACAAGCCGACAAGAAAGCCGAGTTCGTGGCGGCGGCCGAAGCACTGGCCAAAGACCATCAAGGCACGGTTTACGCCCAGTTTGGCCAGCTCTACCTGGCGCGCGCGTCAGTCAATGATGCGGATTTGGACAAAGCGGCCGGCTTGTTGCAGGCGGTAGTCAATGAAGCCGCCCACCCGGCACTGAAGCATACGGCGACACTGCGTCTGGCCCGTATTCGCCTTGCCCAGGGCAATGCCGAGCAAGCACTGCAACTGGCGCAAATCAGTAAGGATGATGCCGGTACTTACCATGGTGCTTACGCCATGGTCCGTGGTGATGCGCTGCTGGCACTGAACCGTGAAGCCGAAGCGCATGCAGCGTTTGAAGAAGCGAAAGCGGCTGGCGATGTCATCGCCACCCATCCGGAACTGGATCTGAAACTCGATGTCACATCGCTCTGATGTTCGAGCGGGATAAAAAATCAATGAAATTATCGTTCCGCGCTGCCGGTCTGGCAGCGCTTTTAGTTGTTACCGTTTCCTGCAGCACTGACGAAGACGCGATTGTGGTGTCGCCGGTGCCGGCTTTCTCGCCAAGTTTTGAGCCGGATGTTCTGTGGACCTATCAGGTTGACACCACCGCCTGGGAAGCGACCAGTAATGGTCTCGGCGCCGCCTGGCGCGCGATTTGGCCCTGGTCGGGTTCTCCTGGCAAAGATCGTCCGCTGGATATCCAGACGCCGGCGCAACTGCAACCGGTGCTGTACCAAGACAAACTCTATGTCGGCAATGGCCGTGGCCTGATGGTGGCGCTCGACAAAGAAGGCAATGAGCATTGGCGCCATTGGCAAGGCGTGCACGCTTCCGGCGGTTTCTCGGCCGGCCTGAATCTGATTGCCTATGGCACGCTGAATGGCGAAGTCATCGCGCTGAATGCCGAAACCGGCGAAGAGCTGTGGCGCAATCTGGTGTCCTCGGAAGTCATTGCCCCGCCGACGGTCGGTGAAGGCAAGGTGGTTGTCCGCACCATCGACGGTCGTTTGTTTGCACTGGACGCTACCAGCGGTGAGCGCTTGTGGCAGGCCGATCGCAATGTGCCGCTGCTGACCCAGCGCGGTACCAGTGCACCGGTATTGGTCGGTGGCATCGTCATTGCAGGTTTCGACAACGGCAAAGTCGCGGCATTTCGCGCCGAAAACGGTCAGCAGTTATGGGAAAAACGCATTGGTCAGCCGACCGGCCGTTCTGAAATCGAACGTATTGCTGATGTCGATTCAACGCCAGTGATTTACGGCACGTCGATGTATGCCGCCAGCTTTAACGGCAGTGTTGTCGCCATTGATTTGCGCAACGGCGAAACCCAGTGGCAGCGTGAGTTGTCGACCTATCAGAACGTTGCGGTCGATTTGCAAACGCTGGTGGTTTCGACCGCGCGCGGTCATGTCACTGCCATTGATCGTCAGTCCGGCTATGTCGTCTGGACCCAGAAAGATCTGGAAAACCGCCGCCTGAGCGCGCCGGCGATTATCGGCGATTACATTGTTGTCGCCGATTTCGAAGGCCAGGTCTACTGGTTGAACCGCACCGATGGCAAATTCGTGTCGCGCTACAAGATTGGCGGCGCTGGCAAAGGCGAAAGTACGCAATATGTCGGCAAGCACACACGCACTGTCAAACTCGACGACAGCGCCAGCGAAAATCCGCTGCAAGCGCCACCGTTGGTATTCGATGGCTTGGTGCTGCTTTACGATAGCGACGACAAGCTGACACTGTTGAAGCTGCCGTAAGCAAAAAGCGCATCGCGCTCGCTTTTATACTACTTTTACATGGCCCCGCCTGCGCGGGGCCTCGGCATTTTTGATGCTGCACAGATCGTTTCAAACCAGGTGAGTTTCATGCTTCCGGTAATTGCCCTTGTTGGCCGCCCCAATGTCGGTAAATCGACATTATTCAATCAACTGACCCGCTCACGCGACGCATTGGTCGCCGATATGCCGGGTCTGACCCGCGATCGCAAATACGGTCATGCCGAATTGCATGGTCATCGCGTGATCCTGATCGACACCGGCGGTATCACCGGCGAAGAAGAAGGCATCGATTGGGAGATGGCCAAGCAATCGCGTCTGGCGATGCAGGAAGCCGATCTGGTTGTGTTTCTCTGCGATGCTCGCGATGGCTTGACCCCGGTTGACGAAGAACTGGCGCAAGAGCTGCGGCAGTTGAACAAAGCTTGTCTGCTGGTCGTCAACAAAATTGACGGCCTGAATCCCGATATCGCGCTGCCGGAGTTTTTTGCGGTGGGTCTTGGCGAGCCAGCAGCGATTGCTGCCGCTCATGGTCGCGGTGTGTCGCTGCTTGGCGAGGCAATGCTGGCCAGGCTGAACCTGGAACCGGTCGCCATTGATGATGAAGAAGGCGAAGCCGCCGAGGAAGCAGTCGATCCAAACCGGCCGGTGCGCATGGCGATTGTTGGTCGCCCGAACGTTGGCAAATCGACGTTGGTTAATCGCTTGCTTGGCGAAGATCGGGTGGTCGTATTTGACCACCCAGGCACCACTCGCGATTCGATTTATATCGATATGGAACGGCGTGGAAAAAAATACACGCTGATCGACACGGCCGGTGTCCGCAAGCGCGGCAAAGTGTTTGAGGCCGTGGAAAAGTTCTCGGTGGTCAAAACTTTGCAGGCGATCGAAGACGCTGATGTCGTTGTGTTGCTGATGGATGCCAGCGAAAACGTCACCGAACAGGATTTGCATTTGCTTGGCTATATCATGGAAGCCGGGCGTGCGGTCGTCATTGCCGCCAATAAATGGGATGGTCTGGATAACGACCAGCGTCAATTGATCAAAGATGAAATCGATCGCCGTTTGGGCTTTGCCGATTTCGCCCGTCTGCATTTTATTTCGGCCTTGCACGGTACCGGTGTCGGTGACTTGTTCGAGTCGGTGCATGAAGCCTTTGATTGCGCCAATCTGTCGGTATCGACCAGCAAGATGACTGATTTGCTGGAGCAAGCCCAGCGCGAATTCCAGGCGCCGCAGGTCAATCGGCGTCGGGTGAAGATGCGTTACGCGCATCTTGGCGGCCACAATCCGTTTCGTATCGTTATTCACGGTACCCAGGTGGCCAGATTACCGATTCATTACCAACGTTATCTGGTCAATTTCTATCGCCGCGAGCTGAAGCTCGTTGGAGCGCCGATCAAACTGGAATTGAAAGACAGTGAGAATCCGTTCAAGGATAAAAAGAATGTGCTGTCCGAGCGTCAGGCCCAGCGCCGTAAGCGAATGATTCGGGCCCGAAAAAAAGGCAAATAACGGAAACAAAAAAACGCTGCCATCGGCAGCGTTTTTTCTTGTCCATTAAAGTGCAACGTCAAACTTTGATATTGGCAATCATCTGATTCAAGCGCGTAGCCAGCGTCGACAGATTGCTGGCGGTGTTGGCGCCGCTGCGGGCGGCATTGGCGCTTTCCTTGGCGCCATCGGCGATGGCGTTGACGTTGCGGGTGATTTCGGTGACCACCGAGTTCTGCTCTTCAGCCGCCGTCGCGATTTGGGTATTCATGTCACGAATACCGGTGACCGAGTCAGCAATCGAGGCCAAACCCTGGCGTGCGCTTTCGCTTTGCTCGGCACTTTCACGTGAGCGTTGGTTGCCATGTTCCATGGCATTGGCCGCATTGTTGGCGCCGACCTGAACGTTCTGGATTATTTGCTGAATTTCGCTGGTCGACTCTTGAGTGCGCTGCGCCAAGTTACGTACTTCATCGGCCACCACTGCAAAGCCACGGCCCTGTTCACCGGCACGCGCCGCTTCAATCGCGGCGTTCAGCGCCAGCAAATTGGTTTGTTCGGCAATGCCTTTAATGACGTCAAGCACCTGACCGATGTTCTTCGTTTCATCACGCAACTGCGCAACGATTTGCGCGGCCGATGCCATTTCATTGGCGAGCTGTTGCGAGATGCCCGAGGACTTAACCATTTGCGCCAGCGCAGTTTCAGTGCCGGTTGCGACATGTTCGGTTTGCTCAGCGGTTTGGTTGGCGTGACGGGCGACTTCCTGAATCGTTGCCGCCATTTCAGTCAGCGCTGAAGCAGCCTGGTGGATCTGGTGTTCGCCTTCGCTGGCATTGCTGGCAATTTGTTGCGCGCCTTGATTGACGGCGCTACTGCTAGTTTGCAATTCACGCGACACTTCGGTGACTTGAGCGGTCAGGTTGGCAACGAATTGGCGGAAGTTTTCCAACTCGCGGGCAATCTCGGCAATCTCGTCTTCACCGACCATATCAACGCGTTTGCGTAGATCACCGGTTGATAACGTTTGCATTTGGTCATTGAGGCTGGCGGCGCGCTGAACAATGCTGCGATTGACGGCCATCTGCAAACCAATCAGCGTCAAAATTGAGATGACGACTATCAAACTGATGATAATCGTAATGCTGGTTTGAGAGCGGCTTTCGATGGCGGCGATTTCTTTGTCAAGTGCTTCGATAAAGCTGGTCAGGGTTTCCTTGACGCCGCGATCTACTCCTTTGACTTCAGCATCAGCGGCGGGGGCGCTATTGCCGGAAGAGACATACACTTGAAAGCCTTTTTCATAGCGAGCTTCGGCACTGGTCAATTGCTTGTCAAACTTTTGCAGTTCATTGATGACCGACGTCAATCCGAGTTTTTCCAGGTTGACATTTAGGGCTTTGACTTGGCGATGAGAGTCTTTTACTTCGTCCTGAAACTGCGACCAATACTTTTCTCGCTGGCTGGCGTCGGCGCCACGCAGCAATACGTTTTTCCATTCCTGAATCGCGGTGCTGAAATGGTTGGTCAGTAGCGCACTTTCTTTTTGTAGTGTCGCGGCCAAGGACAGGTCGTGAATGTAGGAGCCAAGGATCGAGGCTCCTACAATCGCGACGACGGCGAGCGCGCCAACACCGCCGCCAATCAGGAACAGGAACTTGCGACCAATACTGGACTTCGCCGTAGCCATAAGGCCTTACTCCTCTACGTTCATCATGCTCGTCATCACTGTTGTTGGCGTCGCCGAAAAATCGCATAGCGGGGATCAGAGGAGGGGCCGCACGGCACAACCGTTTGCTCTGACTTCGCATGCCGACTCGTCAGCGGCGCATGTTCTGCAATGACGACTGGGGATTTTTTATTCCCAAAGCGTAGAAGTTATCGGGCTATTTTCCAGTTTCTTTAAGGAAAAACAGACTTGGCTCGACACGGGCGCCGGTCAGGTTGACCGAGAAATGCAAGTGCGGACCGGTAACTCGACCGGTTGCACCAACCCGGCCAATCAGCTCGCCCGTCTCCAGCTGCTGACCTTCGCGGACATTTATGACATTTAGATGACAGAACAATGACAGCAGGCCGCCGCCATGATCGACAATGACCGTGTTGCCATTGAAATAGAAATCGCCGGTGACGACTACCTTCCCGGCCAGTGGTGCCACCACTTCCGCATTCAGCGGCGCACCAATATCCAGACCACTATGCGGATTGCGGCTCTGGCCGTTGAACACACGGCGCAATCCAAAGGCACTGGTTTCCGGCCCTTCGGCGGGTTTGCGCATCACCAGACTGGATGGCAATGGCTCGGAAAAGCGGGCGAAGGCTGTACGCATCAACGCCGATTCGCGCGCAATGCGTTGCTGCACTTCCAGCGGCGGCTCGACGTATTTCGGTTCCACTTTCAGTGTTTGCGTTGGATAGGCTTTGTCAGCAACGCTGAATTGCAGTACCGATGCCCCATCTTTATCGGTCAAGGCATGGTTGCCCGGAGTCAATGACAACGGCAAACCGACGACAGCCAACCAACGTTGTTGATGGCTCAGTATCAGCACCGGTTGTTGCTGAAAACGCAAGTCCGGTTTGTGTTGACTGGCTGGCGCGATATCGAGCACGGCAACGCCGCCTGGCACCCGGGAGTCTTGTGGTAAACCGCTGGCCTGCAGACAAGTGCCAATCAATAACACGCAGACAGCGGCGAAAGTTTTTGCAGCGTTTTTCATCGAGTTCTCAAAAAATTTCAGGGTTTTCTTGGCCTAACCGCAACGACCTGACTGTCGATCTGGTGCGAGGAAGTCAGCGTTTCGATTCGGGTGCCGACGGAAAGTTTACTGGCATCACGCAAGTAAACGCCGGTTTCAGCAACACGGGTCAACGTATAACCGCGTGCCAGCGTCGCCAGCGGGCTGATTTGATGCAGTTGTTGCACCAGGTTTTTCAATTGCATACGGCGCTGTTGCGATTGTTGCCGATAGTGCTGGTGCAATTGCTGTTGTAATTGATCAAGTTTTTCCCGGCGTTGCAACAGACGCTGACGCGGAGACAGTTGTTGCAACATCGACTGCCAGCGTTGCAGACGTTCGCGGCGCTGCGCAATGGTTTGCAGGCTGGCGCGCTGCAGGCGTTGGCGCAATTCGTCAACGCGCTGTTGATGTCGCTGCAACAGGAATTCCGGTGCCCGTAAACGGGTTTGCAGATGCGCAAGCTGTTGTCGCTTGTGTTGCAGCAATTGCTGCAGCTTGCGTTGGAACTGCTGGGCGATGTGGCCGATTTGCAGCGCCATCGTTTGCTGATCGGTACTCAGTAAAGCAGCACCAGCCGAAGGCGTTGGTGCCCGTTGATCGGCAACAAAATCGGCAATGGTGAAATCGACTTCGTGACCGACAGCGGAAACGATCGGCAGTTGGCTTTCGGTAATTGCCCGCGCCAGTGCCTCATCATTGAAGCTCCATAGATCTTCCAGCGAACCGCCACCACGGGTCAGCAATAGCGCATCGACTTCGTTGCGGCGATTGGCTGTCGCCAGTGCGTCAATCAGTGTTTGTGCTGCCTCTTTGCCTTGTACCATAGCCGGGTAAATAATCACTCGCACTTGCGGTGCGCGCTTTTTCAATACCGACAGCACATCATGCAAGGCGGCGCCGGTCGGCGAGGTGATAACGCCAAGCGTTTGCACAAAAGCCGGCAACGGTTTTTTCCGTTCCTCATCGAACAGACCCTCCGCCTGCAGCTTGTGCTTCAGCATTTCAAACTGCTGCTGCAAAGCGCCGAAGCCAGCCGGTTCGAGGTATTCGCCAATCAACTGAAAATCACCACGCGGTTCATACAGCGAGACGCGGGCCCGGATCAACACCTTGTCGCCGTCTTTCGGTCGGTAGGACAGCAGTTGATTGCGGTTGCGGAACAGCGCGCAGCGCACCTGGGCCTGGCTGTCTTTCAGCGAGAAATACCAGTGACCGGAGCCGGGGCTGCTGAAATTGGAAATTTCGCCCTCGAGCCAAATAAGCCCAAATTCGCCTTCCAGCAGGCGGCGGGCGCGGCTCATTAATTCACCGACGGTCAGGACTTGGCGTTGTTGCATTGCTGGCTTGGTGTCTCTTTGGCGGCATTGAGGCCGGTTGCGGGTGGAGCGGATGGACCATATTTTGTGTTGCAGTGCGGTTCACGTTCAAGATTTTGGCAGGTATAATCCCGCTTTGCTCTACCGCGAGGTTTTAGCTCCATTATGCGTATCGTTGGCGAAGCACTGACTTTTGACGATGTACTGTTGGTGCCGGCTCACTCCACTGTACTTCCCCACCAAGCCGATTTGCAAACCCGATTGACCCGGGAAATCACCCTGAATATCCCGCTGGTGTCCGCCGCGATGGACACCGTTTCCGAAGCGCGCCTCGCTATTGCGCTGGCCCAGGAAGGCGGCATCAGCTTCATTCACAAGAACCTGCCGCCGGAATTGCAGGCCGCGCATGTGCGCAAGGTCAAGAAATTCGAAAGCGGCGTCGTCAACGATCCGATCACGGTCACGCCAAGCACGACGCTGGCCGAGTTGAAGCGCATCACCGAGCAGAACGGTATTTCCGGTGTGCCGGTCGTCGAAGGCCCGAACCTGGTCGGTATCGTCACCAGTCGCGACACCCGCTTTGAAACCGATTTGAACCAGCCGGTCTCGAATGTCATGACCCCGAAAGAGCGGCTGGTCACGGTGCAGGAAGGCACCGACATCAAGACCGCGCTCGGCGTCATGCACAAACACCGCATCGAAAAGGTGCTGGTCGTGAATGGCCAGTTCCACTTGAAAGGCCTGATCACGGTCAAGGACGTACAGAAATCCACTGATAAGCCAAATGCCTGCAAAGACGCGTTTGGTCATCTGCGCGTCGGTGCGGCCGTCGGTACAGGCTCCGATACCGATCAGCGCGTTGAGTTGCTGGTCAATGCCGGTGCGGACATCATTCTGGTCGACACCTCGCATGGTCATTCGCAAGGCGTGCTCGACCGGGTGCGCATGGTCAAGAAAAAATACCCAGGCGTGCAGGTCATCGGCGGTAACGTCGCTACGGCCGCCGGCGCCATGGCGCTGGTTGATGCTGGCGCTGATGGCGTCAAAATCGGTATCGGACCCGGCTCGATTTGCACAACGCGTATCGTTACCGGTGTCGGCGTGCCGCAGATCACCGCCGTCGCCAGTGCTGCCGAAGCGCTGAAAGACATCGGCGTTCCGCTGATTGCCGATGGCGGCATCCGTTTCTCAGGCGATATGTGCAAGGCGCTGGTCGCCGGAGCTCATAGCGTCATGGTTGGTTCATTGCTGGCCGGTACCGAAGAGGCGCCGGGCGAGGTTGAGCTCTACCAAGGTCGCTCCTACAAGAGCTATCGCGGCATGGGCTCGCTCGGTGCGATGGCGCAGCGCAATGGCTCTGCCGACCGTTATTTCCAGGGCACGAACGATGCCGAGAAGCTGGTGCCGGAAGGTATCGAAGGCCGGGTGCCGTACAAGGGCTCGCTGGTTGCCATCGTTCATCAGATGATGGGGGGCCTGCGCTCCTGCATGGGCTTGACCGGTTGCAAGGACATCGAGACCCTGCGTAGCAAGGCCGAGTTCGTCAAAGTGACATCCGCCGGCATGCGCGAAAGCCATGTTCACGATGTGCAAATCGTCAAAGAAGCCCCGAACTACCGGGTCGACTGACAACGAGTGAAGTTTTTGATGGGACTGCTGAGCAGTCCCGTTTTTATTTTCAGGTTGGCAACCGTGTTGCGGCGTATCAATCAGCTTAGCTTTGCTGTGCTATATGCGGTAACAAGCCAAACGTTTTTCGCAGGCTCCACATTGGAACCCGCCATCTTCAACCGCTTTTTTAAGGTTTGATCATGAGCCAAGACATTCACGCTCACCGCATCCTGATTCTGGATTTCGGCAGTCAGTACACGCAATTGATTGCCCGCCGCATTCGTGAAATCGGCGTTTACTGCGAACTCTGGCCCTGGGATGCCGAAGAAAAAGCCATCCGCGAATTTGCCCCGAACGGCATCGTGTTGTCCGGTGGCCCCGAGTCCGTTACTGAAAGCTGGACGCCGCGCGCCGCCAGTGTCGTGTTTGAACTCGGCGTACCGGTGCTCGGCATTTGCTACGGCATGCAGACGATGGCGCAACAGCTCGGTGGTCGCGTCGAAGGCGGTGGCAAACGCGAATTCGGTTACGCCTCGGTTCGTGTCGTCGGCGATTGCGATTTGCTGCATAACATTGAAGACAAAATCAACGAGAGTGGTCGCGGCGAACTCGATGTCTGGATGAGTCATGGTGACAAAGTCGTGGAAGCACCACCGGCTTTTGAAATCATCGCTGAAACCGACAACTGTGCAATTGTCGGCATGGCCGACGAAGGCCGCCGTTTCTATGGTTTGCAATTTCATCCGGAAGTGACCCACACCCATCAGGGCATGCGCATACTCGAACGCTTTGTTCGCGACATCTGCGGCTGCGAAAAGAACTGGACTTCCAGCAATATCATCGAAGAAGCGGTTAGAAATATCCGTGCCCAGGTCGGCAGTGATGAAGTGATTCTCGGCTTGTCCGGCGGTGTCGATTCTTCTGTTGTGGCGGTGTTGTTGCATCAAGCCATTGGCAAACAGCTGACTTGCGTATTCGTCGATCACGGTCTGCTGCGTTTGCACGAAGGCGATCAGGTCATGGCGATGTTTGCTGAACACCTCGGCATCAAAGTCATTCGCGTTGATGCCGAAGATCGTTTTCTGTCGGCGCTTGCGGGCGTTGCCGATCCGGAACAAAAACGCAAAATCATCGGCAAGTTGTTTGTCGATGTCTTCCAGGAAGAATCACAGAAACTGACCAGCGCCAAATGGCTGGCGCAAGGCACCATTTATCCGGATGTGATCGAATCGGCCGGCGCCAAAAGCGGCAAGGCGCATGTGATCAAATCACACCACAACGTCGGTGGCCTGCCGAAAGACATGAAAATGCAGTTGGTTGAGCCGCTGCGCGAATTGTTCAAAGACGAAGTGCGCAAAATCGGTTTGGAACTCGGCTTGCCTTACAACATGCTCTACCGCCATCCGTTCCCGGGACCGGGTCTGGGCGTGCGCGTGCTCGGTGAAGTGAAAAAAGAATACTGCGATCTGCTGCGTAAAGCCGATGCCATTTTCATCGACGAGCTGCGCAAAGCCGATTGGTATGACAAAACTTCACAAGCCTTTGCCGTGTTCCTGCCAGTTAAATCCGTCGGTGTCATGGGCGACGGCCGCAAATACGATTACGTTGTCGCCATTCGTGCCGTGCAAACGATCGATTTCATGACCGCGAAATGGGCGCACCTGCCTTACGAATTGCTGGAAACCATTTCCAATCGCATCATCAACGAGATCCCAGGCATTTCTCGCGTCGTTTACGATGTCTCCGGCAAGCCGCCAGCAACGATTGAGTGGGAATAAGATTTCGTCATGGCAGTCATTGATATCACGGACCGCGAAGGCAAATTGCTGGAGCCGGAGTGGTTGGCAAAAGCGGAAAGCGTGCATCGGCAATTGCGTCCGCATTTGCCGGTCGATTATGTCGGTACGATGCGAAGGGTGTTCGTTGGCGGTGGCCGTATGGCCGTTGCCGCTGAACAGCAGCAGGTGCATGGCGTCGCCGTATGGCGCTGCTATGAAAACACCGTCAACGGTTTGTTTCTGTATGTCGATGATCTGATTACCGATGAATCGCTGCGTTCACGCGGTGTCGGCAAACAATTGCTCGATCATTGTCGCGCTATCGCCCGTCATCTCGGGTGCAACGTCTTTGCGCTCGATAGCGGCACACAGCGTACCCAGGCCCACAAGTTTTATTTCCGCGAACAGATGCATATTTCGGCGTTTCACTTTATTGAAGAGCTGAAGTAAATCGGCGATGACTGACGTCGATATCGATTTGCCATTCATGCAACGCGCGCTGCAATTGGCGCGCGAGGCCGAGGCGATAGGCGAAGTGCCGGTTGGCGCGCTGCTCGTCGCCGATGGCCAGGTAATTGGCGAAGGCTATAACCAGCCAATCCGCATGAATGATCCTACCGCTCATGCCGAAATCATCGCGTTGCGCGCTGCCGCCAAGCATCGTGGTAACTACCGGCTCAATGATTGCACACTGTATGTGACCCTTGAGCCCTGTCCGATGTGTGCCGGTGCATTACTGCAGGCGCGAGTCAAACGGGTAGTGTTCGCCGCCCATGACAAACGGGCCGGGGCCGGCGGCAGTGTGTTGCAGGTGTTGCGGCATCCACAGCTCAATCATATTTGTCAGTTGACGCCGGGCGTGTTGGCCGACGAAGCGCAGCAACTGCTGACCCAGTTTTTTCAGAACAAACGTCGCTAACTGGCGCGACGGTAGTGATAGCAGCGGTTGCGCCGATTACTTAGGAAAGATGCTGAATGCAACAAATTTCCTTGATGGGTTTTGAACCGGCCAAACCTGCCACCGATCGCTTGTTTTTGGCGTTGTTTCCACCAGCGGATGTCGCGGCGAATATTTCCTCGCAATTGCATCGAGTGTGTGAGTCTTCTGGCATCAATGGTCGCGCTGTCCGCACCGAGCGGCTACATTTGACGTTGCATCACGTCGGCGATTTTCCCGGTTTACCGGCGGAAACCCTGCGCCAGGCTATCAGTGCTGGAGAGATTCTGGCAGCATCACCGGTTGAAGTCATGCTGGATAAAGTCAGCTGCTTTGACAGCAATCCGCGCAAGCCGATGCTGGTGCTGACCGGTGGCGATAATGAAGCGCTACGTGGCTTGCAACAGCAATTGCTGCGCTGCCTTGCTCGCTATCTTCCGCGTTTCAAACCATCGACGAATTTCACGCCGCATGTGACGATACTCTACGGCGATCCGGCGCAAGGCTGTATGCGTCATGCTGAACAAACCATTGAGCCCATTCGTTGGCAAGCAACTGAGTTTGTATTGGTACACAGCTTGCTCGGTAAAACCGTGCATCGCCATCTGGCGCGCTGGCCATTGCAAAACTGACTCGGTGTCAAACCGGTAAACGTATCGTTACCCGCAAGCCACCTTGATCGCGATTGGCAAAACTCAGTTTGCCGTTATGCGCTTCGATGATCTCCCGCACCAAGGCCAAGCCCAAACCGGTACCGCTGCGTTTGGTCGAATAAAACGGCACCAGAGCATTGGCCAGCACCGTGTCGCTCATACCGCTACCGCGATCGATGATATCAATACGCCAGTGATTGCCCTGGCGTTGCAGGCTGAGTTTGATTTCATCATCCGGCGAGCCAGATTCCTGGGCATTTTTCAGCAGGTTCAACAGGGCTTGCGAGAGTTGCGCCGGATCGAATGAGGCTTCACTGTCCGGCAGTTCGCCATCAAGCTGAAAGGCTGATTGTTGTTGTAATCCCGTGATAAACGCCGGCCAGCGGATACTTTCTTTTTTCGGGTTCGGCAGTTTGGCGAACTGGGCGTAACCGAGAATAAAACGTTCGAGGTGCCGTGCGCGTTCAGCGACGGTTTCAAATATCGCATCCAATCGTTGATATTGCTGCCGGCGCACCAGTTCTTGGCCGGAGTGGGCGAGTGATGCGATCGGCGCCAAGGCATTGTTCAGTTCATGACTGATCACGCGTATGACCTTTTTCCAGGTTTGCACTTCCTGACGACGCAACTCAGCGGTCAACTGGCGAATCAAGATCAGCGTATGGGGGCGACCATTCAATTGAAAGGCGCGCTGGCTGAGCAGAAAAATTTCTTCGTTGTCGTCGATATTGACGGTGAAAATGCCATCGCCATTCTGCCGGAATGCTTCCTGAAACGCCTCGTTGCTGCGGGCAAGCAAATCGTTCAGCGCGATGCCTTCCAGTCGATGACCTTGATTCAATAATTGTCGCGCCGAATTATTGGCGTAGACAAAATGACCGTTGCTGCCGACCAGTGCCATCGCCACTGGGGTGTTCTGTACCATGGTGTCGAGCAGCAGTTCGCGCTGCACCAGTTGCAGGCGCTGCTCGCGCAGCGTTTGACCCAGCGCGTTGTGGGCATCGATCAACTGGCGCAGTTCATCATCGTAAGACCAATGTATGCCGAAGCTGTAATCGTGGTCGCGATAGCTGGTCACTGTCCCTGCCAGTGCACGAAACAACGAATGTATTGGCTGCAGAATGCGACGGCCTAACCAATACGCAACCGGTGCGGAAGCGAGCAGTAACAGCGGCAACGTGAGAGCCAATGGCCATGGCAACTGCATCAGCGCGACGGTCAACAGCGAAATGAACGCAGCAAATAACCACAGGCGCCAGAACAGGCGCCTGACAAGCGTGCGTCGAATCAGTTTTTGTTGGGTCGTGGCGTGTGACGGCAAGAGAAAAATGGTCCGTAGGCGTTTCAACGGATTCTAAGCGCTGGATTCTCTGCTGTATATGTGTGGGAATCAGTCGCGTTGAATGTCAAAGCGCTCCATGCGCCGATACAGCGCCTGGCGTGACAACCCCAAGCTTGATGCAGCACGACTGACGACGCCATTGGCTTGTGCCAAGGCTTGCTCGATGGTGGTCTTGTCCGGTTCATTGTCGCTGCTGCGCACGGCGGCGTTCAACGCACTCAAGCCCAAGTCTGCGGCGGAAATTGGTTGCTCCGGATTCAGCAGGCAGGCACGTTGGATGCTGTTTTTCAGTTCGCGAACATTACCGGGCCAGGTGTGTTTCAACAGCGCTTTGCGTGCCGAATCATCAAAGCGTCGACCGTTTGGTAAAAAGTTTTCAGCCAGTGGCAGGATATCGCCGGGCCGCTCGGCTAACGGCGGTAGATACACTTCAATGGCGTTCAAACGGTAATACAAATCCTCGCGGAACTGCCCGGCCTGAATCATCTGCGGCAAATCGGCGTTAGTGGCGCTGATGATGCGCACTTTTACCTGTTGCTCGCGATTGGAGCCGAGGCGGGCAAAGCGGCCGGTTTCCAATACTCGCAGCAATTTGATTTGACCGGATAGCGGCAGGTTACCGATCTCATCAAGAAAAAGCGTGCCGCCGTCGGCGGCGGCGAATTTGCCTTCGCGTGCCTTGTTGGCACCGGTGTAGGCGCCGGCTTCCGCACCGAATAATTCGGCTTCGATCAATTCGTTTGGCAGCGCGCCACAATTGATGCTAATGAAAGGACCGGACTTTACCGAAGAATTGGCTTGAATCACTTCAGCAATGCGTTCCTTGCCGGCGCCATTGGGGCCGGTAATCAACACCGGCACGTCGGCTTTGGCAATCTGCGTCGCCAGCGTCAGCACCCGTTCAGTGGTTGGATCGGCAAATACAAAACCGCGTAAATCAAAGCGAGTGCGCAATTCGTGTTGCCGTCTTCTGTCGGCGCGATTGCGTTCAGTCAGCTCGCGTGTGCTTTGGCTGAGTTCCAGCAGGTTTTCCACTGTCGCGAGCAGCCGATGATCATCCCAGGGTTTGGCCAGGTAATCGGCAGCGCCGGCTTTGATCAATTCAACGGCGGTTTCCAGATGGGTCCAAGCGGTCAGCAGAATGATCGGCATGTCCGGAAAAGAGGCGCGTATCGAGCGGAACAGTTCCCGGCCTTCATCACCGGAGGTGGTGTCGGCCGAGAAGTTCATGTCCTGAATAATCAGGTCGATGCTGTGATCTTGCAATGCCTGCAAACCGGCGGCAGGCGTGGTTGCCGAAATGGATTCGATATCGTGCAGCGATAGCAGCACATCGAGTGCCATCGACACCGACTCATTGTCATCAATAATCAAAATGGTCGGCATCGACTGCACACTCTCCGGGAATTATTTATACGCTACGGGTTGCTTCGGCGGCGGGTACGCTGGCGCCTTTCCAGGCCGGGCCGAGCACCGCGATAACGCCGAGCGCAACGAGCGTAACGATACCATAGGCGAGCAGCATCAGCGGTAGCCGTGATAACTCCATGACACTGACCAGCACATGGTTCAGCGACAAGGTCAGCCCCACACCAAGCAGAATGCCAAAGCCGCTGATCAATAAATTCTCGGTGATGAAATAGCGCAGAATGTCCTGCTTCATCGCACCGAGCGCACGACGGATACCAATTTGTTTACGGCGTTGATTGACCCACAGCGTTGCCATGCCGACGATACCGCTGGCGGTGATCAGCAGCATCAAACCCGTGACCGTCAGCAGCATATTCGACAGTGCATTTTCTGCGCGATAACGGCTTTCCCGGTACTCATCAATGCCGCGAGTTGACAGCACCACCCTATCATTGCGGAGAGTGCTCAACACATTTTCCGCCTCGGCCATGACCTTGGCGCGATCTTCTGCGGCTGTGCGCACCAGGTATTGGGAATAGCCCTGAAGAAAACGCGCAGGCAGAATCATGGAATATTCGGCTTGTTCACCAACCGGTGCATGTGGGCTTTGCAGTTTTTCGACAATTCCAACAATGGTTAGCGCCGGAGCTTCATCACCCGTGCCCCAATAAATGGTTTTCCCGACAAAACTGCTGGTCTCTGGAAACATTTTCTTCGCGGCGGCCAATGACAGTATGACGCTGTTAAGCTCTGGTAAGCTGCCATCATCCGGGTTGACGTCAATGATTTCGTTCTGATGAAACTCCCGGCCCTCAAGCAGATTCAATCCGAGTGTATCGACTAAGGAGCCGGGAATGATGTACTGCGCGGCGTTCAGCGTTTCGTTGCGTTGTGCGCGGTCGACCGCCAGACCGGTGGTCCAGTCCGATCGTGCCAATGGTGCCTGATTGGTCCAGGTTACTGATTTAACGCCGGGAATCGCGCGCAGCGCCGCCTCATCGGCAAGTTGCATATCCTTGACGTTGGTAATCTCGCGGAATGGCACCACGCGAGTCAAAAACACTTCGTCTTCAATAGCACCGCTTGGCCGTTTGGCCACTTCCAGCCGATCGCCAATGATATACAGCGCGTTGCACAGCACGGCTAGGGTCAGGGCGATTTGCAGGGCAATCAGCAGCGCGCCGGTTTTGTTACGCAGCAGGGCCGACAGGATAGGGCGGCATTCGAGAAACATATTCATTGCGACCACCTTATTGGGATTTCAGTTGCACGGCGGGTTTCACCTGGCAAGCGCGCCAGGTCGGGAGAAGGCCTGATAACAGCGTGGCAAGAATCGCCAGACCAATCGTGGCCAGCAGCATTTCGACATTCATCGTGGCCACCGTTTCCATGCTGCTTGATTGTTGGGCGATCAACGCGAGGCCAGCAAAACTTAAACCCAGGCCGAGTACGCCACCGGCGAGGCCAATGACACCGGTTTCAATCAGGAATTGAGTGAAGATATCGCGGCGATTGGCGCCGAGCGCGCGGCGCACACCGATTTCTCCGGCGCGGGCGCTGTATTTGGCCAGCATCAAACCGACGGCGTTAACCAGACAGACCAGCAGAAAGCCGATCGCCAGAATGGATTGCAGCTTGCTGTCCTTGCCTATCACTTCGCGTTCTTCCAGCCATTCCATGACATCGTAGGTTTGGAAGCTGATTGGACGCTGATAGCGACCAAGTTTTTTCTGCTCGGTGATGTAGTTGTGCAGATAATCATTCAACGCCGCACGCGACTGATGTGGTCCAAGTTCGAACCAGAATTGAATCCAGGTGCACTCTGATTGCAGAAAGCCTTCAAAGCCATCACCAGAGCGTGGGCCGTTGCATTGCACTGAGCCATTGTTGCGATACTCTTGGGCCAGCGCTGCTTTTAGCGGTATGAACATCGACTCAATTTCGCCGTAGGTGGCTTTACCAGAGATCAATCGGTAATAGCGCGGCAACGGTTGCCAATCATCAATGACGCCGACCACACGATACTGGCGATCATTGGCGTTAAAAAATCGACCGATTGGATCGTCACTTTTAAACAAGCGCTCGCTCATGGATTTGCTCAACACCGCGACCGGTGTGCCATTGGCATCTTCGTCCACAGTCCACGAACTGCCATGCAGAAACGGCACGTTGAACATCGGGAAGAAATCGGCGGTGACGGCCAATCCGTCGGTAAAAAAGTTTGGTAGCTCTTTGCGGTCACTTTCAATGATCGAGGCAATGCCGTAAATCGCCGTTTGTCGTAGTGCGTATTTCTGTTGCAGCAAATTATTAGCGTCGATATAGCTGATTTGTATTGGCGGTTCTTCGCCTTCGATATAGCTTTCCAATTGGCCGTTATCAAGCAGTGGCACGACCAACCGTTCACTTTTCTCCGGAATCGGATTACCGGACATCATGTACAGCACGGTCAGCGTCGACATGCTGGCGGCGATACCGATGGCAATGGTCAGGATCATCAATCCGGTCAGAATCGGGTTACGGCGCAGCCGCTTGAACCCCAGTCGAACATAGTAGGCGAACATCGGCATCACTCCGTGGCCGCGGCCGGTGCGCCGGCTTTGTTGTGGCTGAAACTTTGCAGCAGGCTGGCGGCTTCTTCGGCGATATCGATGACCTGGCCATCGACGAAATGGACATTGCGCTGGGCGCGCGCGGCCAGCTCGTTATCGTGAGTAACCATGACAATCGTTGTGCCTTGCGCATTGATTTCCTCCAGCAACTCCATGATGCCGCGCGCCATCGTGCTGTCGAGGTTGCCAGTCGGTTCGTCGGCGAGCAGCAGGCGTGGCGTACCGGCCAGCGCGCGAGCAATGGCGACGCGTTGTTGCTGGCCACCGGAGAGTTCCGCCGGGTAATGATTGATGCGAGAAAGCAGGCCAACGCGCAGCAGTGCGTCTTCAATACGTTTCTTGCGTTCGGCGGCCGAATAGCCGCGATAGCGCAACGGCACATCGACGTTGTCAAACAGATTCAAATCCGGGATCAGGTTGTAACCCTGGAAAACAAAACCGATTTTTTCGTTGCGCAGACGTGAGCGCTCGTTGTCGTTCAAGCCGCGCACGTCGACGCCGTCGAGCCAGTATTCGCCGCTGCTCAGCTCTTCCAGCATGCCGGCGATATTCAGGAACGTGGTTTTACCGGAACCGGACGGACCGGTGACGGCAACGAACTCGCCTTCCTTGACGTGAATGTTGATACCGCGCAGCGCATGCGTTTCGATCATCTGGGTGCGGTACACCTTGCTCAAGTTATTCATTTTCAGCATGACAGTTTCCTTAAGTTTCTCAGTTCAATTGAATTCGTTCGGCGCGCTCAAAATTCTCGGTGCCGGAAATGACAATGCGTTCGTTTTCTTTCAGGCCTTCGATAATCTCGACGGCGTTGACACTGGTGGCGCCCAGGGTAACCGGCCGACGCATGGCGGTATTGCCTTCGACGACATAGGCAAAGCGGCCGCCATCGGCTTCGACAAATGGACCGCGCTGCACCAGCAACACATTCGGTTTTTCCTCGAACAGAATGCGCGCGCTGACGCGCTGGTTCTGACGGATGCCGACCTGGCTTTCATTGTCGAGACGCACGCGCACCAGCACCTGGTTGTCGGTCACTTCCGGTGAAATCGCCAGGATGCGGCCATTGGCCTGGGCGTTGCCGAGCTGCACTTCGACCTGCATATCAAGGCCCAGATCTTCGGCGTAGGATTCCGGCACGGACAGCTCGACATCGAGCCGGCTCAAATCGACCAGCGTCATGATCGGCGAATTGATTGGCAACACCGCACGGTCGGCGATGGCGACGCTGCCAACGATGCCGTTGAATGGCGCGCGCAGTTTCAGCTCGTCGACGCGGCGCATCAGGTTTTGCACCACCAGCGTTTGCCGGGCCACTTCCTGCTTGCGGGTAGCAAGTTCAAACTCGACGCTTTGTGCTTCCAATTCCGCTTCCTTGGCAGCGTGTTGATCGCGAATGCTTGCGCTTTTCACGGCGTCTTCCCGCTCCAGGCAATCGAGTTTGGCGATCACTTGCGCGGCACAAGCGGAAGCAATGCGTTGCCAATCGCGTTCGGCAGCAAGCAAGGCCAGCGAGGCTTCATCGGCCTCTTTTACTGCGGCCAGTTTCAGCCGCTCGGCTTCGATTTTTTGCCGCGAGAATTCCGAGCTCAAACGCTGTAGCGTCGATTGTTCGCGTTGCAGCTCATTGGTCAGTTCCGGTGAATCGAGTTCGGCCAAGACGTCGCCTTGCTGGACGGTGTCGCCGGCACGGTGTTTCAGCGTCACGGTGCCAGTGGCGCTGGCATACAGCGTCGCGCTATCGGCGGCGACGACGCGGCCGTTGACGTTGACATCGCGAATCAACAAACCACGTTGCACATCGGCAAAACGCAGACGATCGCTGTTGATCGAAAAGGCGCTGGTGGACCAGTGGGCGACGCCGAACACCACCAGCGCCAGCAAGCCGCCGCCGAGCGCGCCGTAGCGCAAGGGTGGGCGTTGATACCAGGCCGGCTTTTTCATGATCACGCGGTCAGTTTGGGAAGTGTCTTTAATCATCGGGTTCCGTACAGATGACGTGGTTGGTATTGGAATAGTTTGCGTAGAGCACTAAGCGTGCCAAATATTAAGTGATTGATTTTGCTTGAATTGTTTTCGGATAAAAGTGTCCGCGGACACTTTTGCGCTGAGGCCGGACAGTGTCCGGTCACGGACAATTGATTAGTGCCTGTTTACCTTTGCCACGCCATAGCGTTGCCGCCCAGAAAAGCGCCAGGCAAGGCGCGAGGAGAGAAGTTTGTTCGACACATCCCTGTGTCTCACCCCTCCGGGGCTGAAGCTCAAAAACGCTCCCGGCGTTTTTGTGGTTATTCCAAATGAACGACGAGCAACGCGGCATGGCGCATTTCTGGGCGCAACCCGAAGGGACGGGCCGCCCGTTGCGCATTGCGGCGTCATTCGTCGCTCATGTACGTCAAGTACACCACGCTCCTCATTCCTGCGCCCCACAGGGAAGTGGGAAGTGTCGCAAGCGCGTCAGGAACGCGCGCGACCACTGCGCCACGGGCAGCTCCGTCGCAGCGGTGTGGTAAAGATAAACAGGCCCTAGAACGGGGAGTAGGGGAGCCGCTTTCGCGAACGCGAAAACGGCGTTGGGAATTGGGAGGAGGGTTTTTGGTAGCGCTGCGATCAGTTCATCACGGTCAGCACGCCGCTTTGCTCTTCCGATTGTGCCAGCATGGTTTCGGCGTTGTCTTCATCGAGGATGCTCGGTACACGCGGCTTCAACGGAATGCCGGCGATGCGGCGCAATTGTTCGGCGTCGGGCAAATCTTCGAGCCAGCGCAGCGTCGCGTAGTAGCGCTGAATATTGTGTACATAGGTGACCGGCTCATCGCCACGGGCATAACCGCGTTTGGTTTTCGGATAGATGTTCGGGTCACGCAGCTTCGGCAGATGCTTGGCAACATCGGCCCAGTTGTCCGGGTCATCGCCGGCACGCTGGGTCAGAATGCGCGCATCTTCCAAATGGCCAAAGCCGATGTTGTAAGCGGCGAGCGTGAACCAGGTGCGATCCGGCTCCTGAATTCGGCCCGGGATCTTGTCGTGCATCAGTCGGAAATATTCGGCTCCGCCGCGAATGCTCTGGGCTGGATCATTGCGATTCTCGACGCCAAGTTCAGCGGCGGTATCCTGGGTCAGCATCATGACGCCGCGCACACCGGTCGGCGACACGGCGCGGGTGCGCCAATGCGATTCCTGATAGGCAATCGCGGCCAGCAAACGCCAGTCCAGATCATTGCCGGCTGCGCGGACAAAATGCGTACGCAAGCTCGGCAAGCGTTGTAACACGCCATCCATGAACAGACGCGCATGCAAATAGTCGTTCGATTCCAGAGGCTCAAGAGCACGAGCAATCAAATCAGCAATCTGGCCAGAATAGAGGCGTTGCTGCACGAATTCCTGCACTTTCAAATACAGTTCATCGTTGCGGGTGTCGACCGCCCAGTGCCAGGCTTCTGGTTCACCGACCGGGAAACCGGCCATCAGTTCGGGAAAAATATTGCGCTTGATCGCGTAAATCGGCGATGGCGCCAACGTGAACTCGACCGTTTCGTCGATCACTTCGCTCATCAGGCTGCCGTAATTCTGTGCCGATTCGTTCCAGGTCAGCGCCGGGTCTTTGAATTTTTCGGCAATCAATAACTCGGCAACACGGCTACCGGCCGGTACCCGCAATTGGCCATTCAATTCGTTCAAATTGCGTGGACGAACCACGCTGTTCTTGTGCACGAGGTAGTAATTGACTGACATATAGGCATCAGTCAACGCCAGTCCGTTCATGACCGGACTGGTTCCAGGCACCGCCAGCGCGATATCAACTTGGCCGCTTTGCAGTAGCATCGGCACTTGTTCGAGCCGATCAAACGGCAATAGCGACAGCTTGACGCCGAGTTCGTCGGCGAGCTCATGCGCCAAACTCAGTTCGACGGAAGCATCAATATCGTGTGACGGCGGGATCAAGTCTGCTGGAATCGCGACCCGCAGTGTTTGGCGCTGTTGGATCTGCGCCGGGGAGATGGTTTCGGCCGGTTGTTGCCACTGCCACCAGCATCCCGCGATTGTCGCCACCAGCAGAGTCATTCCACCCAGGCGACGGGCAATTTTTTTGAAACTCAAGATTGCACATCCTGCGTAACCACCACTCGGCCGCTTGGTCCTTAACCGGCTTTTGGTGAAAATTTGCGCGAATTGTGGACGCGAACCGGGCCTTTTTCAAGTTTTGGGTCAAAAAAGGTAAATATTTCATAGACATACTGGCACGTTATTTTCAATTTTCTGGCCCAGTTCGGAGCCGATGAAACGACCATTATTAGCCATCGGGGTAGTATCGCCACGCCCCAGAACTGGTAGTGGTTATTCACCATTACCCCAATATCTGGGCACAAAGCGGGGAATATTTGGATAAAGCAGGGAAACCGTGGTTTTCCGGCTTTTTATGGCGGAAAAATGCCATTTTGTCGATGAAAAAGAGGAGTGACAGGCTTCTTACTCATGACAAAGCAGATTCTTGACATCTTAAAAAACATGCATATAAGTTGCAGCAAATAGGGTAGTTGGGATCTCAACAAGGAGTGTTCACATGCGAAGCAATAAAAGTTTCGTCTGTTACTTGGTCTTAAGTTTTCTGTCACTGATGCCTGTTCAGTCATTGGCGGAGGAATCTTCTCCAGCGCTTGCTCATTCTTCACTACATGCTCCCCAACTATCGGCCGAATTTTTGCGTGCCCCACCGATTCGAGCCGTACGTCCCAGTCTGAGAGTCAAATTCTACAACCCGAAGCAGGGTCTGTATGCAGGGTACGAAAGCCCCAATGGCAAACGCATTCTTTTCCGGGCCAAGTCGCTACCAAATGGTGTAGTACTCGCCGCAGCCTTTCATTTAGTAGCAAAAAGAAACCCACGTGCTGTGCACGTGGTCATCGCCTAACCGGCTACGCCTGTTAGAGCGCCTGCCCATGCAAGTACCTTCTGGGTGTTGTCCCCACAACACATCAGAAGGAAACAAGCATGAGCAGGTTTATAAGAGCGTCGCATGTCATATGGCATTGTCAATACCATATTGCCTGGACGCCAAAGTATCGGTTTCGGATATTGAAAGGGCCGATAGCAAAAGAGATTCATCAATGTGTGATGCTCTTTTGTTTGAGGCTAGGCTGTCAGGTAGTTGAATTAAATGTGCAGGTCGATCATGTGCACTTACTGGTGAAGATTCCGCCAAAGACATCGGTATCAGAGCTGATGGGAGTCCTGAAAGGCCGCACTGCGATACGGATATTCAGTGAATTTCCGTACTTAAGGAAGAAGCCGTATTGGGGCAATCATTTCTGGGCGAAAGGATATTGCGCCGATACGGTCGGCCTGAACGCAGAGATGATTCAGAAGTACGTGAAATATCAGGAAAAGCAGGAACAACATCAGCAGCAGTTGGAGTTTGCACGGAACAGCGAGCCTTCTCAGAAGGGTCGCTAGGTGTGCCCCCTTATAGGGGGCAGAAGGCAAGACCACGTTCTATGAGCGTGGTCGTTTACACGAAGCCTCGCAGACGGTTAAACCGTTGGTGGCGCCTGCTTGGGGAGTAAACTCGGAAACAGGAGAGAAAACCGTAAATATGCTGATTGACGGTGTTGATGTCCGAGAGGTCTTGCTGCAACAAACTCGTAACCCGATACCCAGCACAGCATATCAGCGATTAAAGGATTTCCAGCGCGGCGATACCGGCAAGGCGTTTAGCGATGGTGTGCTGGCGCTCTATGTATTACTCGAATCCTTTGAAACTTCTCCCGAGCAGGCGAAACTGAAGGCGACGTTTGGCGCCATGCGGATGGCTGCCGAGCTTGCTACCGGCCACTACACCGGATTCGATCATGTCGACCAACTGCTTGGTGTCGAGCGCGCCAGCGAGCTGCGTCAGGCGTGTGCGAAAGGTCAATGTCAATATCGCGGCAGACAATTCATGATTCAGAACTCTGGCCTTTTCGACATGCTGAGTACACAGGGAAAACCAATCAAAATAGGTGATAGCTCAACGGAATTTTGTCAGAAATCATCAGCGAGAGAAGTGCAAACAACTCCGACGGCCTCAAGCGCACAGGAGTCCTCTACAGATGGTGACTGCCATGGATGTTGTGGTCCGCAATGTTGGGGGTGTACTGGGATTTGGACTGATGAGTGTTGGGGGCATGACTCGTGTGTTAGAGACCATGGCCATTTGGCGTGTTTGTTCGATTCACCAGTCGGCAACTCGCTGGTCGACGCAATCGGCAGCTTTTTGGGCGCAATCGGTGAATTAATCGGAGATTTGTTTGGTTTTGTTGCTGGTGGCGGAGGTTGTGATACGTTTATAGTTTGTGGTCCAGACGACTGGGAGGATTTTACTGACCCTCTGTAACTCCTGATCATTGCCTAAGCCGTAACGGGAGTTCCCCCGGCTCTGCCGGGGTGGCAGCAGCAGTTTGACAATTACTGGAGTCCATAACGGAAACTCCGAAACGTGAGCCGCCAAGCAACACGAATCGGAGAAACCGAAATGGACGAGTTTGAAAGCCTAAGCCACTCAAAGTGGGAGTGCAAATACCATGTAGTATTTATTCCGAAGTGCCGTCGAAGGACGCTGTATAAGCAACTGCGACCGCATCTCGGAGAGATATTCCATAAACTGGCCGCGCGGAAGGAATGCCGGATCGAAGAGGGGCATGTGATGCCAGATCATGTGCATATGCTGATTTCGATACCACCGAAACATGCGGTGTCGCAGGTAGTGGGTTTTATCAAGGGAAAGAGCGCCATACATCTAGCGCGAGTATATGGAGAACGAAAGCAAAATTTTATCGGTCAACCCTTTTGGGCGAGGGGGTACTTCGTTTCGACAGTGGGGCGAGACGAAGAGACAATTCGAGAGTACATCCGGAACCAGGAAAAAGAGGATGAGCGCCTCGAACAAATGAAGCTGTGGAGTTGAGAGGCCACCGTCAAGGTGGCAGAAAATACGCGGGGCCGCGTTAGCGACCCCGAACAAGCCGCTTCGAGCGGCTCACAAATTTAAAGCCCCCGGCTTTGCCGGGGGATATTTACTCTGAATTGAAACGATCTATTCAACTTTTCATGGTTTTGTCCGGGAGTAATACTAATGAGATTTTTTGGCCTTTTGTTTATCGCAATAGCAGCGCTATTGTGCGGGTGTAGTAGTCTCGGTGCCACCGTTGTCGACTTCCGAGTGAGGATGGACATTAGCTACCATTCTTCGGGCGAAATTGCTTCAGGCTTTGATACCGGTAAGGTCTCTGAAATGCAGAAGCATCCTAAATCACTCGAAGCTTTCGCGGATCTTAAATATCAGGATAGTTTGCTATCTTGGGTCATTTCCGTCGATAACATTATCATTGACAATCTAGTTCAGAATCTATCGGACAAGCTTCTGATTTTACACTGGGATCAGGCGCTATTATCCTCCAGTCATCAACCGGATGACACGCTTCTGCGAAGTTATGGTTCCAGCGTCGCTGGGGAAGTTTTGGGGCCGAAGGGCTATGTGCCGAAGAATGAAGACCGATTGCATAAATTGATACCTTTGCATTTGTCTCCAGGCCAAAAAGCAAATGTCGACTTTAATCCTAAACTCACCGAACTTTTTAACAGCGGCCGTCTGTTTGGTGTTCGCTACGAGCCGGGCAAAACAACCTTGATTGAGAGCGGTATCGGCAACTGGTTATTAATCAAGCTGCCGGTTGATTGGGGAGGGCAACCGTTAACTATGCACATCAAATTGACGGCGTTAGACGCGAAGGCACGGATTTCATATTTCTGATTTCAGATTAAGGTCATCCTCGACTTGGCTACTTTAGGGCCCAATGCCCTTTTTTGCTGTTCAGTAATATTCTTTCACGAAGACTTATCAAATGCCCCACTTGGTCATTCTTTGTTCAATGGAGTGTTTCATTCCGGAAGGGAGCCGCTTTTAGTGCTGAGCTAAGCTTGGGTTTTCCGGCTTTTTATGGCTGAAAAATGCCATTTTGCGCTATCATATCGGCCCTTCTATTCCCTTCCGCCCTACGAGTCTTTTCCATGCTGACATTGCGTGGCGCTCCCGCCCTTTCGCCGTTCCGTCAAGCCAAACTGCTGCAATCCGCCAAGACACTCGTGCCAACTGTGCAAGGCATTTACGCCGAGTACATGCACTTCGTCGATCTGGCGGCTGAATTGACGGCCGATGAGCGCCAGGTGCTGGATCAGCTGTTGAGCTATGGTCCGACATTGCCTCAGCAATCGACCGAAGGCACGCTGGTGCTGGTAACGCCGCGGCCGGGCACCATTTCGCCGTGGTCGTCGAAGGCGACCGATATCGCCGCCAATTGCGGCCTGAGCAAGATTCGCCGCATTGAGCGCGGCATTGCCTATTACCTGAAAACCAGCGAAGCGCTGAACGAAAGCCAATTGAGCAATGCCGGTGCCGTGCTGTTCGACCGGATGACGCAAGTGAGTTTCCATACGCTGGAAGCGGCCGAAGCGCTGTTTGCCAGCCACCAACCGAAACCATTCACGACCGTTGATGTCATCGGTCAGGGGCGCAAAGCACTGGAACTTGCCAATCGCGAACTCGGCCTGGCGCTGGCGGAAGACGAAGTCGATTATCTTGTTGCCCGTTTCACTGAATTGCAACGCAATCCGACTGACGTTGAGTTGATGATGTTCGCACAGGCCAACAGCGAACATTGCCGGCACAAAATTTTCAACGCTTCGTGGACTATCGATGGTGCCGAGCAGGAGCTGTCGCTGTTCAAGATGATCAAAAACACCTACGCCTGCAACAGCGAAGGCGTGTTGAGTGCCTACAAAGATAATGCCGCGGTCATGGCAGGCTTTGATGCCGATCGATTCATGACCAATGTTGAAACCGGCGAATACCGTTTTGTGCACGAACCCGTGCACATTCTGATGAAAGTCGAAACCCACAATCACCCGACAGCAATTTCCCCGTACCCGGGCGCCTCGACTGGTGCCGGTGGCGAAATTCGTGACGAAGGCGCGACCGGCCGCGGCGCCAAACCAAAGGCCGGCTTGACCGGTTTCACCGTTTCCAATTTGCGTATTCCCGGTTACGAACAACCCTGGGAGCAGAACAATTATGGCAAGCCGTTCCGCATCGTTTCGGCGCTCGACATCATGCTCGAAGGCCCGATTGGCGGCGCCGCGTTCAACAACGAATTTGGCCGCCCGAATCTGAACGGTTATTTCCGCAGTTTCGAACAGGCGATTCCGGTTGGCGACAACGTCGAAGTGCGCGGTTATCACAAGCCGATCATGATCGCTGGCGGCCTCGGTAACATCCGTGCCGATCATGTGCAAAAAGGTGTCATGCAACCGGGCGATCACATTATCGTGCTTGGTGGTCCGTCGATGCTGATCGGCTTGGGCGGTGGCGCGGCCTCGTCGATGGCCTCTGGCGCCTCTGCAGCGGATTTGGATTTTGCCTCGGTACAACGCGACAACGCCGAGATGGAGCGTCGCTGTCAGGAAGTCATTGATCGCTGCTGGGCGCTTGGCGACAACAACCCGATTCGTTCGATTCACGACGTCGGCGCTGGTGGAATTTCCAATGCGCTGCCGGAACTGGTCAACGACAGCGAACTCGGTGCGCGTTTTGAATTGCGCGCCGTGCCAAACGCCGAGCCAGGCATGTCGCCGGTCGAGATTTGGTGTAACGAAGCGCAGGAACGTTATGTGCTGGCGATTCCGCCTGAAAAGCTGTCGGTATTCGAAGCGCTGTGCAAACGCGAGCGCGCGCCGTTTGCTGTGCTTGGTCAGGCCACCAAAGAGCGCCATTTGCACCTGAATGACAAAGCCTTCAACAACGCGCCAATCGATATTCCGATGGACGTGTTATTCGGCAAGCCACCGCGCATGCATCGCGAAGCGAAAACCCGCGAATTGTCCTTGCCGGTGGTTGACATCAAGGCGTCGGTCAAAGAAATGGCCGAGCGTGTGTTGGCGCATCCAACCGTTGCCGATAAATCGTTTTTGATCACCATCGGCGATCGCACGATTACCGGCTTGGTTGCTCGCGATCAAATGGTCGGCCCCTGGCAGGTGCCCGTCGCCGATTGCGCCGTCACCTTGAGTGCATTGAGCGGTTACACCGGCGAAGCAATGGCGATGGGTGAGCGCACGCCGGTCGCGGTCATTGACGCCGCCGCGTCGGCCCGCATGGCCGTCGCCGAATCGATCACCAATATTGCGGCGGCCCGCATCAAGAAAATCAGCGACATTCGCCTGTCGGCCAACTGGATGGCAGCTGCTGGCGCCGAAGGTGAAGACGCCAATTTGTATGCCGCCGTCAAAGCCGTTGGCATGGAGCTTTGCCCGGCCCTTGGCATCACCATTCCGGTCGGCAAAGATTCGATGTCGATGCGCACGGTATGGAATGAAGGCGAGCAGAAAAAATCGGTGACGGCGCCGCTCAGTTTGATCATCACCGCGTTTGCGCCGGTGCTCGATGCCCGCCAATCACTGACCCCACAACTGGTTGAACTCGATAGCGAAACCCGTTTGCTGTTTATCGATTTGGCTCATGGCAAACAACGCCTCGGCGCCTCGATTCTGGCTACGTGCTTCGAGCAAATCGGCAACGATGCGCCGGATGTCGAAGACGCCGAATTGCTGAAAAATTTCTTCAACGCCATTCAACAACTGAACGATGAAGGCAAGCTGCTTGCCTATCACGATCGCAGTGATGGCGGTTTGCTGGCAACCTTAACTGAGATGGCGTTTGCCGGCCATTGTGGTATCGACATCGATATCAGTGCGCTTGGTGCCAACGCGATGTCGGCGTTGTTCAACGAAGAACTCGGGGCGGTTATCCAAGTGCGCGTCAGCGAACTGCCGCAGATTGGTGTCACGTTGCGTCAGCATGGCTTGACCAGCGTCGACATCGGCAAACCCTTGTCGTTGCGCCAAGTCCGCATTCAGCACGAAGGCAAAACCCTGCTCAGCGAACCGACGATGGCGCTGAAGAAAATCTGGTCGCGGGTTTCCTACGAAATGCAAAAGCTGCGCGACAATCCGCTTTGCGCCGAACAGGAATACGTCAGCAAAACTGACGACAACAATCCGGGCCTGACGCCAAAACTGACGTTCAAACCGGAACAGGATATTGCTACGCCATTTATCAATACCGGCGTCAAGCCTCGCGTTGCGATTCTGCGCGAGCAGGGCGTCAATGGTCAGCTGGAAATGGCAGCGGTGTTCATGCGTGCCGGCTTCAGGTCAGTCGATGTGCATATGAGCGATATTCTCAGCGGTCGCGTTTCCCTGAAGGATTTCACCGGCTTGGTTGCCTGCGGCGGCTTTTCCTATGGTGACGTGCTTGGTGCCGGTGGCGGCTGGGCCAAGAACGTGTTGTTCCATCCGGAAACCCGTGATGAATTCGCGGCGTTTTTCGCCCGGGAAAACACTTTCTCACTCGGCGTCTGCAATGGCTGCCAGATGATGTCGCAATTGAAAGCCATGATCCCTGGCGCCGAACATTTCCCGCGTTTTGTTCGCAACGCTTCCGAACAATTCGAAGGTCGTCTAGCGATGCTCGGTTTGGAAAAATCGCCGAGCCTGTTCTTCAGTGATATGGAAGGCTCGCATCTGCCGGTTGCCGTTGCCCACGGCGAAGGCCGGGTGGAAGCAACGGACGATGCGCTGGCCAATCTGCAGGCCAGTGGTCTGGTCGCGGCGCGTTGGGTCGATAACCACGGCAAGGTTGCCGAGCATTACCCGGCCAACCCGAATGGCGCACCGCATGGCATCGCTGCCGTGACCACACGCGATGGTCGCGTGACGATCATGATGCCGCATCCGGAGCGCGTTTTCCGCACAGTGCAGCACTCCTGGGCGCCAGCCGAGTGGGGTGAAGACGGGCCGTGGCTGCGCATGTTCCGCAATGCCCGCAAGGCAGTGGATTAAAAACGGAAACAAACTTTTTTCAGGGGGCGTTAAGCCCCCTTATTTTTCACCGTTGATTTTTCTGGTTCCGGTGTCATATTGGAGGCTTCACCGTCGCCGGAACTGATTCATGCTGAAATTCACCTGCTGCAATGCCGTTCAGGCATTGGGCTGCAAAGAAAAATCCTCGCTGCTGACCGGTATCAAGCGCGGCATCGAACGGGAAACGCTGCGCGTCACCGGCAATGGTGAGTTGGCGCAAACGCCGCATCCATCGAGTCTCGGCAGCAAGCTGACCCACCCGTTTATCACGACAGACTATGCCGAAGCGTTGCTGGAGTTCATCACGCCGGCATCCAGCGAGTTTTCCCAGCCACTCGAATTTCTGACCAAGATCCACCAGTTTGTTGCGCGCCGCATTGGTGATGAACTGATGTGGAGCACGTCTATGCCCTGCATGCTCGGCGATGAAAAGCTGATTCAGATCGCCGATTACGGCAGCTCCAATTCAGGGAAGATGAAATACGTTTATCGCGAAGGCCTTGGCCATCGATACGGCCGTCAGATGCAAACGATTGCCGGCGTCCATTACAACTGGTCGTTGCCTGAGGAATTCTGGCAGTGGCTGCAACAAAGCTGTGGCCACAAGGGCTCGCTGCGATCGTTCAAGGACGAGCGTTACTTCGCGTTGATTCGCAATTACCAGCGCTATTCCTGGCTGATTCCGTATTTGTTTGGTGCTTCGCCGGCAGTTTGTCGCTCGTTTTTGAAAGACGGTAAGCTGGAATTGAAAGAACTATCACCACGTTCGTTATACGGCGAATACGCGACCAGTTTGCGGATGAGTGATATCGGTTATCAGAACAATGCCCAGGCCGGCATCAATATCCGTTTCGATAACCTGAACTCGTATCTCGATGGTATGGAGCATGCGATTCGCACGCCGGATCCGTATTACGAGAACATCGGCGTTGTTGTCGACGGCCACTGGAAGCAATTGAATGGCAATTTGTTGCAAGTCGAAAACGAGTTCTATTCCGGCATTCGTCCGAAACATACGCCGGTGCTCGGCATGCGTCCATCAAAGTCGTTGCGACTGCACGGCGTTGAATACATTGAGGTGCGGCTGTTCGATATCGATGCGTTCAGTCCGATTGGCATCAATGAGGACATGATGCGTTTTGCGGACGTGTTGCTGCTGATGTGTTTGTTCCGCGAGAGCCCGCCGATTTCGCCACGCGAGGACGCCGAGAACAAGGAAAATAAACGCCGCGTGGTGTTGAACGGGCGTCATCCAGAATTATCGTTGCTGGTCTACAACAAAGAGCAGCCATTCAAGGACGTGGCGCTGGAGTTGTTTGACGACATGAAAGCCTTTGCCGATTTGCTCGATACCGCTTACGGTGGCAAGGCTTATCAGCAATCATTAGCTGATTTGCGTGAGCGGGTGCTCGATCCGGAGAAGACGCCGTCGGCGCGATTGCTGCGCGAAGCGATGGAAGTCGGCGGATTCTTCCGTTATGCATTGGGGCTCGCCAAGCAGCACCGCGACACGATTTTGTCGCTGCCGATCGATGAAGTGTTTGAGCGCCGTGCCGAGCAACTGGCTATCGAGTCTCTGGCTGATCAGAAAGCGATGGAGATGGGAGATACGCTGACGTTCGCTGAATATGTTGATCGCTATTACGCCTGACAAGGAAAAACAATGCTGACCATACGTGCTGCCACAGCCGCCGATGTGCCACAAATTCAGCGTTTTATTGAAGCACTGGCCGATTACGAGAAACTCAGTCATGAGGTGCAGGCCACCGAAGAAAAATTGAATGCAACCTTGTTCGGCGATAAACCGGCCGCCGAAGTATTGATTGCCGAATGGCAGAATAAACCGGCTGGTTTTGCCTTGTTCTTCCACAATTACTCGACGTTTCTGGCCAAGCCCGGTATTTACCTGGAGGACTTGTTTGTCTACCCGGAATTTCGTGGCAAAGGCATTGGCAAAGCACTGCTGATCGAGTTGGCACGGCGCTGCGTTGAAAACGGGTTTGGCCGTCTGGAATGGTCGGTTCTTGATTGGAATACGCCGGCGATTGATTTCTATCGCAGTCTCGGCGCCAAATTGATGGATGAGTGGACGGTCAATCGCGTCACCGGTGATGCGCTGCTGGCTTTGGCGAAGAAATAGGCAAAAGCGTCGCCTCATTTGTATCGATTTGTAGCGGCGTTCATAACTGTTAACAGCTGAGCTATCGCTTGACGTAGTCGTCACTGTCGTAAACGCGCTAAGCTGCTGGCCTATTTTTGCCAGCACAAAAGGATTCCACCGTGCGTTTATCCACTCTTTCTGTTGCCACCTTGATGGTGTTCGGCAGTGCCATTGTCGCCGCTGCTGATACCACTACACTTGATATTCCCTACACCAAATTCACGCTCGACAACGGTCTGCGCGTCATCGTCCATGAAGACAAAAAAGCGCCGATTGTCGCCGTCAACGTGTGGTACCACGTTGGTTCCAAAGACGAGAAGGCAGGGCGCACCGGGTTCGCGCATTTGTTTGAGCACCTGATGTTCAACGGCAGCGAAAACTACAACGATGAATATTTCGGTCCGTTCGAAAAAGTTGGCGCTACCGACATGAACGGCACGACCTGGCTGGATCGCACCAATTACTTCCAGAACGTGCCGAAGACGGCGCTCGATATGACACTGTGGATGGAATCGGATCGCATGGGTCATATGCTCGGTGCCGTCACCCAAGAAAAATTGGATGAGCAACGTGGCGTAGTGCAAAACGAAAAACGCCAGGGGGAGAACCAGCCTTATGGCCGCTCGTTCGAATGGTTGCAGAAAGGCAGCTTTCCGGAAGGTCATCCGTATTCCTGGACCACGATCGGCTCGATGGAAGATCTGAACGCCGCGAAACTCGAAGACGTGCATGAGTGGTTCAAGACTTACTACGGCGCCGCTAACGCCGTTGTCGTGCTCGCCGGTGATATCGATGTTGAAACCGCGAAGTCAAAAATGAACCAGTATTTCGGCGATATTCCAGCCGGTCCGCCGCTGGTCAAGCGCGGTGCCTGGATTGCCAAACGTGACGACAGCAAGCGCGACATCATGTTTGACCGCGTGCCACAGGTACGCATCACCAAGTCCTGGAACGTGCCGACCTTTGGCAGTAAAGAAGCCGATCAACTGGAACTGGTCGCGGCGATTCTCGGCGGTGGCAAAAATTCACGGTTGTACAAAACGCTGGTTTACGACAAGCAAATGGCCACCAACGTCCGCGCTGATGTCATGCAGTTTGAGCTGGCTTCGCTGTTCGGCATCAATGTCGATGTCAAACCGGGCGTCAACCCGGCCGAAGTCGAAGCGATCATCAATCGCGAACTGGCGTTGCTGATTGATAAAGGTCCGAGCAAGAAGGAGCTGGAACGCGTCAAAGTGACCGAGGAGGCGAACTTTGTTCGTGGTGCCGAGCGCATCGGTGGCTTTGGTGGCAAGAGCGATATTCTCGCGACGTACGAGGTATATACCGGCGAAGCAGGCAATTTCAAACGCAGCCTCGAGCACAAGCTGAGTGCATCAACCAAGGATCTGCAGCAACTGGCGAAAGCCTGGCTGTCCAGCGGCGATTATCATCTCGAAGTGCATCCGTTCCCGAACTACAACACCGTCGCCAGTAATGTCGACCGCAGCAAGCTGCCGGAAGTGAATAGCACGCCTGATCTTGACTTTCCGAAAGTTGAGCGTGCGATGCTGAGCAATGGTCTGAAGGTATTGTTTGCCGAGCGTCACAGCGTGCCGGCCGTCAACATCAGTCTGCAGATCGATTCCGGTTTCGCCGCTGATCAGGGCAGCAAGTTGGGCACCGCCAATTTTGCCTTGTCGATGGTTGATGAAGGCACGAAAAAACTCTCCGCCAGCGAAATCAGCGAAAAAGCCGAAATGCTCGGTGCCAACCTTGGCAGCGGTTGTGCGCTTGATGTCTGCAGCATCAGCATCGACATGTTGAAAGCCAAGCTTGATGACTCGCTGAATCTGTTTGCCGATGTCGTGCTGAACCCAGCGTTTGATCAGGAAGAAATCGATCGTCTGCGCGGTCGTTGGCTGGCCAATATCGCTCGCGAAAAAGCTCAGCCTGTGTCGATGGCTTTCCGCACCCTGCCACCACTGCTTTATGGCAATGGTCACTCGTACGCGATGCCCTTCACCGGTTCCGGTACCGAGCAATCGATTACTGCCCTGAACCGCGATGATCTGGTGGCGTTTTATCAGAAATGGGTACGCCCGGATAATGCAACGCTGGTCGTCGTCGGCGATACAACGCTGAGCGAGTTGTTGCCGAAACTGGAGAAATCACTCGGTGGCTGGAAAGCACCGGCAACGCCGAAACCAATCAAGAATCTGGCCAATGTGCCGATGCAGGACAAAACGCAGATTTTTCTGATCGATAAACCCGGTGCGGTGCAGTCGGTGATCATCGCCGGTCAGTTGATGCCGGGCTTCAAGGATGACGAAGCCGCGCTGCTGTATGCGATGAATGACATCATCGGCGGCCAGTTCACGGCACGTTTGAATATGAACCTGCGCGAGCAGAAGAGCTGGGCCTATGGCGCTTACACGATCAAGCAGAACGCGGTTGGCCAAAGCCCTTACTTTGCTTATGCGCCGGTGCAAATCGACAAAACCGTCGAGTCGATGCAGGAAGTGTTGAACGAGCTGAAGGCCTATATCGGCAGCAAACCGGCTACCGAAGCCGAGTTGCAGAAAACGGTATTGAACACCGTGCGTTCGCAGCCAGGTGAGTATGAAACCATGGATGCCGTTCAAGGTGCGTTGGTTTCGATAGCCAATTACCAGCGTCCGGACAACTATGTTGAGCAGATCAAGGCCCGTTACGAGGCCTTGACCGTCGCTGATATCAATGCTGCCGCCAAGCAATATCTGCGGCCGCAGGCGATGACCTGGGTGGTGGTTACCGACTTGAGCAAAACCGAACAGAAGATCCGTGATCTGAAGCTCGGTGAAGTGACGGTGATTGATGCCGATGGCAACAAGCTGCGCTGATCTGGCGCTTTGTTATAAAGCAAAACAAAAAGCGGCATATGCCGCTTTTTGTTTATCGTGAAATACTATTTTTGTCCGGATAAATCCGGACCTACCAGGACCGGTTGTGGCGATTCACTTGGTAGGTGCGAATTCATTCGCACAATAACGCCAGACAACCACCCTTAGTTGAAACGGACCGATGACAAGCATCGGTCGCGCATCACTCATTAACTCTTTCTTCACTCAACTCAGCGCTTGTCGATGGCAAACTTGCCGGCACCGTATTGCACGAACATCAACAAACCACCGGTAATCGCCAGGTTTTTCATGAACGCGATAGCTTGCTGTTGATTGCCCCAGTCCCAATGGAAGATCACGGCGGACAGCAATGTGAAGCCGGCGAGCAGGAAAGCGGCCAGTCGAGTCTGAAAACCAACGAGCAACGCCAGACCACCAATCAACTCAACAAAAATCACCGCTGGTAACAACATGCCCGGCACGCCCATGGATTCCATATAGCCTTGTGTACCGGCATAACCACCGATTTTGCCGTAGCCGGCGTTGATGAAAATCGCCGACATGAAAATACGCGCAGCGATGTTGAATAGTGGTGATAACTTGTCAAAAAAAGCGTTCATGTTTTTCTCCCAGGTTGATGAAGGTAAAAGAGTGGTTCAGGCCAAATCGAATAACAGGACTTCCGCCTGCTGGCCGTCTGCCAGGCGTAATTCGGATTCTTCAATCAGTTTCAGTGCGTCGCCTTTTTGCAGACGCTCACCGTTGGCGATAATCACGCCATTGGCGACATGCAGGTAGTACTGGCGTTGCCGCTGCAATGGCTGGCGCCATTGTTCTTCACCATCAAACAGGCCGGCATAAATGCGCACATCCTGATTGATCGTGATGCCGGTTTCGCTGGCTTCACGTGAGGCGATGGCAATCAGACGACCGCGCTTGTCGTCATCGCTAACATGTTTTTGTTCGTAGCCGGGCGTCAAGCCTTGCCGCTCCGGCGTAATCCAGATTTGCAGAAACTTGACCGGCTCGCTGCCTGAGGCGTTGTATTCGCTGTGCACAACGCCGGTGCCGGCGCTCATGCGTTGAATGTCTCCGCGCCGTATCGTCGAGCCGTTGCCCATCGAGTCCTTGTGTGCCAGCGCGCCGCTGAGCACATAGGAGATGATTTCCATGTCGCGGTGCGGGTGCGGCGCGAAACCACCACCGCCGGCGACGGTATCATCGTTGATGACTCGCAGGCTGCCGAAGCGGGTGTGCTTCGCGTCATAGTAGTCCGCAAAGGAAAATGAGTGCCAGGATTCCAGCCAGCCATGGTGGGCGTGGCCCCGATCGGCGGCATTTCGGCGTTCAATCATTGCAGTCTCCTCAAATTATCTGAAGTGCTTCTGGTGCGGTATCCAGGCCAGAAGCCGATGAAAGACAGCTTAAAGCGCTGGCGCATGCTTTTGTTCGGAGAAATTTCGCTGTATTGTTCAATTAATTTGAATTGATAAGCCGGGGGTGGTCATGAAACTGAGTCTGGATGCCTTGCTGGTACTGGATGCTATCGAACGCGAGGGCAGCTTCGCGCTGGCTGCCGAGCGCCTGAACCGGGTGCCCTCGGCGCTGACCTATACGGTGCGCAAGCTGGAAGAAGACCTGGATGTGCTGCTGTTTGACCGGCGTGGGCGCAAGGCCGAGCTGACTGTTGCCGGACGCGATTTGCTGGAGCAGGGGCGCGAGTTGCTGAAGGCTGCCGGCGATCTTGAATGCCGGGTCAAACGGGTCGCCACCGGCTGGGAAACGGAACTGCGCATAGCCGTCGACGGCGTCTTGCCGCTGTCGATGCTGTGGCCGTTTGTCGCCGAGTTCCAGAAAGCAGAGCAGCCAACGAGGTTGCATTTTCTCCATGAAATTCTCGGCGGCAGTTGGGAGGCGATTCGCGACCGCCGGGCAGATATCGTTATCGGTGCGCCGGGAGAGATGCTGGCCAGTGGTGATTTCGCTGCGCATTTGCTTGGTGAGTTGAACATGTTGTTGGCGATGGCTCCCACTCATCCGTTAGCAGGGTTGCCCGAGCCTTTGGAAGATGAACAGATTCGCCAGCATCGCATCATTGCGGTCGCCGATTCATCGCGTCATTTGCCACCGCGCACGCTCGGCATTCTCGACGGTCAGGAAACCCTGACGGTGCCGAATTTACACAGCAAAATTTCGGCGCAACAGGCTGGCCTTGGCATCGGCTTTTTACCGGAACATTTGCTGCGACCGTTTTTGTCCGATGGCAGTTTGGTGACGCGTCGTTGCAGCAAGCCTAAGCCGGCTTCGCCGATGTTTTTGCTGCACCCCAAAAGACTGGAAGGCAATGCCATGAAATGGTGGGTCAAGGCATTGAAAGCACCAGGCTGGTGGCAGTCTGTCACCCAGATGCAGGCTGCAGAGTATTCGGCGTACGTAATGGAATAATCAAATTCACTGTCAAATTTTTGAAAATAAATTCATCTGAAAGCAGTTCTGTTCATGAAGTTTTGCGCTAATAAAGCGCGCCGCATCAATTAGCGCTACGGCGAACAATGGATGCCGTCCGATTGCGTCAGTGTGTATAAAAGCGTTGCGAAAAACTGATCGCCAGCTCGTCTTTGTGGCCTTCTGGTTTGACGTTGACGCTGAACCCCATCATTTCATTGTGGTCATGGCGGAACGGCGCCACATAGTAAATGGCGTCGCCTTCAATCAACTCGCGAAACTCGAGCACGCTCGATTGAAACAGCTCATTACGCACTTCGCCTTTAATCATTGCGGTGACGGCATCCGGGGTTTGTTCATCGTTTTTCTTGTGCACCGAAACCATAACGACGCCGATGTTGTTAGCGCGTGTTATCCGGTAATTCTTGGCAATTTCCGGCGTCAGCGAGCTGCTGTTGAAGGCGTTGTAATGCACCATGTAGGGGCCGAATTCTTTTTTGTAATCGCGGTTCTGGGCATGGCTGGTGCAGAGCAGCAGAAAGCTGGCGGCCAATGCATAAAAGAATGCCTTGAATGATTGCATTGTGCTCATCTCCTTATGACGGAATGGAAGAAACGCGTTGGTTTCTATAATGCCAAACTATAGTTAACTTTCCGCGATTTTGGTATTGACCAATTCTGTTCAAAAATTCGCTCTTTATTAAATATTTGTCTATTATTCGCCGAACGATTACCCACCATCGAATGGCATTGACGCCGTTAATGCCAACAAGGAGTGGCGCGATGTGTCTGGAATTGATCAGGTCTATCTCTGTGCCGATGTCCGGTCAACGGAACGCCGTATTGATGTCGGACAGTCGGCAAATTCCCCTTGCGCAT
Source organism: Permianibacter aggregans (assembly GCF_009756665.1). Lineage (GTDB taxonomy): Bacteria > Pseudomonadota > Gammaproteobacteria > Enterobacterales > Permianibacteraceae > Permianibacter > Permianibacter aggregans. Next base: position 3,603,603 of record NZ_CP037953.1, read on the forward strand.
GCTTCGGTCGGAGAGTCGTGATGAGCGAACGTCTGGCGGAAATTGGCATTGCGATAAAGCTGAACGCTGCGCACCTTCCCACTTCGATTCAATGGTCGGCAAGCGACGCCGGTTTTGCCGGCTGGCGCGACTGCAACACGATCAATGTCACACTCTGGGACAGCGAACAACAGCAGCTGTCGGCGATCAGTCTGTGGACGCTGGAAACGCCGTTACTCGATATGTACGCGTTTCTAAGTGAATCCTTGGCGCAACTGGCTGATACCTGCCAGCGTGCCACCCACGATGCGGAATTGACTCGAATCATTGCGGATTGTGCGCATCAGGCATCGGTCCATGTGCAACGAACGTTGCAGGCACAATCGACCGAATCTCAATCGATCGGATCACAGCCGACCGAATCCAATTCAACTAAACAGAAGCAAAACGAACCGGAGGGAGAGCTGTCCTCTTGAGGTAATTCAACCGCACAGGAAATAAGGAGCGCCATGGCGATTTCATTACGCGCCGTTTTGAGACCTTATTCGATGCTCGGAGCGATTGTTCTGATCGCCCTGGCAGGTGTGATCTGCGGCTTCTATTTAAGCGAGTGGTTTTTCTCTGGGCGGGCGCCCGCACAACCGATTGCGTTCAGTCACAAGATTCATGCTGGTGACCATCAAATCCCCTGTCTGCATTGTCATTTGTATGCGGAAGATTCGAAAGTCGCCGGCGTGCCACCGGTCGCCAAATGCATGGGCTGCCACAGCAATATTGCCACCGACCGGCCGTTGATCGTCGCGTTGAATGACTACTGGGAAAAACAGGAACCGATTCCCTGGGTCAAGGTGCACGACCTGCCGGACTTCGTGCATTTCAGTCACAAGCGTCATGTCCGCGCCGGGCTTGCCTGCAACACCTGTCACGGTGAAGTGGAGCAAATGGAGGTGTTGCGCCGGGTCAGCAATTTGCAAATGGGTTGGTGCATTCAGTGTCACCAACAGAATGCGGTGCGCTTCGGCACCGATTGCATGACTTGTCACAAGTAGGGGAAGGTATGCCAGATCTCGATCGTCGAACCTTTCTGAGCTTGTTGGGTGCCGGCACGGCCGGCGCCGGTGTCGGCTTCTGGTTCAATCAGATGATACGACCGCCCGTCGAGCATTTGATCCCGCAAGTGGTTGCACCGGAAGATATCAGCCCCGGTACGCCGGTGTTTTATAACTCCGTCTGTGGTTTGTGTAGTGCCGGTTGCGGTATCACGGTCAAAACCCGAGAAGGGCGGGCAAAAAAAATTGAGGGCAATCCCGGCCATCCGGTTAATCAGGGCGGCTTATGCGCAACCGGGCAGGCGGGTCTCAATCTTCTTTATCATCCGGATCGCGTCCGCTCGCCGCTGAAACGGGTTGGCGATCGCGGCAACGCCGAATTTATGCCGGCCAGTTGGGCCGAAGTGATTGCATTTATCGGTCACAGCTTTCAAACCCTGAAAGGCGAAGGGCGCAGTGGTCAAATTCATTTTTGCAGCAGACCGGTGCAAGGCCATTTGGATTCGCTATTAGCCGATTACTTCAAGCAGCTTGGCACTTCGCATTACGTTTTCCATCAACGCCATTCTTCGCGCCTGCAGCAGCTGGCTATGCAGCAATGCTTTCAGCAGGCAGCAATGCCATTTTATGACATCGCCCATTGCGATCTGCTGTTGTCATTTGGCGCCGACTTTCTGCACAGCGGATCATCGCCGGTGATGATGGCCAGGCAATATGGTGAATTCCGGCGCAAAACACCGCGCGGACATTTTATTCAGCTGGAAGCGCGGATGAGTGCCACCGGTGCCAATGCCGATCAATGGTTGGCGGCGAGGCCCGGCAGTGAAGCCGCCATAGCCTTGTATTTGGCGCAGCAGTTGCTGGCACGCGGTCGCTATCAAGCTGCTGATCGCGAAGCCTGGCAGAACGCGTTGCAGCCGCATAGTTTGGCAAAAGCAGCTGAGGTCAGCGGTCTTGCGGAAAGCCAGTTGCAGGCACTCGCTGATGCAGTCATCTCGCGTGCGCCGCTGCTGGCCCTTTGCGGCGAAACGCCATCCCACACCAGCAACGGGTTCGATACTGCAATAGCCGTGTTGGCACTGAACTACCTTGCTGGCGCCCAAACAGGGCAGGCGGCGATGCGCGCCAGCACGCCGTCACTGATTCCATCCGTCAATCGCCAGGTCGGCAAGGAATATTGGCAGCAACTGCGTCAGGACGCTAAAGACAAACGCGTCGCGGCACTGCTGCTGCATGAGTGCAATCCGCTGTTTGATTTGCCTGCTGCGTTGGAGTTTGAAGCGGTGCTGAATGAAGTGCCGCTGGTCGTTGCTTTCAGCAATATCATTGACGAAAGCAACGCGTATGCGGATTGGATTCTGCCGGTGCCGAGTTACCTGGAGCGCTGGGACGATATCGCTGCCGAAACCGGTGGCGATGTCGCCGCCGCCAGTGTTGGCCAGCCAACCGTGGTGCCACTTTATGACACTCGCCATTGCGGTGACATTGTGCTGTCGCTGGCCGCCGCACAGGGCGAACCAATGGGTCATGACAGTTATCGGCTCTATCTGCAACAGCGCTGGCAAACCATACATCAACAATTGCTACCAAACGATTTGCTGGTCGACTTCGATACCTTCTGGCAAACGACGCTAACCAGTGGTGTATTCGGAAAAAATCAAAGCGAAACACCGCCGCTGCAATGGCGAGCCGATGCCATCGAAAAACTGCAATTTCACCCAATCCATCTGCCGGGCGAAGCGAGCGAGTTTCCGTTCTTGTTGCAACTGTATCCGCAATATCACGCTAATCATGATCTCGATCCATCATTGCCGTGGTTGCAAGAGCTGCCAGACCCGATGACTGGCGTGGTCTACCACAACTGGCTGGAAATTCATCCGAAAACAGCGCAGGAAAAAGGCCTGCGTGATGGCGATATCGTGCGCGTGCTTACCGCGAACGGCGAGTTGGAATTGCCGATTTATCCTTATCCCGGTATTGCGCCAGATATGCTCGCTATTCCAGTCGGGCGCGGCCATTCGCAGCTCGGTCGTTACAGCAAACGAGGCGCCAATCCGATGCAGTTGATCGGCGTGGAAACGGTGCAGGGCTGTGATGAGTTGGCTTGGTCATTATTGCGTGCGCAAATCACGCCGACGGGACGTCGTTTGCGCGTGCCACGTGTTGGCGAGCATGAACGCAGCCTCGGCCGCAATCTGTTTGGCGGGCAGGCGAAAACCATACCGATCAAGGAGCTTTGATCATGACGCTATTGCAGGAAAAATGGCGTGCGTACCGTACCCCTGGTTATTACACGAAATACGATTACGCCTGGCGACTGGTCGTGGATTTGGACAGTTGCACCGGCTGTGGTGCCTGTGTCGTCGCCTGTCAGGCGGAAAACAATTTACCGATTGTTGGCGAGCGCGCTTTCCAAGAAAAGCGCGACATGAAATGGCTGCGCATCGAGCGTTACTGGGAAGGCGAATACCCGGATATCAAAATGCGCTTTCTGCCGATGATGTGCCAGCACTGCGATCAGGCTCCATGCGAAACGGTTTGCCCGGTGGCTGCGACCTATCACAATCAGGATGGTTTGAATGTACAGGTGTATAACCGCTGTGTTGGCACCCGTTCTTGTGCTGCCTACTGCCCGTACGAAGTGCGCTATTTCAATTGGTTTTCAGCGAGTTGGGAGGCGCCGCTGGAGCAACAACTGAACCCGGAAGTCAGCATTCGCGAAAAAGGCGTCATGGAAAAGTGCACGTTCTGTGTTCAGCGAATTCGCCAAGCCAAAGATGAGGCCAAAGATGAAGGTCGACGGGTGCAAGAGGATGATTTCACCACCGCTTGTGCGCAGAGTTGTCCGAGCAAGGCGCTACATTTTGGCGACGCCAATGATCCGCAGTCAGCGGTTTCACAATTGGCCAAGAATCCACGCGCTTATCATGTGTTGTCAGAGCTGAATACCGAGCCGAGCGTAACCTATCTGGCGCGTGGCAAGGCCATGGAGTCGGCGTCATGAACCGGGTCGGTAATCAGACACCGGACGAAACCCCGCCGAAACTCGCGGACGTCAATCGTGATGTCATTCGCACGCTGACTGAAACGACGCCGCTGTACTGGTGGACGTTTGGTATTGCGGTCATGGTCGCCGTGTTGTGCTTTACCTTGCCCTGGGCCTATCAACTGGTGACCGGTATCGGTGTTGCCGGCATGAACCGGCCGGTGATTTGGGGCTCGTATATCTCCTGTTTCATCTTTTGGATTGGCTTGAGCCATTCCGGCACCTTGTTGTCGGCGGTTTTGCATATTACTGGCAGTCAATGGCGCAAAGCGATTTATCGCAGTGCCGAAGCGATGACGCTGTTTTCACTTGTCGTGGCGGTAATTTTTGTGCTGGTCCATGTTGGCCGGCCATGGTTTGTCTACTGGACCATTCCGTATCCGAATCAGCGTGAATTGTGGCCAAACTTTCGTTCACCACTGCTGTTCGATGTCACGGCGATCACCACTTACATGACTGCCAGTGCGACATTTTTATTTGTCGGTTCGATTCCGGATTTCGCGGCGGCCCGCGACGGTACGATAGGCTGGCGCCATAGTATGTATCGGGTTCTTTCACTCGGCTGGCGCGGCACCCAGAAAGAATGGAAACACCTCGGTTGGGCCTACACCTTTTTTGCCGTGCTGGTCATTCCGCTGGCTGTCTCGGTGCACAGTATTGTGTCCTGGGATTTGGCGCTGTCGATCGTGCCCGGTTTTCACCAGACGATTTTCGCGCCTTACTTCGTCGTCGGCGCCATTTATTCCGGCACCGCCGGCATCGTTACCGTGATGTATTTCCTGCGTAAATACTATCACTTGGAGCGCTACATACTGCCTTCGCATTTCGACAAACTGGGCCGTCTGTTGCTGGTGCTGTCGTTACTTTGGACCTATATCAATATTGTCGAGCTGACCACGGGGTGGTTCAGTCATCACAGTTTTGAACTGGAGTTTATCGATTATCGCCTGACTGGTGCCTGGGCACCCATTTACTGGTCGATGATTGCGTTCTGCGCAGTGCTGCCACTTTCGCTGATCTCAAGCAGGGTCCGCACCAATTTGAATGTGATGCTGGTGTTATCGATATTTATCAATGCCGGAATGCTGTTTGAACGTTTCATCATCATCACCACGTCACTGCCACGCAAGTATTTGCCCAATACTTGGGCGGATTACGCACCGACCTGGGTGGAATATTCCATCATGCTCGGCTCGCTGGCCATTTTTGTCACGCTGTTTCTGATTTTCGTCAAGATTGTGCCGAGCATGTCGATCTACGAAGTTAAAGAGGAGTTGCTGCACAACGCCAAACACCAGCAGGAGAACAAGCCATGAGCCACTATCTGCATGGTATTTTCAAGGATCCGGAAGACGCCCAGCTGGCCCAGCAAAAGCTGCAAAAAGCCGGCGTGGAATGTGAGCTGATTTCGCCCTATCCGTTACAGGAAATCCACCCGGATAATGGCCGCTCGCCCGTGCGAAAGTTTTCGTTGATTGGTGGCATTCTCGGCTTTATCGCTGGAATCATTTTGACCACGTATTCAGCAACCAGCTATATCTTACCGACCGGTGGTCGAGCGGTGATTTCGGTTCCACCATTTCTGCTGGTGTCCTATGAGCTGACGATCTTGTTTGCGGTACTGGCAACCTTGATCGGCTTTCTCTATCACAGCGGCTTGCCGGCGTGGTACGAGCGGCCACATCACGAAGCGGCCAGCGTCGACGAAATCGTGGTCAGTGCGGCATTTAGCGACGAGCAGGAAGACAAGGTGCGCAAGCTGTTGCAGGACAGTGGAGCCGAACGCATCGAGTCGCAAACGCTGGTGCCAATCGAACCGGAACATTCGCTACCGGAGGAGGATGCCAAATGAAACGCGCCCTGCTCTGGTTATTACCTTTCACTGGTGTCGTGCAGGCCTTTCCTTGGGATATTGATATGGCCAATCAGGTTTCGATCAAAGCTCAGGAAACGCAAGTGCAGTTTCCCGCCTACTCGATTCCGGTGCGTGGTCTGCCAACGGCGTTACCGACCGGTCCACTGGAGCAGGCGCGCGGTATGGCCGCGGCGAAACTGCAAAATCCGACGCCGGCCTTGGAGCATTCGGTGGCACGCGGCCGCATGCTGTTTCAGCGCCATTGCCTCAGTTGTCACGGCACACTGGGCCGTGGTGACGGTCCGGTCGGATTGAAGTTTCAACCAAAGCCGATGAATCTGAGTCTCGAAGCAGTGCGTAATCAACCGGATGGGCGGCTGTATTTCACGATCAGTCGTGGCAGTGTTTTCATGCCCGCTTACGGTTACGCCATTCAATCCCAGGATCGCTGGCATCTGGTCAATTACATCAAGCACGGAATGACACCATGAAACGGTCCAGCGCTGCGATGAAACCCTTTTATGCCGCACTCGCGGCCGCCGTCGTCATGCTGATTGGATTCGCTTTATTGCTGCGTCAAAGCGCCAACAGCGAAGCCAATGTCATCGCCTGGCTGACGGTCAACTTTTTGTTTTTGCTCGGCCTGAGTCAGTTTGGCGTCGTGTTCATTGCCATACTGCGTTTGTGTTTTGCCCGCTGGCCGCTGGCGTTCTATCGCACCGCGCACATGATGACGCTGGTGGGTGTGCCAATCGCTATTCTGGGGTTTCTGCTGATTTTTCTGTTCGGCCGCGATGAATTGTTCTACTGGCTGGGCGAACCGGAAAAAACCAATATTTGGGTCAATGAAACCGGCATTGTGCTGCGCTTTGTTATTGCCCAATCGATTTTCTATCTGCTGGCCTGGTGGGGTTATCGGCTTAGTCAGCAACAGGGCAAGGAGCACGCGCTTTACAAACTCGCCAGTTGGCAGTTGGTTGCCTTCGTCATCGCCAATACATTTTTGGCCTGGGATTTCGGCATGCTGCTGCATGATCATTGGCTCAGCAGTGTTTATCCGATTCACTTTTTCATGAGTTCAATTTTTGGTGGTTGTGCACTGATTTTGCTTGTGGCGTTGGTTAACGACCTCAGCGTGAGTTCTCGCACGGTGGAAAATTTCGGGCGGGTGTTGATTGGTTTTTCTTTGCTCTGGCTGTACTTTTTCTGGGCCCAGTACATCGTCATGTGGTTCGGCAATTTGCCGCAGGAAATTGGGCCAATTCTGGAGCAAATGGGACCGCGCTACGGTGCGCTGTTCTGGCTGATGCTGGCCAGCGTGTTCATTATCCCGTTCCTGACCTTGATCAGTTACCACGTGCGCTCAAGCCTGGTGCGTCTGGCGCCGATCGCGTTGCTGATTCTGATCGGCACCTGGTTGCATCGGGTGTTGACCGTTTTGCCGGTCATGGAAGTGGATATTTCGTTGCTTGGTATCCTGACTTCACTGGCCGCTGCGCTGATGATGTTTTTTGCCGTCAGCGGCCTCGCCCATCCCCGTCTGGACGCGCAGCACTCAGGCTAACGACCAGCGCGTGATTCGGCAATGTAGAAGCGTGCGCGCTTGGCTTTGTCGATACAGCTCGGGTAGCGTTCCAGCGTTTGCTGGGTTTTCGCGGCGGTTAGTAGCCCTGCGGCTTTTGTGTAACTGACGGCACCACCGAAGCCTTCCGTTTTGGCTAGATCAAGCTCCTTCCATGCGGTGTCGAGCAACGACGCGCACTGATCTCGACCCACCACTTTTCCGGCGCAGCCGGACATTAGCGACAGCAGGGCAAGCATCAAAAGCCATTTCATTTCGAGAATCTCTTTAGGTCGAAAGGGCATTCAGTATAGCGGTTTTGTGCTTTGCTGGCGGTGAGAGGGTGTACACAAAAAACAAACCCGGCGATCGCCGGGTTTGTTCATCGCGCTAGATGGTTAGCCAATCAGCACTGCATAGGTACCAACACCAGCCAATAAGCCGAGCAAAGCTGGGATCGTTACTTTGCGTAAATACCAGCCAAACGTAATGTTTTCCATGCCCATCGCGGCGACACCGGCCGCTGAACCGATGATCAGACAGCTACCGCCGGTTCCTGCCGCCAGCGCCAGCAGTTCCCAGAAGTCGCCGTCAACGGCAAACTGACCAACCGCGTCAATCGGGTACATGTTCAACGCGGCGGCGACCAGCGGCACGTTGTCGATAACCGCCGACAGGACACCAATCGCGATGTTGATCAGATAGACATTGCCAAAGGTTTGTTGCAACCAGCCGGCCAAGTGATCAAGCTGACCAAGCGCCTGCAATGCCGCGACCGCAAGCAGGATGCCGAGAAAGAACAACACACTCGGTACATCGATTCTGCGCAGCACGGCGGCAACGGTGACTTGTGATTTTTCTTCCAGCGGTTTTTTCCGGTGTATCCATTCGGTGGTCGCCCACAGAATGCTTAAGCCAAACAGCATGCCCATATACGGCGGCAAATGGGTGACGGTTTTGAAAATCGGCACGAATAACAAAGCGCCAATACCGAGATAAAACACCAGATTACGCTCCCAGGCCGGCAGCGTGGCTTTGCCATGTTCCGAGGATTTTTGTACCGGCGCATCCTTGACGATGCGCGACATGGCCAAAAGCGGTACGGCAAAGCAAACCAGCGAAGGAATGAACAGTGCGGTGATGATACCGGTTGTCGTGATCTGGCCACCAAGCCACAGCATCGTTGTCGTCAAGTCACCAATCGGCGACCAGGCACCACCAGCGTTGGCGGCTATGACAATAATTGCGACCAACGGCCAGCGTGTTTCGTTGTCCGGTACCATTCGACGCAGCAAGGAAATCATCACGATCGTCGTTGTCAGGTTGTCGAGCACCGCGGACAAAAAGAAGGTTGCGATACCAACGGTCCAAATCAAACCTTTGGTGCTGGCCGCGCGCACATAACGGGTAACCAGGCTAAAACCTTCGTGGGCGTCGACCAATTCAACAATGGTCATCGCACCGAGCAAGAAAAACAGCAGTTGCGAGATTTCACCGAGGTGATGAAACAACTCTTTGTTGGCTTCGTGCGGAATGGCGAACGCAGCAATGGTCCAGAGCACGACTCCGGTCAGCAAGGCTGGTGCGGCTTTGTTGATATGGGTATTGTGTTCCAGGGCGATAAAAAGATAGCCAACAACAAAGATGGCGGGGATCAACAGCTCAAGCATGATGCACACGAACGGTACAACGGAGGAGGAAGAATTTCAGCAGTTTGTTGGCGAAAAAACAATGCGTGAAAAAGTCACATTGGCTGATGTATTTGGGCAAAAATTTTTGCGATTAAACGAAAGTGATATTGGCCAAATCCATTTTTTGATTTTGATAAAAAAGCGGCGCAAGAATTTCTGTCCTTGCGCCGCTTTTTATTCATCTTCTTTTACGGCAGGCGGGCAGCACCATCCAGACGAACGACGCTACCATTGAACATCGCATTGTCGATGATGTGGGTAACGGTGGCGGCAAACTCATCCGGGCGACCGAAGCGGGCCGGGTAGGGCACCGAGCTTTCCAGTTGCTGACGGATTTCATCGCTGACACCGCCGAGCATGCCGGTGTCGAACATGCCGGGCGCGACGGCCATGACCCGGATTTTCAGCGCGGCGAATTCGCGCGCCAGTGGCAGCACCATACCGACCACACCGGATTTCGAGGCGCTGTAGGCGGCCTGACCGAGCTGGCCCTCAAACGCCGCAATCGAGGCGGTGTGAATGATGACGCCGCGGTCTTCGCCATCAGCGACTTGGTTGCTGGCCATGTGGCGGGCACAGGCTTTGGTCAGTACAAAAGCGCCAATCAAATTGATTTGAATGACCTTGCTGAAGAAGCCGGACTCCATTGGGCCTTTCTTGCCTAGCACCCGGCCATTGCCGAGCACGCCGGCACAACTGACCATGACCGTTACCGAGCCCATCCAGGCAGCGGCTTCATCAACGACACTGTCGACCTGTTCGGCGTTGCTGATATCACAGGCGAAGAATTTGGACCGCTCGCCCAGCTTGGCGATGGCCTCGGCACCTTGTTCGGCGTTGATGTCGAGGATGGCGACTTTGCCGCCTTTCTGGATAATCGACTCGGCCACGGCGTAGCCCAGGCCGTTGGCGCCGCCGCTGATTACGGCGTGCAGTGCGGATACCGGCATAGAATGTCCTTCTATTATTAAGGTCTCGAATGGATGGCTAGCGAAGCGCCATCGGAAGGGGCGTCATGATAGCAGAGCGATCCGCTATGCTGTGTTCAGCGCTTTTTGCTCAAACGACCGTTTGAAACTGGCAGGCTTGCCGCTACAATCCTCCGACCAGTAAAACCCATGCCGGTCCGGACCTGTCTGGTCCACCTCTTGGCACGATGGAGAACTACATGTCAGAACAACAATCGAACACCGTCGAAAACCCGGTGCGCCGCAAAGCCCGGCGCGTGGTATTTGAAGACCGGATTGCCGTCGTTTCCGGCTTGCGTACGCCATTTGGCCGTCAGCTCAGCTATTTCAAAGGCATTAGCTCAGTCGAGATGGGGCGTATGGTCGTCAACGAACTGTTGGCCCGAAGCGATATGGATCCACGCTTGATTGACCGCATCGTCTTTGGTCAGGTGTTGGCCTTGCCGGAAGCGCCAAATATCGCCCGCGAAATCGTGCTTGGCACCCAAATGAGCGTCTACACCGACGCCTTTTCCGTGTCCCGTGCTTGCGCTACCAGCTTCCAGGCCGCGGCCAGCATTGCCGAGGCCATTTACGCCGACGATATCGACATCGGCATTGCCGGCGGAGCGGACTCTTCATCCTATGTACCAATTCAGGTCAGCAAAAAGCTGATGCTGCGCCTGGTCGAAATGCCGAAAGCGAAAACACTGGGTCAGAAGCTGGCATTGCTGAAGGGCTTGGGTCTCAAAGATTTGGCACCGGAGCCACCATCGGTGCGCGACTTCAGCACCGGTTTGACGATGGGCGATGGCGCCGAGCAAATGGCGCGTGACTACGGCATCACTCGCCAGGAACAAGACGAACTGGCGCATCGCTCGCATAGCTTGGCGGCGAAAGCCTGGAACGACGGCAAGCTCGATGAGGAAGTGATGACCGTGCATCTGCCGCCGTTCAAAGAACCGATTCATCGCGACAACAACATTCGATTCGATTCCGACTTGGCCAATTACGCGAAGCTGAAACCGGCTTTCGATCGCAACCACGGTACCGTCACTGCGGCCAACGCGACACCGCTGACCGATGGCGCTGCCGCACTGATGATCATGCGCGAATCACGCGCCAAGGAACTTGGGCTAGAGCCGCTCGGATTTATTCGCAGCTATGCCTTCACCGCGGCCGAAGCGGCGAAAGACATGTTGATGGGCCCGTCTTACGCGACACCGCGCGCGCTCGATAAAGCCGGCATTCAGTTCAGCGATTTGAACCTGATTGAAATGCACGAAGCCTTTGCTGCGCAAACACTAACCAACGTAAAAATGTTTGCCTCCGACAAGTTTGCTCAGGAACGCCTGGGCCGCGCTTCGAAAATCGGTGAAATCGACATGGATAAATTCAATGTCATCGGTAGTTCGATTGCCTACGGTCATCCATTTGCTGCCACTGGCGCCCGGATGATTACGCAAAACCTGCGCGAATTGCGCCGCCGTGGTGGTGGTCTCGGTTTGGTAACGGCGTGTGCTGCCGGTGGTATCGGCGCCGCGATGATTCTTGAGGTGGAATAATGGAAATCAAAAAAACCAGCAGCTTTACCCTGAATTTGCGTGACGACGGCGTTGCACTGTTGACCATGGATGTTCCGGGCGAAAGCACCAATACGCTGCGCTCGGAATTCGCCGAGGAAGCGCGTGAAATCATCGCCGCGATTCGTGGTGAGCGTCGTATTCAGGGCATCGTGTTGCGATCCGGTAAAAGTGATTCATTCATCGTTGGCGCCGACATCAATATGCTGAAGAAAGTCGAGCGACCGGAGCAGGCCGAAGTGTTGTCGCGCGATGGTCATGCGGTCATGAAAGAGCTGCAGGATTTGAATCTGCCGCTGGTCGCGGCGATTCACGGTGCGGCGCTAGGCGGCGGTTTGGAATTTGCGCTCTGCTGCCATGAGCGAGTGTTGACCGACGATGAAAAAACCCAGGTCGGTTTGCCGGAAGTGCAGCTCGGCGTATTGCCGGGCGGCGGCGGCACCCAGCGTCTGCCGAAACTGATCGGTATTCCCAATGCGCTCGACATGATGCTGACCGGCAAGAAAGTCCGCGCCCAGCAGGCGCTGAAAATGGGCCTGGCCGATGAAGTGGTGCCGAAAGCCAATCTGGAAAAGGCCGCGATCAAACGCGTTCATGCGCTGAAAAATAACGGCTCGCTGTCCTCCTATTTTGAAAAGCGCCGCAAACCGGCTTCGATTTTCTCTGGACCCGGTTTTATGCGCGTGGTCTTGGAAAGCAATCCGTTTGGTCGCAATGTCATTTTTGAAAAAGCGCGCAAATCGGCACGAGCGAAAACCCAGGGCAATTACCCGGCACCGGACAAGATCATTGATTGCGTTGCCGCGGCATTCAGTGGCGATGACGGTTTCGCCGTCGAAGCGAAAAAATTCGGTGAACTGGTCGTGACCCCGGTGGCGCGTCAGCTGATGAATATTTTCTTTGCCAGCACGGCGCTGAAAAAAGAAAAGTTTGCTGATGCCGAAGCACGTGAGGTGAACAAGCTTGGCGTACTCGGCGCCGGCCTGATGGGCGCCGGTATCGCCTTTATCTCCGTTGACAAGGCCGAGGTGACCGCCAGAGTCAAAGACCGTGACGACAAGAGCGCCGGCCATGCCATTGAGTACACCCACAAGATTGTCAGCGAACGCCAGAAAAAGCGCCGGATTAAAAGCAATGATGCCGCTGTGCTGAAATCGCGGCTGACGGTCAGTACCGATTACCGCGGGTTCAAGGATGCGGATATCGTGATCGAAGCGGTGTTCGAAGATCTGAAACTGAAGCAAAGCATGGTCAAGGATATCGAGACCCATTGCCGCAAGGACACGATTTTCGCGACCAATACCTCGTCGATTCCGATTTACAAGATCGCCGAAACCGCCGAGCGTCCAGAAAACGTGCTGGGCATGCATTATTTCTCGCCGGTCGAGAAAATGCCGTTGCTGGAAATCATCAAGACGGACAAGACGGCTGATTGGGTGTTGAACACTGCGGTCGAGTTCGGTCGTGAGCAAGGCAAAACCGTTATCGTCGTCAAGGACGAAGCCGGGTTCTACGTCAACCGTATTCTGGCGCCGTATATGAATGAAGCCGGCCATATGGTCGCCAGCGGCGTGCCGATCGATTTGATCGATAAAGCGCTGAAAAAATTCGGCTTCCCGGTTGGTCCGATCAATCTGCTTGATGAAGTCGGTATCGACGTGGGTACCAAAGTGGCGCCCATTCTGGCCGATGCGTTTGGTGACCGAATGAATCCGCCGAAAGTGTTTGAAAAGTTGCTGAAGGACAATCGCCTCGGCAAGAAGAACAAGCGTGGGTTTTATCAGTATAACGGCGATGGCAAAGGCAAATCCGATAAAACGGTCGATGAGTCCGTTTACGAGTTGCTTGGCGTCAAACCAAACCAGACGCTGGCCGAAGATGATATCTGTGAACGCTGTGTGCTGATGATGGTCAATGAGGCCATTCGCTGTCTGGATGAAGGCATTATCCGCAATGCCCGTGATGGTGATATCGGCGCCATTTTCGGTATTGGTTTTCCGCCGTTCCTCGGTGGTCCGTTCCGTTATGTTGACAGCCTCGGTTCTGCCGGTGTGCTGGCACGCATGAAGCATTGGCAGTCCATGTTCGGCGAACGTTTCACGCCTGCAGAGCGGCTGGTCAACATGGCGGAGAATAACGAGCGTTTTTATAGCAATTGATTGCATGCCTGACTGTTGGCATTGATCTGGCAGAGCGCTTTTGAGCTGGCCATGCAAAAACAGCGGTATAAGGCCGCTGTTTTTGCGTCTGCTCATCAGTTGAGCGCTGGTTTGTGTGAAAAGTGTGAAGCATTACCTGGTTTCCGCTGGCTCACTGGCCTATATCGAGCTGACGATGCTATCTTGCGCTCGCGAATTGCGCTTTCCCGAGTGCTGGTTTTTCCATCCGTTTTAACTGATTTTGCGCTAAGGTCACCATGGACGCCTTGTTACCCCGTCATTCGGTTATCGTCCGGCAAGTTGCGCCGGTGCGAGCCGAACAGATACCGGCCCTGACCGATTTGCTGAGCCGGGCTTTTTTCCACGATCCCTTGATGCAGTATTTCGAGCCGGAGCCAGGTCGCCGGGCGGCCATCAGTCGCATTCTTTACGGCACTGTGCTGCGTTACACAATGAAATACGGTCGTGCCGATATGAGCGTCGATGGCAATGGTGTTGCCTGCTGGCTGATGCCCAGTCATTCGAAAATTGCGCTAAGTCGCATTGTCCGTTCCGGCTTCTGGAAAATGGGCATCAGCGCATCGCTATCGACGCTGGCAAAGTTCCACGCTTACGAAAAAGCCTCCAATCAATTGCGGGCGATGGTCTGCGACAAACCCAGCTGGTTCCTGTGGGCGCTCGGTGTCGATGCCGGCAATCGGCGTCAGGGTATAAGCAAGCATTTGTTCCGCACAGTTACCGACCGCACCGATCGCGCTGGCGAACCGGTGTATGTTGAATCCGCCAATCCGAACACCATTGCCTTGTTGCAGCACAGCGGATTTTCCGTCGTGCAGAAACTGGCGCTGTCTGAGCAACTGGTGCTTCATGGTTTGCTCCGTGCGCCGGGGTCGGCAACGCCCGCAAAAGTCGCACGCCGCGTTGAGGCGGCCAGCGTCATCTAGACTTGCCTTGGCAGCACAATCGCGCTGCCACCTCTACTACCAATATCTTCTTGATCGATCGCCAAGCCGCGCATCGACGTAAGACGCTTTTGTCGTCATCGCGCAGGTGATTACCGCTACAATAACGCTGATCATCAATGTATGAATAAAAAGGACGTCTCATGAATTCCCTGAAATCGCTTTTGCCACTATCCGCCCTGCTGATCACCAGCCATGCCATGGCCGCCGAGGAGACTCCGAACGGTCAATGGAGCGGTGAAGGTGAGCTGGGCTATGTCGCCGCACGCGGTAACACGGAAACCGAAACCGTGACGGGCAAACTAACGTTTGGTTTGAAAACGGAAAACTGGACCCACGAGCTCGGCTTATCAGCATTGCGCACGATCGCCGAAGATCCGGATACCGGCGAAGAAGAAGAAACCGCTGACCGTTATCAAGTGACCGGCCAAAGCAACTATCGCTTCGATGAACGTCGCTACATATTCGGTGCTTTTCGCTATGAAGAAGATCAGTTCAGCGGTTATGAAAATCAAAGCGCACTGACTGCCGGTTATGGTCATGCCTTTTACGACAGCAAAGAGTTGATGCTGAAACTCGAAATCGGTGCCGGTCAACGTTGGAGCGAGTTGGATACTGGCGAGGAAATCGAAGAATCCATTGTTCGTTTGCGTGGCGACCACGCTTGGCAGATTGCTGACAATGCGCGTTGGACCAACGAGCTGTTGGTCGAATCCGGTGAAGACAATACCTTCAGTGAATTCAGCACTGGCTTGAAATTCGATTTGAACTCCAAGCTGGCGTTCAAGTTTGCCTACGTTGTTCGTGAAAATTCCGATGTGCCGGCTGATCGGGAAAAGCGTGACACCCTGACAACCATCAATCTGGTGTTTGCTTTCTAAGTCAGCTATCGATGCGTGATTGGCTGAAGCGGGCGGCTGCCGAAGCATTGCAGATCAGCGATGCCTGGTCGCTGGTGCGTCAACGTCTTCCGCAGCAGCCGATTGATAGTGAGGTGTCGATACTGGCGATTGGCAAGGCCGCCGCAATGATGCAGCGCGCTGCGGCCGAGGTGCTCGCAGAATGCTGTCTGGCGTCATTGGTCATTGCGCCGGAAGCGTACCCCGATACGGCCACTTGTCGATTTGTTCAAGGCGCTCACCCTGTGCCGGATCAGCGCTCACTGCAAGCCGGCGAAGCGGCGCTGGCATTTGTCCAGCAATTGCCCGCCAACAGTACCTTGCTGGTGCTACTGAGTGGCGGCGCTTCGGCGCTGTGCGAAAAGCTGCCGGCAGAAATTTCCCTGCAGGACTTGCAAGCGCTGAATCGCTATTTAATTGCCAGCAATTATTCCATTGAACAGATCAACGCCGTTCGGCAATCGCTGTCGTTGCTGAAAGCCGGGAGACTGGCAAGACAAGTCAACGCTGGCATTAACATTGTTCAGTGGTTGATTTCTGATGTACCAAACGATGATCCGGCGATTATTGGCTCAGGTCCATTTATTGTGTCGACCGCGAAAGCCTTGCCTGATTTGCCGGAACCGTTCAGCAAACTGGTTAAGCGAGCGCAAGCGACGGTAGAACGCCTTGATCAACGGCCAATGCCTGGGGTTGAAACTGCAGTGCTGATCGGCAGTCGGGCGATGGCACAAGCTTTGGTTCGCTGGGCAGAAGCACAAGGCATCAACGCGCGATACCGACCGCTGTATGGCGACATCGACGAGGTCGCCGCCACGATTGTTGAGGAGGTCGAAAACCATGACGCGCAGTTTTTCGTGTTTGCTGGCGAAACCCATTTGCAGTTGCCGGCACAGCCAGGAAAAGGTGGCCGCAATCAGCACCTGGCGTTGCTGTTGGCGAAAAAATGGTCAGCACACACCTCGCACCAAGCGCTCTGTTTCGGTAGCGATGGCCGTGATGGCAGCAGCGATGCGGCAGGCGCGATATTTGACTGCGCTACACTGAATCGTGAAGGACTCGATGAAGCGATAGCAAAAGCCGATAGTTATCATTGGTGGCAGGCTCGAAATGGCCTACTCTTTACCGGGGCGACAACAACCAATGTCGCGGATCTTTGTCTCGTTTGGAAATCTCCGTGATCAATCAACTGCTGAAACAACTCGACCGCATCATTGTTGGCAAAAGCGAAGCAACACGGCTGGCGATGACCTGTTTGTTGGCCAAAGGCCATCTGCTGATGGAAGACTTGCCCGGCATGGGCAAAACCACGTTGGCACATGCGCTGGCGCACAGCATGGGGCTGGAATTTCAGCGCGTGCAGTTTACGGCGGATTTGCTGCCGGCCGATATTCTCGGGTCGGCGATTTATCTGCGCGAAGAAGCGCGATTCGAATTTCATCCAGGCCCGGTATTCACGCAAGTATTGCTGGCCGATGAAGTTAACCGCGCAACACCAAAAACCCAGAGCGCCTTGCTGGAAGCGATGGCCGAACAGCAAGTCACCGTCGAAGGCCAGACCCGACCATTGCCACAACCTTTTTTTGTTATCGCGACACAAAACCCGTTGCATCAGATCGGCACTTATCCGTTGCCGGAATCACAGCTCGATCGTTTTTTGATGCGTCTGACCATTGGTTATCCCGATGTGCAATCCGAGCGCTCTTTGCTGCAAGGCGAAGACCGGCAAGTGATGTTACGAGAAATGAAAGCCTCCTGCACGCCGGCACAACTGCAGCAGTGGCAGAGCCAGGTGGATGCCGTGAAAGTCAGCGATACCGCACTTGATTACGTTCAGGCGCTACTGGCGGCAACGCGTTCTGGCGCGGTGTTTGTCCATGGCCTGAGTCCACGCGCCGGCTTGGCGCTATTGCGCGCGGCGAAAGCCTACGCCTTTATCAACAACCGTCAGCATGTGTTGCCGGATGACATTCAGGCGGTGTTTGTAGCGGTCGCCAGTCACCGTTTGTGGTTGCGCGATGCTCGCGACGAACATAGTGATGCCGCTGTGCGTCGATTGTTGAATGAAGTCGCGGTGCCGATGTAAATGCGCATTCCAGGCGTAGCCCGACTACGTGCGTTTGCGCGCGGAAAAATGCAAGGCTGGCTCGCCAAGCGCATGCCGGCCGTGCCGGAGCTGCAACTCAATCACAAAAATATTTTCATTTTTCCTTCCGGGGCCGGTTGGCTGTTCTTGTTAATCGGCGGCTTGATTCTGATCGGTGGCGCCAATTATCAAAACAATGTCGCGTTGGCGCTGGCGTTCTGGCTAGGCAGCCTGGCGATGGTTGGTGTGTTCATCAGCTTTCGCAATGTCATGGGGCTGCGCTTGCGCGCCAAAGATGCGATGCCGGTGTTTGTCGGCGAACCGGCACGATTTCCGGTCTGGCTCGATGATCCGGATGGTCGAGCTCATCAATTGCTGGCGATAGGTTTATCCAGCAATGATTTGCGCGAATTCGATCTCGACGCTCAGGCTCAAACGATGCAGGAGCTGAGCGTGGTTACCGAACGGCGCGGACTGATGACGATGCCACGCTTTTTGCTGCAGTCGGTGGCGCCGTTTGGTTGGATGCGAGTCTGGACCTGGCCATTTCTTGCAGCCCATTGCGTGGTGTATCCCGCGCCAATCAAACCGCCGCTTGCGTTCGATCAGCTTGGTGGTAGTGATGGTAAAAAAGTTTTTCAACAAGAGGGCGCCGACGATTTCTTTGGCCACCGTCGCTGGCGCAGTGGTGATCCGCTGCGTCAGGTTGACTGGAAGATATACGCCAAGGAACGTGGCCTGATGGTGCGCGAATTCGCGACGCCAGCAACCGATGAATGGTGGTTTCGTTTGCAGGACTTGCCGGCCGCAGGGCTTGATACTCAGCTGGGGTGGTTAAGCCATATGTTGTTGTCAGCCGAGCATCAAGGCCAACGTTATGGTCTCGATTTGGGCAGCGAAAAATTCGCGCCGAATCAAGGTGATTTACATTTGCATCGCTGTCTGAAAGCGTTGGCAATGTTCCGACAGGTGCCGCAATGAACGCGACGGCGACCACATTGCTGGAGCGTCCTGGCGTCAAAGCGTTGCTGCTGATCGCCATTGGCGCAACGTTACTGCCACTGTGGTTCAAAGTGCCTCTTTGGGTCGCGGGTTTCAGCGCGCTAACGCTGCTCAGCGCCACCGGCCTTGGTTCAAAGCTACCGCGCTACCTGCTGTTGGTAATGGTTCTAGGGGCTACTGCCGCTGTAGTTGTGCAGCACCGTGGATTGTTCACCAAAGAAGCGGGTTTGTCGTTGATCGTGTTGATGGCTAGTTTCAAGTTGTTGGAGCTGCGCGCCAATCGCGATGCCGTGCTGCTGTCAGCGCTGACATTTTTCTTGTTGTTTGTTGCGATGCTATTTCATCGCGATTTGGCGGTGAATTTATATCTGTTTGCGCTGTTGCCGGTGTGTACCGCGGCGGTGCTTGCGATGTATCGGGTTGACGGCTGGCGCGGCATGAAGCGCCTGAGCCGGGAAAGCGGCAAGTTCTTATTGCTGGCGCTGCCAATCATGATCGTCGCCTATATGTTCTTTCCGCGTTTGGCCGCACCACTCTGGAGATTGCCTGGCAGTGGCGTCACCGGCCCAACTGATTCGATGACCATTGGCGACGTGCAATCGCTGGTGCTGTCCGACGAATTGGCGTTCCGAGTGAAGTTTCAAGGCACTCCACCGCCCGAATCGCAGCGGTATTGGCGCGGCACCGTGCTCTCTGATTTTGATGGTTTGACCTGGACAGTAGGCATGCCGCAGGCACCGGAAAGTTTTGAGCCCCTAGGGCCAGTGCAGCGGCAGGATATACAAATGCAGGCCCATCGTTTGCGTTGGCTTTATGCTCTCGATGTCCCGGTCGAAGTGCAAAGTCCGATACCGGCACGAAGGGTCTGGAACTACACGTTGATGACCAATTCGTTTGTCCGCGAAGCCGTCAATTACAAAGCCGAGTCGTACACACAATTCCGATTGGGTGCCGAACTCGACGAACGTTCGCAGGACTATCATTTGCGTCTGCCGGCAGGGGGCAATCCGCGTTCGCGCGATTACGCCGCGCAATTGGCCACACGTTTTCCAGAGCCGAAGGCACGGGTGCGCGCCGTGCTGACCGAAATCAATCAGGATGAATTCTGGTACACGCTATCGGTGCCGGAGCTGGCAGAAGATATCGTCGATGATTTCTGGTTCAACCATAAGCGCGGTTTTTGCGAACACTATGCCAATGCTGTGACGTTTATCTTGCGTGCTTCCGGCATTCCGGCTCGCGTGGTGGTTGGCTATCAAGGCGGAGAATGGAATGAGTACGGACAATTCCTGACACTGCACCACCGCGACGCCCATGCCTGGTTGGAATACTGGGTCGCCGGCGAGGGGTGGCTGCGCATCGATCCGACAGCGGCGATTTCGCCGGCCCGTATTGATCAAACCTGGCTGGACCGGGTCGCCACTCGCGACAGCGAATTCGAATTTTCCGACTGGGAAGCTTTCAGCAAACAAGCGAAAGAGGCGCCACCTTTTCTGGTCGAATGGTGGACGACAGCAAACCGTTGGTATGAAGCCAATATTGTCCAGTTCAATGAAGATACCCAGCGCGAATGGCTGAAGAATCTCGGCCTGCCGGAAATGAGCAAAGGTCAGTTGGTGCAAGTGTTGGTGTTCACGTTGCTGACGCTAATGTTGATCAGTGCCATCGTGATCATGCGTGCCCGCATCAACGCCGATCCGGTGGCAAGGACCTACGCCGCCTATTGCGCCAAGCTGGCCCGTTATGGTGTCATGCGCGCCCCTGGAGAAACACCGTATGCTTTGCTGCGTCGGGCCCAGCGCAAGTTGCCGGGCGAGCGTGCCGAGTTGCGCGAATTTGTCGACTATTACGTGCGCTTACGTTACGAAGGTATCGGCGATTATGCCGGTTTGCGTCAGCGCTGGTGGAAGCTGCGTTTTCGTCGCCTTCGCGCGGTTTGAGTGCCTGAAGTGAGTTTATGAGTCTTGCCGATATTCGCCAGTTTTTGCGTGTTGATACGCCGAAAGCCTGGCTCGATAAAGCCATTAGCCAAATTCCCATCCTGCTAATCGACCACGCCCATTGCGAGAAGAAAGCGGCGGCGACAGCGCTGAACCTGATGTACCGCTACCCGGAGCGGCTGGAGTTGCAACAGCAGTTGTCGCGCTTGGCGCGGGAAGAATTGCGTCATTTCGAACAAGTATTGGAGCTGATGCCGAGTCGCAATGTGCATTTCCGGTCATTGCCACCTTCGCGTTATGCCGGTGGCTTGCGGCAACAAGTGCGCAAAGAAGAGCCAGGCCAGTTGATCGACTTACTGATTATCGGCGCCTTTATCGAAGCGCGTTCCTGCGAACGTTTCGCAGCGCTCGCCGAAGTCATTCCCGATCAGGAACTGGCTGATTACTATCGCTTTCTGTTGCGCTCCGAATCTCGTCATTTCCGCAATTATTTGAAACTTGCCGAGCGTTACGCAAAAGTGGATATCAGTGAGCGGGTAGAGCAGTTTCGTATTATCGAAAATGAGTTCATCATATCGCCGGATAAGCAGTTTCAGTTTCATAGCGGCGTGCCGGCGTAATCCCCGTTCAACCTTTATCAATCATCGTCTGCAAACTCGCCGTCGCCTTGGCGATCAGCCGTGAGTAACGCTGATAGCTAATGTACGTCCAAAACGGTACCAGCGTTAACGACAGCAGCAGAATGATCAGCATCAGCCATCCTGGCAGTGCGGCATCCGGCTGAAAGCCGGCGTAGGTCAACAGACCGAGTACCGCTGCGGACGTGGCGACCGAAAGCCAACTGAGCCTTCGCTTGGTGATCGGATATAACGAGCGCAGCACAAACACAATTGGAAACGCTTCGTGATTTTTCGTCACGGCAATTTTCTGTTCGCGCAAAACCATGAATTGCTGCAACTGGCGCTCCATTTTGCTTTCGGCAAACGGCGCCGCTTCAAAGAGATAAAACAACGCGTTCATCGCGAACGCAATTTCCAACACGCTGCTGAATGGCGACAGCGCACCCGGATATCAGCAAAAGCATAGAGTGTCTGGCGGTCGAACATCTCGCATTAACGTTTACGCGAACGTAAAGTCAGCTGGTGCGCCTGTTCCCCTGCATTCGAATAAATACATAAAAATGCATAATATTCGGGTATATCCCTTTACTTGGACGGCCATTTCTTGCTATTGCTGCATGGCAACAGCATAAAAATACATTAATCGTTATTTCGCCTATCGCTCGTGATGCGTCAGTATCAACGGGCAGCGCATTCGTTTCCCCGCTGTTTGCAAGTCCGCTGGAGAGGATCGGTCATGCATTTGTACGACCCAAAAGATGAACGGGATAATTGCGGCTTTGGCCTGATTGCTGACATGCAGGGCCGGGCCAGTCATGAATTGCTGAGCACGTCACTGGAAGCGCTCGCCAATCTTTCGCATCGTGGCGCCATCGGCGCCGACGGCCGCACCGGCGATGGTTGCGGCGTGCTGATGCAATTGCCGGAGCCTTTTTTCCGGATCTGGGCGGCGCAAGCGCAACTGCATTTAACGCCGCGTTTCGCCGTCGGCATGGTGTTTCTGCCGCGCGATGAAAAAGAAGCCGCGCAATGCCGCGACACGCTCGCCAAACAACTGAAACAGGAATTGCTGACTGTCGCCGGTTGGCGCGAAGTGCCCACCCAGCCCGATGTACTTGGTCCGATTGCGCGCGCCAGTTTGCCGCGTATCGAACAAGTACTGGTCAATTGCCCTGCTGGCTGGGGCAAGCACGATATGGAACGGCGCCTATTCATGGCACGTCGCCGCAGCGAAAAAATGTTGGCCGATATCGATGGCTTTTATGTCTGCACGCTTTCCTGCTTGGTCATCGTTTACAAAGCGCTGGCGATGCCGGTCGATTTGCCGCAGTTCTATCCGGATTTGACCGATCCACGTTTGACGACAGCGATTTGCCTGTTCCACCAACGCTTCTCGACCAACACCTCACCGCGTTGGCCGCTCGCACAACCGTTCCGCTTTTTGGCGCATAACGGCGAAATCAACACCATCTCCTCGAACCGTGCCTGGTCGCGAGCGCGTGGCCCGAAATACATCACGCCACTGCTACCGGATCTGCAGCAAGCGGCGCCGTTTGTCAGCGAGGGCGGCTCGGATTCGATGTCGCTCGATAACATGCTGGAAGTCTGTCTCGCTGGCGGCATGGATATTTTCCGTGGCCTGCGCTTGCTGCTGCCACCTGCTTGGGAAAAGCGTGACGACATGGACGCCGACCTGCGCGCGTTCTACGAATTCAACGCCGGCCATATGGAACCCTGGGATGGCCCGGCCGGTGTGGTGATGACTACCGGTCGTCATGTTGCTTGCACGCTCGATCGCAATGGTTTGCGGCCAGCGCGTTACATCATCACCGCCAATGGCTGGCTGACGCTTTCCTCGGAAGTTGGCGTCTGGGATTACAGCCCGGCCGATGTCGTCGAGAAAGGCCGCGTCGGTCCCGGCGAAATGCTGGCGCTCGATACCGGCACCGGCGAGCTGTGGCGCTCGAACGCCATTGATTTGATGCTGAAAGAACAGCATCCATACCGGCATTGGCTGGAACAGCATTGTCATGTCATCGAGGCCGACGACGAAGATTTGCGTATCACCTCGCATCGCGACGATCCGCTGCATTTCAAACGGCTGCAAAAATTGTTTGGTGTATCGCGTGAAGAGCGCGATCAGGTATTGGCTGTGCTGGCCGAGCAGGGGCAGGAAGCCGTTGGCTCGATGGGCGACGACACACCGCTGGCGGTGTTGTCGGCGTTGCCCCGCTCAATTTACGATTATTTCCGTCAGCAATTCGCGCAAGTCACCAATCCACCGATTGATCCCTTGCGCGAAAGTTCGGTGATGTCGCTGACCACACGTCTCGGTTCCGAACACAACGTATTCCAGGAAGCCACCGGCGAAGCCCAGCGCTACATTCTGCAGTCGCCGGTGCTGTCACACGGTGTGTTGAAAGTATTGAAAGAACGCGTTGCCGAACGCACCCGTACCGTTACGTTGCCGTTATCAGCGGATCTCGATGAATCACTCGACGATGCCGTTGCGCGCCTCGTTAAGCTTGCCGAAAACGCCGTGCAACACGGTGGCGTCATGTTGGTGCTGTCCGATCGCGAAATCTCGCACAATACTTACCCGGTGCCGGCGCTACTCGCCTGCGGCGCCATACATCAGCGTCTGGTCAACACCGGTTTGCGTTGCGATGTGAACCTTTTGGTGGAGACCGCCAGCGCCCGCGACCCACATCATTTCGCCGTGCTGATTGGTTGCGGCGCCACCGCCGTTTATCCGTGGTTGGCGTACGAGTTAATCGCCGATTTGCTCGCCAACGACGAAGACCTGCCAAAAGCTTTGGCCAATTACCGCAAAGGCATTGAAAAAGGCCTGCTGAAAATCCTCAGCAAAATGGGTATCAGCACCATTCAGAGTTATCGCGGCGGCCAGATCTTCGAAGCCATCGGTTTACATAAAGACGTGGTTGAGCGCTGCTTCCCGAATGTCGCCTGCCGCATTCAAGGCGCCTGCTGGCCCGAATTGCAGGAAGACATTCTGCGCCTGCATCAACACGCCTGGGATGATCGTGAAAACATTCTGCACGGCGGTTTGTTGAAGTATCAGCACGGTGGCGAATATCACGCCTGGAACCCGGACGTCGTGCAAACCTTGCAAGCAGCGGTCAGTTCTGGTGATTACGACACCTACAAGCGTTATGCGGCATTGGTCAATGAACGCCCGATTTCGATGATTCGCGACCACCTGCAACTAAAGCCGGGTAAAGCCATCGCTTTGAAGAGTACGCAAGGCGAGCAAGAAATCCTGAAAAATTTCGACTCCGCCGGCATGTCCATTGGAGCCCTGTCGCCAGAAGCGCATGAAACCTTAGCCATTGCCATGAACCGTTTGGGTGGTCGCTCCAACTCCGGCGAAGGCGGCGAAGATCCGGCTCGTTACGGTAACGAACGGGTCAGTAAAATCAAACAGATCGCTTCCGGTCGTTTTGGTGTCACGCCCAGTTATTTGATGAGCGCCGAAGTGCTGCAAATCAAAATTGCGCAAGGCGCCAAGCCGGGCGAGGGTGGTCAATTGCCGGGTCATAAAGTCAGTGTTGAAATCGCCAAACTGCGTCACGCGACACCGGGCGTTACGCTGATTTCGCCGCCGCCGCATCACGATATTTATTCCATCGAAGATCTGGCGCAGCTGATTCACGATTTGAAATCCATCAACCCGAACGCGCTCGTGTCAGTGAAGCTCGTTGCGGAAGCCGGCATCGGCACCATTGCCTGTGGTGTCGTCAAATGCGGTGCCGATTTGATCACCATATCCGGTTACGATGGCGGCACCGGCGCCTCGCCACTTACCTCGGTGAAATACGCCGGTGGCCCGTGGGAATTGGGACTGGTCGAAGTGCAACAAGCATTGGTCGCCAACGGTTTGCGTGATCGGGTAATCGTGCAAGTCGATGGCGGTTTTAAAACCGGTGTCGACGTCATCAAAGCCGCTATCTTGGGGGCCGACAGTTTTGGTTTCGGCACCGGCCCGATGGTGGCGATGGGCTGCAAATACCTGCGCATTTGCCATTTGAATAATTGCGCCACCGGTGTCGCCACGCAAAACATCACACTGCGCGAAAAACACTTCGTCGGCACCGCCGACAAAGTCATGAATTTCTTCAGATTCATTGCTCGGGAAACCCGCGAGCAGTTGGCGGCACTGGGCGTTGCCTCGCTAAAAGAACTGCGTGGCCGCGTCGATTTGCTGCAATTGCAGGAAGGCAACACCAGCAAACAACGCCGGCTCGATTTGCGTCCGTTGCTGGCAACGATGCCAGTCGCCGTGCGCAGCTCGCAAACGCGTAAGGATGCACCAAAGCAAGCCGATTTGAACGAGCAAATCGTCCGCGATGTCATGCCGCATACCGACAAGCCGCAAGTGATCACCCGTGCCTATCGCATTCGCAATCGCGATCGCAGCGTCGGTGCGGCGCTGGCCGGTGCGCTGGCACGGAAATTTGGCAGCGAAGCGCCACCGGTGCATGTGCAATTGCAATTCCGCGGTGTTGCCGGTCAGAGCTTTGGTGTCTGGAACGCGCCCGGTGTCGAGCTGACGCTGATTGGCGACGCCAACGATTACGTCGGCAAAGGCATGGCTGGCGGGCGCATCATCATTCACCCGGCCGAGCACATTCGTTTCTTGCCAGAGCGCACACCAATTCTCGGCAACACTTGTTTATACGGCGCCACCGGTGGCGAGCTGTATGCGCGCGGTCGTGCTGGCGAGCGTTTCGCGGTGCGTAACTCCGGTGCGTTGGCGGTGGTCGAAGGCTGCGGCGATCACGGCTGCGAATACATGACCGGCGGCGTTGTCGTCGTGCTTGGCAAAACCGGCCGTAACTTCGCTGCTGGCATGAGCGGTGGTATCGCGTTCGTGCAGGATGACGAAGGCAACTTTGATCAACGCGTTAATGCAGAGCTCGTTGAAGTCGTGCCGCTCGCCGAAGTGCACACCCCCGAGTTTGCCCAATACCTGAAAAAACTGATCGAAGCGCACGCCCACTACACCGGCAGCCGCGTCGCGGAAACCATCGTTCGCGAATTCAGCGCCAGAGTGCGGCAATTCAAGGTCGTCAAACCGCGTCAATTTGCGCTGCACAGCCTGCTGCCGATCACGCAAAACACCATTTCTGTTGAGGGGGTTGCATGACCACCAACGTATTACACTTTCTGGAACAAGGCAGAAAAGATCCGGACAAGCTGCCAAAGAACGAACGCCAGCATGGTTTCAAGGAAATCTATCGCGCGTTTGTGCAAGAAGAGGCCGTCAGCCAATCTGAACGCTGTATTTCCTGCGGCAATCCGTATTGCAGTTGGAAATGCCCGGTCCATAACGACATTCCTGGCTGGTTGAATCTAGCCGCCAAAGGCAAATTGTTTGAAGCCGCTGAACTCTGTCACGAAACCAATTCCTTGCCGGAAGTCTGCGGTCGCGTTTGCCCGCAAGATCGGCTTTGCGAAGGTGCCTGCACACTGAACACTGGCTTCGGTGCCGTCACCATCGGCTCGATGGAAAAATGGATTGTCGATAACGCTTTCGCGCAAGGCTGGCGACCAAACCTGTCGCACGTCGTCGATACTGGTAAACGCGTCGCGATTGTCGGCGCCGGCCCAGCGGGCCTTTCCTGTGCCGATGTACTGGCGCGCTACGGCGTAAAAGCCGTGGTCTATGACCGTTATGATGAAATCGGCGGCTTGCTGACCTTTGGTATTCCGGAATTCAAACTGGAAAAGCGCGTGATGCGCCAGCGTCGCGAAATTTTTGAAAGCATGGGCATTGAGTTCGTGCTCAATTGCGAAGTCGGCAAAGACGTCAGCTTTGAAAAACTGCAGAAAGAATTTGATGCGGTGTTTTTAGGCTTAGGCACTTACAAACCGGTCTTCGGCGGTTTTCCCGGCGAGGAAGCCAAAGGCGTCTATGCCGCGCTCGATTTTCTGATCGGAAATATCCGTCACCTGCACGAGATGCCAGCCGGCGATTACCCGTTTATCGATTTGAAAGATAAACGCGTGATCGTACTCGGCGGTGGCGACACCGCGATGGACTGCGTGCGCACCGCCGTACGCCAGGGCGCCACCGAAGTGTCATGTGTTTATCGTCGCGACGAAGCCAGCATGCCCGGCTCACGCCGCGAGGTGTCCAACGCGAAAGAGGAGGGCGTCAACTTCGTCTGGCAACGCCAGCCACTGGCTATTGAATCCGCCGCCAATGGCATCACGGGTGTGCGCGTTAAAAACACCGAAACCGGCATTGAGGAAGTACTGGCTGCTGATGCCGTCGTCATCGCATTTGGCTACCGCGCCTCTCCGCCCGATTGGCTAAAAAAACTGGGCGTAACGCTAAACGACAAAGAGTTAGTGGTTGTTGGTGGCAGTTCGCCATTCCAATCCAGCGTCACCGGCATCTATGCCGGCGGCGATATGGTGCGCGGCGCTGACTTGGTCGTGAACGCCGTAGCGGAGGGTAGGCAGGCGGCGAAATCGATCATCAAACAATTGGGTGTTTGATATTCGTGAACGGAAGATTGGACAGGCTCCGACTGCCTGGTGCTGAACTGATCTCCGCGCAGTAACCCATTTACCATCTCCAGCCATCCCGCTATGCTCCGGGATGGTGGTAGTGGGTTTGGGTGTTCATGAGCAATTGGTTTGTATACTTGTTGGAATGCCAGGACAACAGTGTCTATTGTGGCATTACCGACAACGTCGAGCGGCGAATGGCTGTGCATGCGGCCGGCAAAGGAGCGCGCTACACTCGTTCGCGGCCTCCGAAAAAACTGCTGGGCTGTTGCCGTTGTGATTCCCGTTCGGCGGCATTGAAGTTGGAAATAGCCATCAAGAAATTGAAGCCGGCCGCCAAGCGTGAATTGGCGGCCAGTTGGTCTAGCGATTAAGCGAGCAGTAAGTCGGCCAATTGCACGGCGACCGAAGAACCAATGGCGACACCCATGCCGCCCATGCGCACGCCAATCACCGTGCGTTCGTCATGACGTTTGACAATCGGTTTTTTCGTTTCGCCAAAGGCCATGATGCCGGACCAGCGCTGGGCGATTCTCAATTGCTTGTTCGGGCTAATCACCTGATGCAAAAACGTGTCGAGCGCCTGACTGACAATCGGATTGTCGCCAAACTCGGTCGTGGTTTCGCCAGCGAAATCCTGGTGACGGGCACCTCCGAGCAGAATGCGTTGATCGATATTGCGAAAATAGTAATAACCTTCTTCGGCGTGAAAGGTGCCCTGCCAGCGCAAATCGGCAATAGGTTCGGTAATCAGCACCTGGCCGCGACCCGGTGTTACTGACAATTCCGGCAGCAACGCACGGGCAAAGGCATTGGTGCATAGCGCCAGTTGTTCGCTGCGTAATGTCCAGTTTCGGTCTTGGCTCGATAGCTCAACATGCACACCATCCTGTTCAGCGCGAAAGCGTTGCACTTCGGCGCCGGTCAGTACCAGCGCGCCCAGACTTTGCACGTGTTTCAGCAACCAGCGCATCAGCATGCCGCTATGTAGCTGTGCTTCGAACGGATTGAACAGCAGAGCGTTGACGCGATTATCGGCAAAACCGAATTCATTGATTTTTGCCTCTACACGACGAAATACCGGCGCCTGAAAAATCGGCATCAACAACTGGTTGATTCGATCAAGCTGTGCAAGCAGCGGCATCTGTGCTGCACTCAGTAACTCGTAACCACCATGCTGTTGATAGTCCATGGCGGTTTCCGGTACGCGTTGCTGCAGACGTTTGAGTCCGGTGACTCTGGCCTGCAAGGTCGCCAAGGCGATGTCTTCGCCGAAGGCGTCGATGTCGGCGAGGATTTCGCTGAGGCTGCCAAAGCAGGCGAAACCAGCGTTACGGGTGCTGGCACCGCTGGGCAGCAGGCCGCGCTCGACAATCGTTACGCGCAAGTCGGGCTTTCGCTCCAGTAACTCTGCAGCAGTCGACAGCCCAACGATGCCGGCGCCAATAATCAGCACGTCACTCTGCAAAAAACTTTGGTCTTCCCAATAACTGCTTTGATGCGTGGACTCAGCCATAAATCTGTGTCCCATTCACGGAAAATTCGGTCAAGTGCTGGCGGATGTGCATGGCATGAGCCAATGCATATTGGCTGGCACTCAATTCGCCATAGGCAAAGTGCGGCGCCAATCTGCCTTGATGCTGCTGAAATTGTTCGATTGCCGTCAGCAAGCGCTGAAGAGCGAGTTCCGGTGCAATCTGTTGCTGCAACAGCGGCGCACCGGGAATCGGCTCATCCAGCGGATGGCGCATGGCTTTTTTCCGGGAAAATACATAGAAAGCCGGTGTACCAACTACGGTTTGGAATAGCGCCGATTTCGCCTGCGGGTAGCCGGTCAATGAATACTCGATGCTTTGCGCCAGATGCTGAAAAATTTCGCTGATGGACCAGGCTCCATTACTGTCCAGATTGGCCAGTGGCAGTGACCGTAATTCGCGGCTTATCGCGGCCAATGACAGCTCCTGATCGCTGGCAGGCAGGTGAACCCAAACGGCGCCACCCACAGCAACAGCGGCTCCGGCTAGTAGCGCTAGGTTGAATTGACGTCGATTCATGATGTTGGACGTGGAAATGGCGATGCCGCTTGAGATTCTCACATGATAACCGAGGCACCCCGGCTTCACAGTGTTTTCACATTTGCTTCATCGCCACTGCGAATTCCCGGTCTTAAATGGCCATGTCGATGAACCCCGACAGTGTCTGCAAACGATCTGGTGAGTAAAGGAGAAAGCGATGAAATCAATTACGCATATGCTGGCAGTGACGACGCTGTCGGCCATGATTGCCAGCCCGGCGTTCGCCGGTGGTGACCATCACCATGAAGGCAAGCGCGCGCACGAGCATCATCAAAAGATGCTGGAGGCCTGCGAAGGCAAAAGCGATGGTGACAACGTGACGCTGACCGCTCGCAACGGTGAAAGCATTGAGGCGACCTGCATGCTGCGACCGGCGACGTTGGTGGCCGTACCGACCCGGCATTTGGAGCATAAGCAGGCGATGAAAGACGCCTGTGCCGGCAAAGTCGAGGGCGATATTGTCGCTTTCACCAATCCGCGTGGCGATAGCGTCACCGGCACCTGCACGTCGCGCAATGGTGAGTTGTTCGCGAAACCCGAGCACAAGCGGAAAGGCGACAAGAAAGAAGACCAGTAATGCGGTCGAAGCTCCATCTCGAACGCGGTCTGCATGCTCAGCCGTTTCATGCCGGTCATGAAACGGCTGTTTACCGTTGTGCTTCGCGCAGTGGTCATGGTCTGAGCTATAGTGCCGGCCTGATGGCAGGTAGGCGATGAAGCAGGTAGCCAAGCGTATGAAATTGAATTTGACCCAGCGCCTGATTGTGCTGTTTTCGGTGTTCAGTGTGCTGCTGGTGCTGACCATTGCGTCGGTGGTTCGTTATAGCTTCAACAAGGAATTGACCGAGCATATTCATCGTCGGGAGCTGGCCAATCTGCAAACGCTCGCCGATGATTTGGCCGATCGTTATGCTGCGCAAGGCAATTGGCAATTTCTGCCGCGTTCGCCGGAAAGCTGGCACCGCTTCGTGCTCAATTCTGTGCTTGAGCATCGCAACCTGTTGCCGGAACAGGCGGGTTCGCCGGAAGAGCTGAAGCAATTACGACACAAGCTGCGCCATCAAATCGCCAAGCGCCGGCAGGATGTGCATCACCTGATGCCGCGTTTACAGCTCGTCGATCAGGATCGCCAACGCTTGGTGGGCGTCATCTTGCCGCGTGAAGCCAGTCTGCTTGAACAGCCGATCACCATTGATGAGCGAACGGTTGGTTATTTGTTGTTGGCCGAGCCGCCTGGCGTTCGTGACGAGCTGGAACAGCGCTTTCAGCAAGCCCATTTTGAAATGCTGCTGCTCACCAGCAGCGCGGCGTTAATCATCAGTTTTCTTATCGCTTATTGGTTGGCCCGCAACCTGACTAAACCGATTCACCAATTGGCCAGCACCGTTGCCCATTTACGCGAAGGAGATTACCTGTCGCGCAGTCAAATTCAGCGCAGTGATGAGCTGGGGCAATTGGCCACTGACATTGATCAACTGGCCGAGACACTGGCGCGTAACGAGCAATTCCGTCGCAACGCCATGGCCGATATTTCTCACGAACTACGCACGCCATTGTCATTGCTGCGATCGCGCATTGAAGCGATGCAGGATGGTGTGGTCGCGATGGATGACAGTTCGCTGGAAGCGCTGCACCGCAGTGCTTTACGTTTGACCCATCTGGTCGATGATTTACATCAGATGGCGTTGGCTGATGCTGGCGGCCTGAAGTTACAGTATCGCGATGTCGATGCCGTGGCGCTGACGCAGACGGTGGTTCGCGAATACGAGGCGGAAATGAAGCGACGCGATCTGGAATTGAACATTGACGCGCCGGATTCGCTGATGATTGATGCCGACCAGCAACGCTTTCGTCAGGTGATCGACAATTTAATCAGCAACAGCATTCGTTACACCGATCCGAATGGTCGCATCACGATTCGACTGCGCAGCGAGGGTTCGCAATTGCTCTGGTGTATCGAGGACTCCGAGCCGGGTGTTGCCGAAGCGGATATCACGCAATTGTTCGAACGCTTTTTCCGTGTCGAGAAATCGCGTTCGCGTGACAGTGGCGGTTCTGGTCTAGGACTCGCCGTTGTCAAAGCGCTGGTGCAGGCCCATCGCGGCAGTGTCGAGGCCGCCCGTTCATCGCTAGGAGGTTTGCAGGTGTGCCTGCGGCTGCCACTGAAAGCGGAGTTCAATCATGAATGACAACACTCGTCATGTGCTGCTCGTGGAAGATGAAATCGAGCTGGCCTCGCTGGTCAGTGACTACCTGAAGCAGGCCGGTCTTCGGGTCAGCCTTTGTCATCGTGGTGATCAGGCGCTGGCGCAATTCAAGCATCTGCAACCGGACCTGTTGGTGCTCGACTTGATGCTGCCTGGGCTTGATGGTTTGAGCATTTGCAAAGAGGTTCGGCAATTCTCGGCAGTGCCGATCATCATGGTCACGGCGCGCGTTGAAGAGGTGGATCGTCTGCTCGGTTTGGAGTTGGGGGCTGACGATTACTTGTGCAAACCATTCAGTCCGCGCGAACTGGTGGCGCGCGTCAAAGCGATATGCCGGCGCATGGAGCCAGGCTTTGGTAAAACCGGCAGCAACGAACGGTTGCAGTTGGATACCGAGCGTTTCATGGCCAGACTGGACGGCAAAATGCTGAACCTGACGCCAGTGGAATTTCGTTTGTTGCACCATCTGGTCAGCCATGCCGGCAAGGTGTTTTCCCGTTCACAATTGCTGGATCATGTCCACGATGACAGCCGTGTGGTTACCGATCGCACTGTTGATTCACATATCAAGAATCTGCGCAAAAAGCTGCGTGATGCGGCGCGCAAGGATGATGAATGGATTCACTCCATTTACGGCCTTGGCTATAAGTTCGAGTGGCCCTGAGCTGGTCGCAATACTCCGTCTGTTTATCGAAAATCTAGGCTACGCCCGGCCGAGTCACGCTAAAGTGGGCCGCCGTGCTCTGCCTTGAGCGCACGACATTCCACACGGTACCCTGTTAGGAATGTTTACGTTTTTGTGCTTCACTTGCCTGGTCGATTTTGCCACAGTGAACGTATCAGTTATTTGCCCCGCCTGAAGGAAATCTCCATTCATGTCATCGAACGATACCGTCGTCTCCGTCAATAACATGTCCCAGCGCGTCCAGACTTTGGAAGGCCCGCTGCAAATCCTCAGAGATATCAGTTTCTCGATTGCCGCCGGCGAGTCGGTGGCTATTGTTGGTGCTTCCGGCTCTGGCAAATCCACATTACTGGGTTTGTTGGCCGGGCTCGATACCTGCACCGAAGGTGAAGTGGTGTTGCACGGTAAACGTCTGCAGGATCTGGACGAGGATCAGCGCGCCAAACTGCGTGCAGAAAAGGTCGGTTTCGTGTTCCAGTCGTTTCATTTGTTGCCATCGTTGACAGCGCTGGAAAACGTCATGATGCCGCTGGAAATTGCCGGTATCGAGAATGCGGAGAAGACCGCAGAAAAATGGTTGAAACAGGTCGGCCTCGAAGAGCGCTTGACCCATACACCTCGGCAGTTATCGGGAGGCGAACAGCAGCGCGTCGCGATTGCTCGCGCCTTTGCTACTTCGCCGGCGATTTTGTTCGCCGATGAACCGACCGGCAATCTCGATCGCAACACTGGTGCAAAAATCATCGATTTATTGTTTTCCTTGAATGAACAACAGGGCACGACGCTGGTGCTGGTCACGCACGATGAAGTATTGGCGCAGCGCTGCGACCGGCGCCTGACACTGGTTGAAGGCAAGCTGCAACCAGAGGGCCAGCAATGAGATTATTGAAGCTAGCCCTGAAAAGCCTGCGCCGCGAATGGCGCAGCACTGATATTCGGGTGTTGTTGGCGGCACTGATTATCGGTGTTGGCAGCGTCAGCACGACCGGCTTTTTATCGGACCGTATGGAGCGGGCGCTGACCGCCAAAGGCGGTGAGTTTCTCGGTGCTGATGTCGTTATTTCCTCGCCGCGCGAAATCGAGCAAGGCACGTTAAGCGCACCAAATATGCAACGCAGCACGGCATTGGAATTCAGCAGTATGCTGGCCACCGATGCGGGCTTCCAGCTGGCCTCGATTCGTGCCGTTGATCAAGCATTTCCGTTGCGTGGTACCGTACGTATCGCGCAGGCAATGACCGAACCGGGCACGGTGCGAAACGCCATGCCAGAACGCGGTGAAATCTACGTTGATCCGCAGTTGTTGCCGCTGTTGTCGGTTGAAGTCGGCGACACGGTTGAACTCGGTGTCGCGCGGTTCAAAATTGCTGGACTGGTCAAAGATGAACCGGGTAGAGCGGGTGCCGTATTCGGCATTTCACCGCGTGTGTTCATGCGCCTGGATGAAGTGCCTCGCACTGAAATTTTGCAACCGGGCAGCCGGGTGCGTTGGCTGCATTTCTTCGCGGGCACGCCGGATCAAGTCGGCGAATTTGTCGAACAGAACAAACCCAAACTCGATGACACGATGCGCCTGCGTGGCGGTCGCGATGGCTCCGAAGCAGTTAGTGGCGCGTTCCAGCGCACCGAGCGTTTCGGCAAGCTGGCCAGCCTGGTTTCGCTGTTACTGGCCGCTTTGGCCGTGACGCTGGCGGCCAATCGTTATGCCTATCGACATTTTGATCAGGCAGCGCTGATGCGCTGCTTCGGCATGCGCCGCCATTCGCTGCGCATTTATTACGGTTTGCAGATAACCGCGATTGGTTTGCTCGGTAGCGGTCTTGGCGTATTGCTCGGTTATACCGCACATGCGTTGCTACTGAAATTCTTTTTGCCGGATTTATCCGAGCGCTTGCCCAGTGTGCACTGGCTGCCGATTCTGGTGGCCATGGCCAGCGGTTTGTTGGCGCTGATTGGTGCCGCGCTGCCGTCGTTGTTGCGGCTTTCACATGTGCCACCATTACGGGTGTTGCGTCGAGATCTATCGCCGTTGACGGCATCAGCCTGGTTGATTCGCGCGTT
The DNA here is from genome assembly GCF_009756665.1 of Permianibacter aggregans. GTDB lineage: Bacteria > Pseudomonadota > Gammaproteobacteria > Enterobacterales > Permianibacteraceae > Permianibacter > Permianibacter aggregans. Next base: position 3,638,546 of record NZ_CP037953.1, read on the forward strand.
TTCCATTCTGAGTTTTGTGTTGCTCTGTTACAGCTATGCCGGCAGTGCACGCATGGTTGGCGCATTCATCGTCGGTTTGCTGGTATTGGTCGTGGTGATTGGCGGCATTGCCTTGCTGACATTGCGGGCCGGCCGTTGGTTGAAAGGGCTGGCACCGGGTGCCTGGCGATTTGGTATTGCCCAGTTGTGGCGGCATCGGATGGCGGCCAGCATTCAGCTTGGCGCGTTTGCCTTGGCGCTGACGTTGATGGGCATTGTCGCGCTGGTGCGCACCGATTTGATCGATAGCTGGCGCCAACAGTTGCCGCCGGATGCGCCGAATCAATTCCTCGTCAACATCAGTGAGCAACAGGTGCCGCAGATTGAACAATTTATGCAGCAGCGTGATCTCTCGATTACCGAGATTTATCCGATGGTGCGCGGTCGCTTGGTCGGCAAGAACGGCAAACTGTTCGATGAAATTCTCGGTGATGAGGAGCCGCGCGATAACAGCCTGCGCCGCGAACTGAACTTGAGTTATGGCCAAAAGCTGCCAGACAACAACCAGATTACTGCCGGCCAATGGCATGGCGAAACCGAACAAGCCGAGCTCAGCATTGAGTCGGGTTTGGCCGAACGGCTTGATATCAAGGTCGGTGATCAGCTGATGTTCACCATCGCCGATCGTGATGTGGCGGCGACGGTCAGTTCGATTCGCGAAGTCAAATGGGATTCGATGCAACCGAATTTCTTTATCATTTTTTCTACGCAGGCGCTGAAGGAATTTCCGGCCAATTACATCGCGGCGTTCCGCTCGCCGGATGGTGATGTGCAGACGGTCGCGAGCTTCGTCAAACAGTTTCCGACCGTCACGGTGATATCGGTGGATCGCATCATTGCCGAAGTGGAACAGTTGATTGCCCAGGTGGTGTTGGCGGTCGAATTGCTGCTCGGTTTCCTGTTGCTGGCCGGTGTCGCGGTGCTGGCGGCGGCGCTTTTGGCGAGCCTGGATGAGCGTCGGCATGAGGCGGTCGTACTACGAACGCTGGGTGCCAGTCAGGTATTTTTGCGTCGTAGTCTGCTTGCCGAGTTTGTCATTCTTGGTGTCTTCGCCGGCTTGCTGGCGGCCATCGGTACCGAAGCGGTCAGTCAGTTGATTAGTCAGCAACTCTTTGATTTGGCAGCGAAATTACATCCATGGCTGTGGCTGGTCAGCCCGTTGTTTGGTGCCGTCATCGTGACCCTGTCCGGGCTCTGGATGACCCGCAAGGTGGCCAAAGTGGCGCCGGCCGTTGCCCTTCGCGAAACCGCATAAACCCGCTATGCTAAAAAAAAGATGAGGCGCGCGTTGCGAACCGGTCGCTTGACCAGCCGGGTCGCAAGCATCTATAAAGCGCGCCTTATACCTTATATAAAAGCGCGGGATAGCCTTTGATTTCCCCCAGTCAATGGTTGCGCGGTGCACATTAACCGAACGGGATAGTCTTCTAACTCATGTCAAAAACGCTGGTAATTGTAGAGTCCCCGGCCAAGGCCAAAACCATCAACAAATATCTCGGCAAGGATTTCGTCGTTAAATCCAGCGTCGGACATATCCGCGATTTGCCGACCAGTGGTGGTGGCGATGCTGAGAAGACCAAAGCAGCCGCGGCTAAAACTAAGGCTGCGAAGGTTGACCCGAAGAAAAAAGAACGGGAAAAGCTGTTCAAGCGCATGGGCATCAATCCGGAAAAAGGCTGGGAGCCGCGTTACGAAATTCTTCCCGGCAAAGAAAAAGTCATCAAAGAATTGAAAGACGCCGCCGCCAAAGCTGACGCCATTTACCTGGCATCAGACTTGGACAGGGAAGGGGAGGCCATTGCCTGGCACTTGAAAGAAGTGATCGGTGGTGACGATTCCCGTTTCAAGCGTGTGGTGTTCAATGAGATCACCAAGAAAGCGATTCAGGATGCCTTCTCGCATCCGGTGCAACTGAACATGGATCGGGTCAATGCCCAACAAACCCGGCGTTTTCTTGATCGCGTTGTCGGCTTCATGGTGTCGCCGCTGCTCTGGAAAAAAGTCGCGCGCGGCTTATCCGCTGGTCGGGTGCAGTCGGTCGCGGTGCGTCTGCTGGTCGACAAAGAGCGCGAGATCCGCGCGTTCATTCCGGAAGAATACTGGGATATTCATGCCCTTTGCGATGCCAAGGCCGGTCAGCTGAATCTGGAAGTGGCCAAAGAAGGCGGCAAGGAATTCCGCCCGGGCAATGAAAAAGCGGCGATGGCCGCGGTCGAAAAGCTGAAGAAAGCACAATATAAGGTTGCCAAACGCGAAGACAAACCAACCCGCAGTAATCCGAACGCGCCATTCATTACCTCGACTTTGCAGCAGGCTGCCAGCACCCGTTTGAATTTCAGCGTCAAAAAAACCATGACGCTGGCCCAGCGCCTGTACGAAGCCGGTTTCATTACCTATATGCGTACCGACAGCACGAACCTGTCCGATGATGCGCTGTCATCAGTGCGCGGCTTTATCGAGAAAGAATTTGGCAGCAAATATCTGCCAAAAAATCCGAACGTCTACAGCAGCAAGGAAGGCGCACAAGAAGCGCACGAGGCAATTCGCCCAACCAGCGTTGAACAAATGCCGGGCAAACTCGCGGGTATCGAAGAAGACGGTCAGAAACTCTACCAACTGATTTGGCGCCAGTTCGTCGCCTGTCAGATGACTTCGGCTGAGTACGATTCAACCTCAATCACCGTGCAGGCGGAAAATTTTGAGCTGCGCACCCGTGGGCGTGTGCTGCGTTTCGACGGCTGGACTCGTGTGCTGCCACCGCAGAAGAAAAGCGATGAAGACGTCGAGCTGCCGGATGTCAAAGAAGGCGAAGTATTGAAGCTCGATACGCTGACACCGAAACAGCATTTCACCAAACCGCCTGGCCGCTACACTGAAGCCTCGTTGGTCAAGGAATTGGAAAAGCGTGGCATTGGTCGTCCATCGACTTATGCGGCAATTATCTCGACGATTCAGGATCGCGGTTACGCCTCGGTCAAACAGCGCCGTTTCTACGCCGAAAAAATGGGTGAGATCGTTACCGACCGTTTGGTGGAGTCATTCACCGATCTGCTCGATTTCAATTTCACCGCGCAGATGGAAGAGCAGCTCGACGAAATCGCCGAAGGCGATGCCAACTGGAAACAGGCGCTGGATAAGTTTTACCAGGACTTTGTCGCCAAGCTGGAAGCCGCCGAAAATGAAAAAGGCGGTATGCGCTGGTCGCAGCCGGTGGAAACCGATATCAAATGTCCGGATTGCGGTCGGCCGATGGCGATTCGCACGGCGACGACTGGCGTGTTCCTCGGTTGCACCGGTTTCAATCTGCCACCGAAAGAGCGCTGCAAGAAAACCATCAATCTGATTTCCGCTGATGAAGTGGTGTCGACCGAAGACGAAGAAGCCGAGGTCATCGAACTGCGGGCGAAAAAACGCTGCACCAAGTGTGGCAGCGCGATGTCGGCTTATGTCATCGATGAAAACCGCAAACTGCATGTCTGCGGCAATAACCCGGAATGCGACGGTTATATCGTCGAGCAAGGCCAGTTCCGCCTCAAAGGTTATGATGGCCCGATCATCCAGTGCGAAAAATGCGGCAGTGACATGCAGCTGAAAGTGGGTCGCTTCGGCAAGTATTTCGGTTGCACCAACGACGAATGCAAGAACACCCGCAAGCTGTTGCGCAGTGGTCAAGCAGCACCGCCGCGTGAAGATCCGATCCCGATGCCGCATCTGCAATGTGACAAGCATCCGGAAGATACCTACATATTGCGTGATGGTGCTGCCGGTTTGTTCCTGGCCGCCAGCAAGTTTCCGAAGATTCGCGAAACCCGGCCACCGAAAATCGCGGAGCTGCGTACCGTCAAATCGCAATTGGCGAAAAAGTTTCATTACTTGCTGGAAGCACCGGATGCCGATCCGGAAGGCAATCCAACGGTGCTGCGTTATTCGCGTAAATCCGGCCAACAGTTTGTCGCTTCGGAAAAAGAAGGTAAGCAAACCAATTGGTCGCTGTTTTATGTCGATGGTAAATGGCAGGAACGCGGCGATGGTGATGAGGCGGCAACCGCCAAGACGAAGGCGAGCAGTAGCACCAGCAGCAAAACTGCCAGCAAAGCACCGGTACGAAAAAAAGCCTAAGTGCGTTTCACTAAACAAACCCTTCACTGATGCACGTCAACAGTGGGCCGATATCGGCCCGCTGTTGGCGCGCGGCGCAAATCGACACGTCCTGGCGGTGGTCGCCAATCAGCGCTAGATCAATGGACGGCTACGCAACAAGGTTTTCCCTCTATTGATTCTGGTCAAGCGGACAATCTGCAGGTAATCTTGGTGTCAGGATTTTTTCCAACTATTTCCCCCGCATTGTGAGCAAAACCTACCGCATCGACTTGGACCATCAACAACAACTGGTCCGAGTGTTTTATCAAGGCGCTATAGATCTGGCGACCGCAGCCGCGATGACGACTGATGCGCGGGAACTGGCCAATCAACACGGTTATCAACTGCTATACGATTTGCGAAACGCGCGCTTGGCGGCGAGCTTGACGGCCGTTGGCGAGTTTCCGGCCAACTATGTCTCGATGGTGACGGCAAGTTATCCGGATTTGGCGTCCGCGAATCTGATTTCACCCGAAGACAATCTGGATTACTGGCAGTTTTACGGTCGTGCCTGTCAAACGGCCGGCGTCGTTTGGCAAGCCTTTTTCACCGAAGAAGAAGCGCTACAGTGGTTGCATCAGCAACGACAGAAATAATCTCGGCAAACCGTTTGCCAAAATCCGCTTGAGCGGTGACAGCAACGGTCAGCCCCGCTAAGATCCTCGCACGAAAGTTCAGGCCTTGCTGTCCATGTCTCTTTATTCATTGATTCGTCCATTGCTGTTCTCGATGGATGCCGAAAAAGCCCACGATGTTTCTCTACGCAGTTTACGCGCGGTACACGGCACGCCGTTGCACAGCCTGCTGTCGGTCAACGTGCCGGATGATCCGGTCGAGTTCTGGGGTCTGCCATTTCGCCATCGGGTTGGTCTGGCGGCCGGGCTCGACAAGAATGCCGATTATCTCGATGCGCTCGGCGCGCTGGGCTTTGCCTTTATCGAAGTCGGCACCGTGACGCCACGGCCGCAGCCGGGTAATGCCAAACCGCGCATTTTTCGCTTGAAGCAGGCCGAGGCGATCATCAATCGGATGGGCTTCAACAATAAAGGTGTCGATCACCTGGTTGAGCAGGTCAAGCAATCGCATTACGACGGCATCATCGGCATTAATATCGGCAAGAATTTTGATACGCCGGTGGAGAAGGCCAACGACGATTATCTGATTGGTTTGCGCAAGGTCTACGCCCACGCCGATTACGTCACGGTCAATATTTCTTCGCCGAATACGCAAGGCCTGCGTTCTTTGCAATATGGCGAAGCACTGGACTCCTTGCTGGCAACGCTGAAAGCCGAGCAAAGAACGCTGGCCGCAAGCCACCAAAAAAATGTGCCGTTACTGCTGAAAATCGCACCGGATTTATCCCAGGACGAGGTGGTACAGATCGCTGATGCGCTGGTACGCAATCAAATCGATGGCGTTATTGCCACCAACACCACGTTGTCGCGTGTCGGCGTCGAGCAATTGCCGCATGGCAATGAAACTGGCGGCTTGAGCGGCAAACCGGTGCAACAAAAAAGCACCGAAGTGCTGCGCTGGTTGAAAGCCGAATTGAAAGGGCAAATGCCGATCATCGGCGTCGGCGGTATTCATGATGCACAAAGCGCCGCAGAAAAACGCGCGGCCGGTGCCGATCTGCTGCAGATCTACACCGGCTTTATTTATCAGGGCGCGTCACTGATTCGCACCGCGGCTATCGCCGCCCGTTAAGCCTGCAGTTTGTTGCGTGTGAAAGCCGGCGGTTCGAGCTCGCGGCTGCTTTGCCGATCGGCGCATTTGGCCATGTGTTTGGAAAATGCCAACACCGTGCGAAATCCCTGCTGGCAGTTCGGGCAACGGGTTTCATGTACGGATGTTGTGGCGGATGCAGCGGTCGATGACATCGCGAGTGAGTTCATGATCTTTACCCCTGTTCAGTAAGTGACTGGACGTGCGGTATTTGACTCGCTTGAGATGACAGCCAGATGAGCGTCAGATGGCAAAAAAATGAAACGGGCCACAGCTAGCGGCCCGTTTGCACTGTTAATGGTTTAAGGCGCGGATTCCAGCGCCCGCATTTCGGCATAAAGTGCATCCAACTCTTCGGCCAGATGAAAAATTCGCTGCTGGTGTTCGTGGATGCCGGCTTCCAGCGCGCGCATTTCCGCCAACAGTTGCTTGCGGCTTTCGCTGTTGCCGCTTTCATGAATCAGCAGTGATTCAATTTCGGTGATGCGCTGTCGATCATTGGCAACCGCCTGTTCTTCCTGACGTTGTTGCCGCTGGGCTTCTTGAATTTGACGCTCAACCATATAAAGCTGATAGCCGCGCTGGTAAGCCGGCACAAACACCGCAGCCTGTGCTGGCGGGCAGACATTCTGATAGCGGCCGCCGCGACGACCAAGTGCGAAGCCGTTATCTGCGGTGCAGTATTGCGCGACGCCTTGTTCGTGTCCCTGACGATACGGCTCGAATGCTGGCGTCACTTGATAATCCGCGCAGGCTTTGCGGTGTTCAGATAGATAGCTGACTGGACGGCCCTGGGCACCGTCTTCAAAACCAATGGCGTACCAGTCGGCGCTGCGGCACTCGCTTTCACTTAACGTCGCGCATCCACTCAGCAACAGCATGCTGATTAGCAACAGGGCATATTTCATCATTAACGTTTCCTGATTTCGCATTCTCCGGCAAGGATAGCCGGAAAGCCTGAATCGGCACTGAAAAATCAGCGATAATACTCAGCATGATTTCGGCGGCGACAACGTGCTCGCGGCCACCACCACAGGATTTTCCGTGCGACATCAGTTTTTTGCCCCGTGCGCCAAGGGTCTGGAATATTTGCTGGTTGACGAACTGAAAGCGCTCGGTGCCGAAGATGTGCATGAGGCTTTGGCCGGTGTCCATTTTGCCGGCACGCTGGCGATCGGCTATCGCGCGGTGCTCTGGTCGCGTCTCGCCAGTCGCATATTGCTGGTGCTGAAGCAGAGCAAAGCGCCGGATATCGATGCCTTCTACGATCAGGTGCGCAGCATCGACTGGCTGCAGCATCTGCCTGAGCAGGGCAGTCTCTGCGTCGATTTCACCGGCAGCAATGCCTACCTGAAACACACCCAATTCGGCGCGCAAAAAGTCAAAGATGCGATTGTCGATCAGCACCGCGCCCGCGGTCGCGCCCGTCCGGATGTCGATACCGAGCAACCAACGGTGCGCATCAACACCCATGTCCATCGCGACGACTTGACGGTCACAATCGATCTCAGCGGTCATGCGTTGCACGAGCGTGGTTATCGTCCGCGTGCGGGCCTGGCACCGATCAAGGAAACGCTGGCCGCCGCGATTTTGCAGCGCGCGCACTGGCCCGCCGCCGCCGCCGAAGGCAAACCTCTGGTTGACCCGTGTTGTGGTGCCGGCACATTGGTTATCGAAGCGGCATTGATGGCCGCCGATATCGCCCCGGGATTATTCCGTGAAGATTTTGGTTTCAATCAGGGCTGGCTGCTGCATGATGACGCGCTGTGGACCTCCTTGCTCAATGAAGCCGAACAACGCGCCGAGCAGGGCGTCGCAGCGGTACGTTCCGAGCTGTTTGGTTTTGATGCCGATATCCGCGTGTTGCAAATGGCAAGAAAACACGCCGAGCGCGCCGGTATTGATGACTTTGTGCAATTCGAACGCAAGCCGATCGCCAATTTGCAAAAGCCGATTGATCAAATCGGTATCGTGGTCGCCAACCCGCCGTATGGCGAACGGCTCGGTGAAGTCGAAGCGTTGACCGCAACCTATCAAGAGCTCGGCGAAACCTTGTACAATGAATTTCAGGGTTGGCAGGCAGCGGTGATCACCAGCGAGCCGGTGCTGGCCAAAGCCATGCATCTGCGTTCGCACAAGCAATACGCGATGTACAACGGCGCGCTGGCTTGCAAGCTGTATCTGTTCGACATCAATGAGCAATCGCGCTGGCAGCCGCCGGAAGAGCGTGAGTTGAAACTCAGCGAAGGCGCCGAAGCCTTTCGCAATCGGCTGCAGAAAAACCGCAAGCATCTGGCCTCATGGTTGAAGCGCGAAGACGTGCACTGTTATCGCGTCTACGATGCCGACCTGCCTGAATACGCGGCCGCTATCGATGTCTATGGCGATCAGTTGTTGATTCAGGAATATCAGGCGCCATCAAAAATTCCCGAAGCTGTCGCACAGCGCCGTTTGCGTGAACTGGTGCAGGTGGCGACCGAAGTATTTGGTTTGAGCCCCGAGCGGGTGCAGCTACGCACCCGGGCCAAGCAAAAAGGCTTGAGCCAGTACGAGAAAATTGCCGAGGCCCAACATTTCGAAGTCATTGAGGAGGGCGGCCTGAAGTTCTGGGTCAACCTGCAAGATTATCTCGATACCGGTCTGTTTCTCGATCACCGGATCACGCGCACGCTGATTCGCGAGCGGGCTGCTGGCAAGCGCTTTTTGAACCTGTTTTCCTATACCGGCTCAGTCAGTGTCTACGCCGCGGCAGGAGGCGCCCACTCGACAACCAGCGTCGATATGTCGCGCACCTACAGCGATTGGGCCATGCAGAATTTTGAGTTGAACCAGCTTGACGGGCCGGCCCATCAATTTGTGCAAGCCGATGTCATGCAGTGGCTGCCGACGGTGCGGGAGTCATTCGATTTGATTTTTATCGACCCGCCGACGTTCTCCAATTCGAAGCGGATGACCGATGTTTTTGATGTTCAGCGCGACCATGTTGAGCTGTTGCGCCAAGCCCTGCAGCGATTGGCGCCCGGCGGCGAACTGATTTTCTCGAACAATTTCCGGCGTTTTGTGCTCGACCGAGATGCGCTTGCCGATTGCGAGATCGAAGATTGGAGCCGTAAAACCCTGCCGATGGATTTTGCCCGCAACCCCCGTATTCACCAGTGCTGGCGAATACGGCCACGCTAAACCGACATGCTCAAGATAAAAAAAGAGCCCGCGATGCGGGCTCTTTTCATTACTGCCGGATTATACCTTTGGCTCTTCGCTGCTCGGTGCTGGCGCCAGCGGAGCTGGAGCGACAACTGGAGTAGCGGATTGCTCAGTCGGCTTATTCGCTTTGCTGACCGGCTTTGCGGCTGGCTTTTTGGCGCCATCCGCTTTTTTGGCAGTCGGCTTTTTCGCCGCTGCTTTCTTCGCTGCTGGTTTTGCTACCGCGGCCTTGGCTTCCGCTTTGACGGCGGCTTTACCTGGCTCGGCTTTTTTGGTGACCGACTTTTTCGCCGGCTTCGGCGCAGCTTTCGCGGCTTCGGCTTTTTTCGTCACGGCTTTCTTCGCGGCAGCTTTTGGTGCAGCTTTGGCAGCGGCTTTAGGAGCAGCTTTCTTGGCGGCTGGCTTGGCGACTTTTTTCGCAGCGGTGGCTTTGGCGGATTTCTTGGTGGCGTCTTTCACGGCTTTGATAACGGCTTTAGCCGTGGCGACAGCGACTTTTTTCTTGTTGGCTGGCTTGGCGACTTTAACTGCTTTCTTGGCGGCTTTGACGGCCTGAGCTACCGCTTTCTTGGCGGCTTTTTTCACTTTCGGGGTAGCGGCTGTAGTCGTTTTACCGGCTGCGGCTTTCTTGGTGGCTACCTTTTTGGTGGCGACTTTTTTTGTCGCGGTGGTTTTGCTGGCTGCTTTTTTGGCGGCAGGTTTTTTGGCTGCGGCTTTCTTAGCAGGCTTTTTTGCTTCGCCTGACGGCGGAATTGGTTTCTTTGGTTTTGCCATGTGAGTATACCCTTGCAAGGTGAAAAAAGTTGGCAGCGCAAAAATCGTTCAATTCAAAAAAAATGTCAACAACAATGTAGGGAAAAGCGCTGGTTTCTGCATGAAAGTCGCATGTTCTTATTCGTTGTGGCGGCACAATGAAGTTGGCGCTCAGTTTTGCGCCGTGGAGTGCGAGCTTTCAGCGGCGGAAAAACCTCGGCGATCGGGTGGTCAGCATGATCCGTTTTGGAGGTAAGGGTCGACGCGAACTTCGATAGTCGTTTCTGTCCCCACTGCCGCGATGCAGCGAAGCGGTGCACTGGCATTTTGCACGCAGCGTTGTCGGCACAACAACGGTTGGTGCTCGCGAGTGGTTTGCCGAAACAATGGCTGCAGGTTTCGCTGAGTTGGTTTTGGTTCAGGGTAGGGGAGGCGATTGTTTGCCTGCATAGATCTTGCGCCGGTATTCATTGAGCTGCGACCTGAGTTGGTTTCAAGGATAATTGCCGCCTGTCAGAAACCTGGTGTGCATATGCGAACGATTCAATTGTTGGGAACCGAGGGGTGCCATCTTTGCGAAGAGGCTTGGTGGCTGTTGGCGCCCTTGTCTGATCCTTGCCAATGGCGCATCGAGCAACTTGATATCAGTGAGCAGGACGATGTCGAGCAACTGATTGAACGTTATGGTTTGCGTTTACCGGTGCTGCGCTACCAGCAACACGAACTCGATTGGCCGTTCACCGTCGAGCAGGTACAGCAATGGTTGACATCGGTTGATGCCGCTGTTCGTCGTCGCTGAACCGCTGTGCGATTGGTAGAAGGTCGGGTGCATCGATAACGAAGTGCGGTCTTCTGACGTTGCAGAAGTGAACGGAGCGGCTAGTCATTTGCCTGACTCGACGGCATAACCTCTTTCGAACCGCTTTCGGGAATTTGTTCAAAGGCCATTTCTGACCGTTTCCGCCCGAGGTGCCGGCATCGAATGCCTTCTGTTAATCAGCTCGAGCACTTCCTGGCTGGTGGACGCTGCCAGTGTTGATCCGTTCAAAAAACTGCTCGCGGAAACCGGGATTTTTCAGCCTCTTCTTAGGCGGAGCTTGACAGTCCGACCAGTTTGAACATATGTTTCAAACACTTGTTTAGATTGATCCCAGCCAATCCTACCCATGAGCCAGGAAAGCACCCGAGACCGCATCATTGCGGCCGCCGAGTTCCTCTTTGCCGACCGCGGCTTTGCTGAAACCTCGCTACGGCTGATTACCTCGCGGGCCAACGTCAACCTGGCCTCAGTGAACTATCATTTCGGTAGCAAGAAGTCGTTGATCCAAGCGGTTTTCGACCGATTCATGGCGCAATTGACGGCGGAATTGGTCCGCGAGATGGAGCCTTTACGTAAGAATTCGTCGATGCCTCATGTCGAGCAGGTATTGGCGACGTTTCTGCGCCCCTTACAAGCGCTCGATCGCCTGGAGCCGCAAGGCGCCGCCATTTTCATGCGCCTGTTGGGCCGGGCCTATGCCGAAGAGCAGGGCCATCTGCGCCGCTTTATTTTGAGCAAGTACGGCAATGCGCTCGATGAGTTTCGCGATTTGCTCAGACGCGCTCACCCGGATATTCCGGCTCAGGAAGTGTTCTGGCGACTGCACTTTATGTTGGGCGCGCTGGTATTTGCCATTGGTGGTGGTAACGCGTTACGCGATATCGCTGCTGCCGATTTTCAAGAAAACATTGAACTGCATGAAGTAGTCGCGCGCTTGATCCCGTTTCTGGCAGCGGGCTTCAAGGCACCGATTACCTACCCGAGGAGTTAAGTTATGACCACATTAGTCCACCTGCTGGTTTTACTGGTGGTGTCTGGCACCATGCTGTACCGGCGTGGCGCGCTGATGACGACGCTGGTAGCGAACGCCATTGCGCTGGTGATTTGCAGCGTTGTGTTCGAACCTTCTTACGTTGCCTGGGGCTTGTTCATTGTTGCCGCATTGGTCTTGCTGCCGACTCCGCTACGCAAAAACCTCATCAGCAAACCGGTGCTGAGCATTTTCCGCAGAGTGTTGCCGCCAATGACGTCGACGGAACGCGAAGCGCTGGAAGCGGGTGATGTCTGGTGGGACGGCGAACTGTTCCAGGGTAATCCGAATTGGCAAACGCTGCTGTCGTATCCAAAACCGACGTTGAGCGAAGAAGAGCAGGCGTTTGTTGACAACGAAACGGAAGAGCTGTGCCGCATCGTCAACGACTTCAATATCGTGCACAAAGATCGTGATCTGTCACCGGAAGCCTGGGAATATCTTAAAAAAGCCGGTTTCCTCGGCATGATCATTCCGAAAGAGTACGGTGGCAAAGGCTTCTCGGCGTTGGCGCATTCAACGGTCGTTACCAAGCTGGCATCACGTTCCTGCACTGCTGCCGTGACCGTGATGGTGCCGAACTCACTTGGCCCAGCCGAATTGCTGCTGCATTACGGCACCAAAGAGCAAAAAGACCATTACTTGCCGCGTTTGGCACGCGGCGAAGAAATTCCATGCTTTGCCTTGACCGCGCCGAAAGCCGGTTCCGATGCCGGCGCTATTCCGGATACCGGCATCATTTGCCAAGGCACCTACGAAGGCAAAGAAGTGCTTGGCATTCGTTTGAATTGGAACAAGCGCTACATCACGCTGGCGCCGGTCGCGACGGTGCTCGGTTTGGCGTTCAAGCTATACGATCCGGACAAATTGCTCGGCGACAAAGTCGATTACGGCATCACCTGCGCGCTGATTCCAACCGATCATCCAGGCGTCGAAGTCGGCCGTCGTCATTTGCCAATGGGCATGGCATTCATGAATGGTCCAACGACCGGCAAAGATGTGTTCATTCCATTGGATTGGATCATCGGTGGTAAAGAATATGCCGGCCAAGGCTGGCGCATGCTGGTTGAATGTTTGTCAGCTGGTCGCGGTATTTCGTTGCCGGCACTTGGCACCGCCACCGCGCAAGTGGCGTATCGGATGACCGGCGCTTATGCTCGTGTGCGCAAACAATTCAAAACCCATATCGGTGCCTTTGAAGGCATCGAAGAAGCGATGGCACGCATCGCCGGCAAGACCTATCAATTGGAAGCGATGCGGCAGATGACCGCAGCTTCCATCGATCTCGGTGTCAAACCAGCAGTCGTCACCGCCATTGCCAAATACCACATGACCGAACTCGGTCGCGCCGTCGTCACCGATGCAATGGATGTGCATGCCGGTCGCGGCGTGATCATGGGCCCAGAAAATTATCTGGCGCATGGTTTTGTCAGCCAGCCCATCGCGATCACCGTTGAAGGCGCCAATATTCTGACCCGCAACCTGATGATTTTTGGTCAGGGCGCCGTGCGTTGCCATCCGTTCGTATTCGATGAAATGCAGGCGGCGGCGAACACCGATAAAGTCAAAGGCTTGACCGATTTCGATCAACTGCTGTTCAAGCATATCGGCTACGCGGCCAGCAATTTTGTCCGCACGCTGATGCTCGGTTTGACGGCCGGTCGTCTTGCCAATGCCCCGACCTCTGGCGAAACCAAACGTCACTTCGAGCAGCTTTCGCGCTTCTCGGCGGCGCTGGCGCTGGTTGCTGACGTGTCGATGATGCTGCTTGGTGGTGATTTGAAGCGCCGCGAGCGTTTGTCGGCTCGTTTGGGTGATGTCTTATCCAATTTGTACATGGCATCGACGGCGCTGAAGTATTACCACGATCAAGGCTGCCCAGCCTCCGATCTGCCGTATGTCCGTTGGTGTGTGCGTAATGCGCTGTATGAATGCCAGAAAGCGTTTTCGCAGTTCTTCGCCAACATGCCGAACTCGTTTGTCGCTTGGCTGATGAAGCTGGTCGTGCTGCCGTTCGGCAACAAGGTCCGCAAGCCGAACGACAAGCTCGACCATCTGCTCGTTGCAGCAATGATGAAAGATCACGAATTGCGTGACCGGGTAACCGCTCAGGTTTACCTCGGCGCTGAAGATCAGCCATTGGCGAAAATGGAGGCAGCCTTCAAAGCCGTTTTGGCCGCCGCTGACGCGGACCGCAAACTCGGCAAGGCCATGCGCAAAGGCCAGATGCAGGAAGTCGAAGGCCCGCAGACGTACGAAGATGTGCTGCAACGGGCGCTGCAAGCCGGTGTCATCGATAGCGCCGAAGCGGAGCTGCTGCGCAAAGCCGAAGCCTTGCGTGACGAAGTCATTCAAGTCGACAGCTTTGCCCGTGGCCATTTCACGGTCAGTGCCCTGGATAAAAGTGGCAAGAGCCATAGCCAGGCGGCGTAGGCGCATCTGTGTTGACGGAAACGGTCTTCGGGCCGTTTCTTTTTTGTCTGAGCTGACTGAGCATTTTGCCGCATCGCGGCAATAATTGTAGAAATTACGTTAACGTCAATTTAGCCAGGATTTGTTCGCCTGAACTGTCAGATTGGCTTCGGCATATCGGCTTATTTCGATAGAACGAAATGAAAAAACGGGAGTTTTTATCAGCAGCTGGGAACTTTCATTTCTACACTTTATCTGAACACTGCAAGGTCATTGAACCTCATCGATTAAACCACTTCCTGGTTGATGAGCCCTAACCTGATCTGTCCCCTTTCAGGCTCAATGTTCTCCTTGTGTGTTGCTAGCAGAAGGCCCGCGATTGCGGGCCTTCTTTTTTGCCGGTCGACAATTCTTTTTTATCGGTCGATATGGCGGCTGTGTTTTTCAGCCAAGAAAAAAGGGAGCTTTTGCTCCCTTTTTTGTACGGCAACGATTACTTGTCGCAGTAGAACTCAATCTGCTTCTCGGTGTCGGCCAGACGCGCTTTCCGCTCTTCTTCGGTCAAATGCCTTGGCTCGCCTTTTTCATCATTGACCCGAATTTTTGCTGCGGTGCGCAGCATTTCGCGGTTCTGTTTGGCGATATCACAGTTCTTCGACAGCTTTTCCTTTTCCGCCGAGGTGTACTCACCGGCACCGGTTTTCGGGTTTGCCTTGTCAGCAGGTTTGCTGGTCAGTGGCGATTCTGCGCCCTCTTCATTGATCGAAGCGGTCGCTGACTTGATCACCGTGTAGGGCCGATCATTGGGCGGCAGCTGGGTGTATTGGATCTGACCGTTATCATCAGTCCACTTGTAGGTGTTGCCGGCCAGGGCCGTGCCTGCCATACATGCCAGTCCGCCTACCAACAGGACGAGCCTAAGCGACTTCATACCGAATCTCCATAACATAGATGCTCATACTATAGAACGTCAGCACCCCTGATAAAAGTGGCAGGGATCACGACTCTTCTATTTCGTCCTGGATTAGACCGTTCTGCGCCGCAAAATTCACGACTTCCTGGAATAAACTCGGGTGCAGCGTGGCCAGCTCCGGGTCGACATACACGCATTTGATCCCGTCAACAATCGCCGGTCGTAACAAGGGGGAGTAGTACATGCGCCGGTTGCGGAAACTGCACAGATTGCCGCACATCCGTTCCGCCCAGTCGCTGGGGCGAAAGGTCTTGCCGTTGGCGGTAATGCCTTTGATGACGATTTTCTTGGAGGTCATGTTGACGCGAGTGCCTGTAATGCCGAATCAGCGGGTCGCTCGAAAAGCGGCGACACTATAGCAGAGCAGGGCCGGTTTCGCCGGCGCTTCGGACTGGCAATAGTGCGGAACGCGGCCTGCTTGGCATCCATTTCGCTGTAACAAATAGCGCTAATTTCGGTCTGAAGCAGGGCAAATCGATAAATGCAGATGGGGTGGTCGGGAATAACGATGCGAAAGCTCAGTGAAAATGAAGTAACACCAGAAGCGGTTTATGTTGATCGCCGGCGTATTCTGCAAGCACTCGGTTTCGGGTTGGCGACGAGCTTTTTGCCGCTCAATGCAACGCTGGCGGCGCCCGCGCCGCTGAGGTTCAGCAAAACCCCCTGGGGCAGTGATTTGACGCTGACCGGCGAATACTCGATTACCCATTACAACAACTTCTATGAATTCGGCACCGGTAAGGACGACCCGGCGAAAAACGCCCAACAATTCAAAACCGAGCCCTGGAGTGTGGTGATTGAGGGCGAGGTGGCCAAACCGGGTCGCTATGGTCTTGAGGACATTCTGCGTGGCATGCCATTGGAGGAGCGCATTTACCGGATGCGCTGTGTCGAAGCCTGGTCGATGGTCATTCCATGGATAGGCTTCCCGCTGGCCAAATTGCTGGAGAGAGTGCAGCCGACCAGCAAAGCCAAGTATGTGGCGTTTCAGACCTTGCATGATCCGAAGCAAATGCCGGGTCAGCGTCCTGGACTGCTTGGTTTTAGTTCGCTGGATTGGCCCTATGTAGAAGGGCTCAGGCTCGATGAAGCAATGCACCCGCTGACCATCCTGGCTGTCGGTCTGTACGGCAAAACGCTGCCGCCGCAAAACGGCGCACCATTAAGGCTGGTTGTGCCGTGGAAATACGGCTTCAAAGGCATCAAGTCGATTGTCCGCATCAGCGTCACCGAAAAGCAGCCGCCGACCACCTGGAACCTGATGGCTCCACAAGAATACGGTTTCTATGCCAACGTCAATCCAAATGTCGATCATCCGCGCTGGAGCCAAGCCCGGGAACGGCGCATCGTCGACAATAGCCTGTTCGGCACCAGCCGTATCGATACCCTGATGTTCAACGGCTATGCCGAGCAGGTGGCGCACCTTTACCGGGATATGGATTTGCGGCGGTACTACTAAACTGTGCAGCTCCCTTTACTGAATCATCCAACCTGGCGCCGCTGGCTGCTGAAGCCGTTGGCGTTTTTCGCCATGCTGTGGCCGTTCGCCGATCTGCTGCACGGCGCGGTCACGGCATCTCTTGGTGCCGACCCGCAAAAGGTCATCATGCTGACCACCGGTCGTTGGGCGCTTTATTCATTAATGATGTGTCTGTCGATGACGCCGCTGCGGTTGCTAACCGGCCAACCAGCCTGGATTGCGTTCCGGCGCATGCTGGGCTTATTCAGCTTCTTCTATTTATGTTTGCATCTGACTACGTTTGTTGTTCTCTATATGGGCTTGGAGTGGCGTAACATCGGCGCCGAAATTATTGAACGACCGTATATCACTGTCGGCATGCTGGCCTTTCTTCTGATGCTGCCGCTGGCCATTACGTCGAACCGCTATTCGATGCGTAAATTGGGGCGCCGTTGGCACAAACTTCATAGATTGGTGTACGTCATTGCCGTGCTCGGTGTCTGGCACTATTTCTGGCAAGTAAAATCTGATCTGAATCAGCCCGTTCTGTTTATTTTTATACTATCCTTACTGTTCGGCTTGCGTATCTACAACCGGTTTTTCGGCGGACGCCAAGCAGTCAAAAGTCAATAGCGATTTTTATAAAAATACTGCTTGCATCATCGAATTTCCTCCCTATAATGCGCGCCTCACCGACGGGGAGCACGGAAGTGCGAGACGGCGGGGTTGGCACCGGAAGGTAAGCGGGCTGAAGTGGTCGGAAACGACGGTTCAGAAAGCGCAGAAAAAGGTGTTGACAAGGTGGTGCGATACTGTAGAATGCGCGCCCCGCTTCACGAGAAAGTGAAGTGACGCAGCGATGAGTTGCGATGCTCTTTAACAAGATAACGAAGTAATCTGTGTGGGCACTAGCGTTGAGAGAAGCGACGAAAATATCGTAATACTCTTACGTTTAGTGAACTCGAGATTCATAGTAGTTTCGAAATTAGCCAAGCGATAAGAGCCAAAGACTTGAACTGAAGAGTTTGATCATGGCTCAGATTGAACGCTGGCGGCAGGCTTAACACATGCAAGTCGAGCGGGGACTTCGGTCCTAGCGGCGGACGGGTGAGGAATGCATCGGAACGTGCCCAGTGATGGGGGATAACACACCGAAAGGTGTGCTAATACCGCATACGCCCTGAGGGGGAAAGTGGGGGACCGCAAGGCCTCACGTCATTGGAGCGGCCGATGCCCGATTAGCTAGTTGGTGAGGTAAAGGCTCACCAAGGCGACGATCGGTAGCTGGTCTGAGAGGATGATCAGCCACACTGGAACTGAGACACGGTCCAGACTCCTACGGGAGGCAGCAGTGGGGAATATTGGACAATGGGCGCAAGCCTGATCCAGCCATGCCGCGTGAGTGAAGAAGGCCTTCGGGTTGTAAAGCTCTTTAAGCGGGGAGGAAGGTCAGCCACTTAATACGTGGTTGATTGACGTTACCTGCAGAATAAGCACCGGCTAACTCTGTGCCAGCAGCCGCGGTAATACAGAGGGTGCAAGCGTTAATCGGAATTACTGGGCGTAAAGCGTGCGTAGGCGGTCTTTTAAGTTGGATGTGAAATCCCCGGGCTTAACCTGGGAACTGCATTCAAGACTGGGAGACTGGAGTCTGGGAGAGGATGGTGGAATTTCCGGTGTAGCGGTGAAATGCGTAGATATCGGAAGGAACATCAGTGGCGAAGGCGACCATCTGGCCTAAGACTGACGCTGAGGCACGAAAGCGTGGGGAGCAAACAGGATTAGATACCCTGGTAGTCCACGCCGTAAACGATGAGAACTAGCCGTTGGAGACCCTTGAGGTTTTTAGTGGCGCAGCTAACGCGATAAGTTCTCCGCCTGGGAAGTACGGCCGCAAGGTTGAAACTCAAATGAATTGACGGGGGCCCGCACAAGCGGTGGAGCATGTGGTTTAATTCGATGCAACGCGAAGAACCTTACCTACTCTTGACATCCAGAGAATCCTGTAGAGATACGGGAGTGCCTT